>JBGOYH010000113.1:0-6960 GCA_041479575.1 Bathyarchaeia archaeon
CAGGTCTTGGGCGGTTGGGTTATGGGGTTGAATCGGTTTGTGTCAAGAAGGGAGATCTTGATAGATGACGCTGGGTGGGGAGACCTTATCTTAGGCGTAGTGATCGGTGCCCTCAAGCCTCCAGACCGCCGGTACATGGAACGCAGGATTCCGGTTTCATCCTTCCAGCCGCCAAACTTCGAGAACAAAAAGTATCTGGATGACGCGGTGAAGATTGCCGATGAGATCGTTGAAGTTATGCAGCCTGACATGGAAACCCATTTTAAGGTCTGCTCAGGGTACGTTCTGTCCGGCATACGCAGACACCTGCGAGACCACGGATTCGACGTGGAAGAAGTAGAAATCACAGGCGAACTCCAAGAGATGGTTGAAAAAAGCTACACAAGATGGTGTATTGAAGTGGGAGTGCCATGGGAAAGGCTGGAAGACAAGAGGCGTTTCTGGACGCTTCTAGAATGGGTTGGGGAAAGACCTGAGCTCAGAGAGAAACTTGTGAAGACGGGATGGGAAAGCTGGAAGAAGAAGTGGAGAGAAAAAGCATTCGAAAAGAAGCGTGCTCTGTCACCTGAAAGTGAATCTTGACCCGTCTGCAACTTTGCGGCAGGTTTTGAAGAACGGCGCGCGCTAAAGAAATATATACGTTGAGCAACTACGTAGCCCAATGGTGTTTGAAGTGGTTCGGGCTCTAGTTCTTGTACGAGCAGGCTCAAGTGAGACTTTAAATCTTATGAAGACTCTCAAAGAAGAGATCAGCAAAGTCAAAGGCGTCAAAGAAGTCCACGGAGTTTTCGGACGCTACGACTTTGCGGTAATGGTCGAGACAAAAACAACCGAGGAAATGGGAAACCTCGTTACCGACTGTATCAGAGGCATTAAAGGAGTCGTCTACACAGAAACACTCGTAATCGGCTTCTAACACATCAATTCTGCACGCACGATGATGTAGGAGCACTCAAGCGCGCGCAAAGTAACTTGTTACACTTTACCATTCTTTCAACACAGGCAGAAGTGAGTCCAAAATTAATAATTGTTACCAAACCTTCGTAGAGAAAAATTTTCTTGACGGTTTGTTACGCGCGCTTTGATGCAGACGAAAGTCTATTTGTTTTGGCAAAGAGCGCATTTGCTAGCTGCTGAAACTGATTGTCAAGAACAAGGCGTAGATAAAGAGTAGGACTGCTCCCTCTCTCCATGTTAGTTTTTCGTTTGACAGGAAGTACCATAAGAATAGGTTTGTTATGAGCGAGAATATGGCAAGTTTGGAGAAGGCCGTCATGTTCACGTTCAATGGCGAAGAAACCAATGTCACTCCCAAGATACACGTGACGTTTATGAAGCAACTGCCAACAATATTTCCCAAAGCCAGGTCTAGGTGCCCTTTTCGAGTTGCCGTGATACTTGTGGCGAGCTCTGGTACGCTTGTGCCGAACGCTATTATAGTGGCGCCTATGATGACAGGCGGTATCCCTGCGCTCTTGGCAACGGAAGAAGCAGAGTCAACAATGAAATAGGACGTGGCGACGACCCCAGCAATTCCCGCCAGTGTGATAAGTGCGTACTTGCGGAGTTTCTGTCTCTCTGGTCCCAGTGAGCCTTCTTCTTTCATGTTTCTTATTCTTGATAATTGGTAAAGGTAGACAACAAACACTGTCAATAAAATGACTCCGATGAATCGGCTGGCCTCTTCCAGATAGAGCAAGCTCAGTGGGATTATTGAAGAGACGAAGAGCCCGAAGTATAGGCTTCTTACTTCTTCCCTTGCCATGCTCGGGTAAAGACATGCGTACCTGGGGCATTTCAACGTCACTAGTAGGAAGCAAATGCCCAATATCAGACAGATGTTCACTATGTTGGAACCCAATACGTTGCCCACTGCGACCCCCACAGATTCTTGTCTAATGGCAGCAAAAATGGACACAAGAAGTTCCGGCAGCGAGGTGGAAAAAGCAACCAGGATGAAGCCAATGGTTGTCCTGCCAAATCCTGTTATGTCAGCAACCTTGACAGAATTGTTAATTGCCACATCGCTGGCCTTAGCTAAAACTGCCAATGCACCGAACAGCATCAGCACGTTGCCCCACAATCCAAGCACTTCGTCAAACAAGGCCAGCCTACACCTCCGCAATTACTTCAAACGCAACGTTAAAAATATTCTCGCGCAATTCGAAGCGCTCGCATAGCGTTGCACAATCAAGACTTCGAGAATGAGAAAAATGAGCATTAGCATGGAAGCACACTCATCGTGAGCATGAGTCTTGGCCAGGTTTTTTGCTTTTGTCGTAGATCACTTAGGGGCAGAGACAGGACTACTCACTGACCAACGCATAATCTTTGCTCGATTCTGTCTGGGTTCGTTGAGTTACTTCTTGTTTTTCGTGTACTTCTTTGGAAGTTCTTTCTTCTTTTTTTGTTTGCTCGGCATGCTTCTGCCTCTCCTCAGTTTTCGTGTTGTTCTTATAACACGGCTGCAATTAATATAAACAATTGCTTATAAATACTTTCATTTTGCTATATTGAATACAGAACTACACTTCTGCAATAAGCATATCCAAATAGATATATTAATCGGAAACCCCACAAGCATTATAAACGCTCAAGTTCATATGGTACACCGGGCTGTTCGTAATGTCTGGGGAGATTGTTGTTTCGGGTGAAGCCGCCCTAAAGGTTGCTGACGCGTTAAACTCGACAAGTCTGCGAGTGTTGCAGTTGCTCTTAAGAGAACATCTAGACATTTCAACGATAGCCCAGCGACTCGAGCTAAGCCAACCATATGTCAGCGAGCAGGTTCGCAAACTACAGGAAACAAACCTGATAAAAGTCAGCTATGAAAGTGGGAAGAGAGGAATAAGAAAGATCTGTGAATTGGCAGTGAAGAAAATCATCATAGAGATTCAGCCTTTTTGACACAAACGGGGGGTGTACCCGTAATTGGCTAGCGTGGGGTAAGACAGAGCAGAGATTCTCACCGCTTTGGACGAGGCCATAGCCGTGTTTTTGTTCAGTTTTAATATTTGTAATTTGCTATTGTTATAGGCAATACGTAAACCTTTTTAGTATTCCTACGCTGTATACAGTGAGGAAAAATGCCGTCCAAGAAAAGGACTAAAAAGAAGAAGCACAGGGAACGCGCGCGCTTCAGTGAAGTGCCACAACACCTCCAAAAGTCCATTGTGTTAATTGGAATTCTGAGAATTCTGGGAAAACTGGATTTGTTACTGATTGTTACAGCAAAATTGTTACAAAAGACCATGATTTGACGCTAATACTCGTTTAGCGCGCAAGAAAGAAAGAAGAAAAGCCAAACAAGGACCATAAGAACAAATAGTCTTCGTGGCACGTGAAAAAACCGGAAGATAAACTCGTGTGAGTGATATCATGTCAATTAATGATTGGATTGTCGCTGTTCTACGGTGCAAAGCCGACAGAACTAGAAACTCACTCTTAGATTTGTACGATTTCGTCAAAGACATTGAAGGTGTAAGAGATCTGCACTTCCTAATCAGAGACAGAATAGACGATGATGTCGTGTTGAGCGTTCGTATGCTGCTGGAATCCCAACTTGCCCGGGTTGTCAAGAGCAAGGTCGCTTTCAAGCTCGGAACCATGTTGTCCGAAGACAAGTTCGCTGTTGACCCGGATGCTGAAAATCCACTCGAGAAATATGTCGCTTGGCAACCTGACAAGAGAATCGCCGAGTTTGGTCCTGAAAAATTCGCTGCCTTCTGCCGCTTTCTCAGCAGACTGAGCAGAATAGCCGTTGAGATGATCAGAGAGGACTACTTCAATTCTGCTGAAAGAGTTGAGATGGTTCACCTAGTATCTTGGATGCTCGGATGCACTGAATATGGTTTGATGAGTCCCGCTCACTGGGAAGTAGGATACTATGATCGTCTGGAAGACAAAGCCTGTCCATATCTAAAGCAAGACTTTCCAAAGACAAAGAAACCGAAGCACAGTAAACGTTAACAATGGTACAGCGCGCGCGAACCAAAGCGCTCTCTTCGTCCTGTGTTTCCAGTTGTCTTTCATCGTTTAGCTGATTTACGGATTGTTAGCAAGGCTGCGGCTATAGCGGCGAGGACTGCCCCGTAATAGAAAGCAGCGCTTGGAAAGATCAATGTCCACAAGACTCCAGCCACAACGCTTGAGACGAAGTCTCCTATTCCATTAATCGTGCTCAACACCCCGAAGCCCGTTCCTCTGTTGTTCTCGCCCAACAAATCCGCGGCATACGATCTTTCACCCGAGTCGATTGCACCGGTCTCCACCCCCGCAAGCATAAAGAGGAAGGCATAATTCATAACACTTGGCGGCAGCAGGACGAAACCTGCACAGTATGCGCTGAAAATTAGGTATCCAAGAGCCAATAAATTTCTTTTGCTGAACCTGTCGCCCAATGCTCCGAACACGTATGCAAAGACTGCTGCGCCCACGTTGAGTAGCACATAGAGAAGTGCGCTGATGCTGCTCGCAACGATCACTCCCAGACTTGGAGCTAAGGCTTCACTCGCCTTCAGGACCAGAAAAGTGTTAGCGAAATTTCCCAACCCGAATATGCCTACTGCCAGCAAAAAGGGTCTAAATCCCTGTGGAAGCTGCTTGATATCAGTTGTGAACTTTCTTCTCTCGTCGGTCTTCCTCGGCTTTACTTTTTCGCGTGTGAATACTGCGAACACTAAAACCGCGAGAATCCCTGGCACGAGCGCGAGGAGAAATATGTTCCGAAACCCAATAAAAGGCAACAATATGAACGCTATGCTTGGACCAATAATGGCGCCGAGCGTATCCATCATACGATGAAAACCAAATGCATGACCGTAGTTTTCAGGCTTAACAGACTCAGCCAACATAGCGTCCCGCGGGGGCTCTCTTATTCCCCGTCCTATCCATCCGACTGTTCGATAGAACAACACTTGGAGGACGTTCGAGGCAAAGGCAAACAGCGATATGAAGACTCCAGTGAGTGCATAGCCCAAAGTTCCTAGAGACTTCCTCTTACCAATCTTGTCACTGAGCCATCCAGAGTATATTTTGACGAAACTTGACGAAAAATCAGCCAAGCCTTCTATCAACCCCAAAATTTCCGCAGAACCATGCAATTCGATAACTAAGAACTGTGCAAGTATGGCTGTCGCCATTTCATGACTCGCGTCGCTGAATAGACTGGTAAAACCCATGGCAGCAACATTTCTGTTCAACCATTTCGTTCCTTTTTGATTGCCGCTTGATTTATCTTCCATGCTTCACAATCCTCCGAATTTCATCCATCTCCACGTTGAAAAACACGTGTAATACGTCTTTCCAGAGATGACACCTTGATTCATATCAACATCTCCACTCTCAACTTCATCCTCTGTCTGGGCATTTGAAATTCTAACTGGGTTTAAGATCCCAAAGATATTTCTTCATCAATTCGTCTCTCATCCTTCTTTCTCGATCCTTTGAGGGTGTGCGTGCACACAGGTGGAAGACAAGCACGCGGTTATCGCGGTAGACTCTGCCGATTTGATTCCTTAGCCCGACAAATCTGGATTCGAGTGTGCTTCTCTGAACTGCAATTTTTCGGAACTCAGACTCCAGACTCTTTTTCCTTTCCTCAAGCTCGTTCACTCTCTGAGACAGTTGACTTTCAGAATGTGTTCTTTTCATGCCCAATTCAACCATGCGCAGAACAGCCTCAGAATCAAGACTGATGCCTTGCTTTCTGGCTAGTTCAAGGATTTCCCGGTTCCTTCCTATCGAGATTCTCCCAGGACGGGACTTTCGCGACTGCACGTTCAACGAACCACTCTCCCCGGGAGTAAACTCTCAAGAGTCTTTGTGTCTGCAATGATCTCTCCTAGCAACTTCTCCGATCTCTCAATCATGCAAGGCAACTCTGTAATGCGTTTTTTTGACTTGTCTATCCTTTCAGCGAGATCTGCGACCTCCTTTTCAAGAGAAACAACTCGCAAGGTCAGTAGTCCGATCTTCGCGAATTTGATGGCATCCTCTTCGCTTCCTGCTTTTTGATACAATTCGGAGGAGAACGCTGATCTCAATCTGGCGGATCTTCTCGGTGTTAGATTCATGACATATCACTTTCTTTTGATCTTTGCATCAAGGTCAGAGTTCTCTCTATGCCTCGCCTTCCAGCCACTCTAACTAGACTCTCACCAACGGTCTTCTCAGTTCCAGCTCGATCTTTTTGTGAAAAGTGATAGTCTTGTTTCTTGATGTACTCAGTAAGATCAGTGTGCATTCTTTCCACGAGTTGAATTTGTTTGTCAATGATTCTCTCAACCGCGGACCCCAATTTCTCGCTGGACATTCTGGAAGCAATAAGTAGAGCACTGACATAGTGGGGAATGCACATCCCCCTAGACGCATCGTAGAGTTTCAGAATCTCTTCGTCTTCAGTAACTTCACGGAGGAAATCGCAGGTGTAGATCTGGATCATAGTAGAAACGTGATCGCATGCAGGACACTTGACCAGATGGGCAACAGTCTTCAACAGTCTTGACGACGTGATCGAACGAGAACCCCTTTTCAGATGTAGTCTTGGTCGCCTTGACCATGCAGACTTTGCCCGCTGCTGAGACTTAACATCATCCAAAAGCTGCTCTGTTACGCTCTCAAGTATCAAAGCCATCCCATGACCATCACTGCCGCTAGGATTGGTGGAGAAAGCGAACATCTTGTAGAAATGATAGTTACAGAAACCTCTGCTTTCAATGATTCTTTCCCTTTCACCAGCATCCATAACCAAGTAGGTAAGGTAGTTGTCAAGATACCTTTCTTCGAACCTGTTTTCCAAGTAGCACAAGAAACAGTTCTCTGCTTTTTGCAGGGCCTCTCGAATGTAAACCCGACTTATCCCGCTCGTCATGTCTGTAGTTCTCATAGGAAGCCCAGTTTTCGAAGTACATTTACCGCTTGAAACGTATTTTCAAAGGTTGATATGCCGAGGTCTGACCG
>JBGOYH010000114.1:0-6957 GCA_041479575.1 Bathyarchaeia archaeon
AAATCATAGAGGATGCTGCTCAAGCCCACGGAGCCATGTACATGGGGAAACCTCCTGGCGCGTTTGCTGATGCCGCGTGCTGGAGTTTCTACGGAAGCAAGAACATGACGACAGGCGAAGGCGGAATGCTCACCACTAACAGCAGCGAAATCGGAGAGACAACAAGAATCATTCGAAGCCACGGAGAGAAACAGAAATACATGTCCCTCATGCTTGGACACAACTATCACATGCCAGAGATAGAAGCAGCAATAGGCACAGTGCAGCTGAGGAAACTGCCAAAGTTCGTTGCGAAAAGACGTGAAAACGCGAAAAGACTCAGCAAAATCCTAGAAAAAACGAAGAAGGTTCAGTTGCCAACGGAACCAGAGGGTTTCAAGTGCAGCTACTATCTCTACACTGTAAGGCTAAAAAACGCCAAGGCCGAAAAGAGAGATGCGCTTGTTGAAAAGCTAAAGCAAGAGGGAATAGGCGCTTTCATCTGCTACGTGAATCCTATTCATCTCATGCCCTACTACCACAAATATGCAAAACACAGGCTGCCAGTGACAGAAACCGTTTCAAAGCAAGTTTTCTCCTTACCCGTTCATCCAGGCGTCACACCCAAGCAAATAGACTTCATAGGCGAAACAACGCTAAGATTATTGTGCTAAGTCTTACACGCTAGGTTTAAATAGAATCATCCTCTAGTATTGAACCCCCGCCTTAACTGGGGTTTTAAGAGGTATCATTCATGCGGAAAACCAAAGTCATTATAATGGGCGCGGCTGGTAGAGACTTCCATAACTTCAACGTCTGCTTCAGAAAAAACGACGCCTACGAAGTTGTTGCGTTCACCGCAACACAGATTCCTGGAATAGAAGGAAGAAGCTATCCGACTGAACTTGCAGGGCCAAAATATCCCAAGGGCATACCGATATACCCTGAGGAAAACCTGCCAAAACTCATCAAAGAACACGATGTCGACGAAGTTGTTTTCGCCTACAGCGACGTCTCACATGAATACATAATGCACAAAGCATCAATCGCTCTCGCTAATGGCACCGACTTTCGCTTGATGGGCCCCAAGACGACGATGCTGAAAGCAAAAGTCCCAGTGGTTTCAGTCTGCGCCGTCAGAACAGGATCGGGAAAGAGCCAAACTTCACGGCAAGTTGCCAAGATTCTGAAAGGCAAAGGCCTGAGCGTTGCAGCAATTCGGCATCCCATGCCATATGGAGACCTGCGAAAACAAATCTGGGAACGCTTCGCCTCTTACGAAGACCTTGACAAGTACGAATGCACGATTGAGGAAAGAGAAGAATACGAGCCGCACATCGACAACGGCATAATCGTTTACGCCGGCGTTGATTATGGAAAAATCCTGGAAGAAGCAGAGAAAGAAGCAGATGTCATCGTTTGGGATGGCGGCAACAACGACTGGTCATTCTACAAACCAGATTTGAACATTGTTGTAGCTGATCCTCACCGGGCTGGAAACGAATTGACTTATCATCCTGGCGAAACAAATCTGCGCATGGCAGACGTCATAATAATAAACAAAGTTGACACAGCTGATCCGGAGAAAGTCAAACAGGTCAAAGAGAACATCAAGATGGTCAATCCCAACGCGACGGTTCTGGAAGCTGCTTCACCTATAACAGCTGACAAACCAGAAGCGATCAAAGGAAAACGTGTGTTGGTAATCGAGGACGGACCGACAATAACTCATGGAAACATGCCCTATGGAGCCGGCATGATATTTGCCAAAAAGTTCGGAGCAGCAACAATTGTCGACCCGCGACCCTACGCCGTCGGTTCAATCAAAGAGGCATTCAAGAAGTACCCGCACCTGGGCGCGATTCTTCCAGCGTTAGGTTACAGTGAAAAACAGGTCGCGGAGCTGAAAGAGACAATCGACCACACTCCATGCGACGTAGTGGTGATTGGGACACCCATAGACCTGAGAAGAGTAGTGACAATCAAACAACCCACTGTAAGAGTCAATTATGAATTGAAGGTTCTTGGGCCTGTGTCACTTGAGCACATCTTAGACGAGTTCATCAAGAGAAGCGTGAAAAAGTAATGAGCGACGAAAAAGCAACGAACAATGAAAAAGCACCAAGCAATGAAAAAACAGAAGTTGAAAAGGGAGAAATCTCCCGTGTCAAAGTGAAATTCACGATCGAAGGCATGGGTGAAGCTGAAGGAGAGCTCGTACGCTTCTTGGCTCCGAGAACGATAGACATGATAGTCCGAAAACTCCCCATAGAAGGAAGAGCCGCCCAGTGGAAAGAAGAGGTCTACTTCGAAACACCCATCAAAATGGGAGAAGAAAAAGCTAAACCCACTGTTGAAACAGGAACAATTGCATTCTGGCCTATGGGAAGCGCCATATGCATTTTCTACGGAAAATCACAACCGTACAGTCCCGTGAACATCATCGGCAAAGTAACTGGCAATCTGGACTTGTTTAAGCAGATCAAGAGTGGAACAAAAATCAGGGTTCAAGGTCTCTAATAGACCAGGGAGCTTTCTCTCCACATTTTAATGAGTCTTTCACATTCCTCTACTACTTCTTTTTCATGGCTTTTACACTTCAATACCTCGAGAAACTCTATCCGTTTCTCGTCTGAGCGCTTCTCTGCCTTTCCGCCATAGTAGAGTGTTCCTTCAAGATACTCTTTCATGTGGTTGGCTTTCTGCACAAAAACGCTGGCTGCATCAACCATGTTCTCCACCGTGTAATTATTCGCCCATAACATAGCTTCTGACTGGCGAAGCTGCGTCAAACCGTCAATCTCCTCTATGCTTCGGATGTAAGTTCTGAAAAAATCGTAATAACCAGCAGTTTTGATGAGAGCAATTGCTTGCTTCACTCTTTGTTTGAAATCAGCACTTCCTTTGACCCTTAGGCGATGTTTGTATCCCTTGTCTATGAGGGCCTTGGCCTGTCTGACTTCGTCTTCAGTATAAATTCTAGAAGGAAAATCCAAATAGATCTTGACCTTTCAAATCGTCGACAATCAGCAAAGAATATTGCAGACAATTGTGAACGAATCAGTCTATCCTGTATATTTTGATGTTGTGATTTCCCGAAACAAATTTGATCGTGCCATTCCCCTGCAGTTGATCCAGCAGGTCCTTGGCCGCGCTCATGCGAATGTTGAAACGTGATGCCACAGAATAAGGCGTCAAAACGTGCATTTTCTTCAGTTCGCCGATAGTTTTATCGCTCTTCGCGTCTGGCGGAACTACCGAAGAGGGCTTTCTTTCTTTTGGCGCTCCCGCTTTTTCCTTTTTCTTCTTCTCCTTGTCTTCAGCGTCCTTCTTGTCTTGAGTACGTTCAATCTGTTTCAGGCTTAGCTTCTTTTTGCCACCCATGTTGATCAGCTTCCAGTACTGAAGTTTGAATTGTGGTTCTTAAGGGTTTTTCTACGTTGAACCTGTTCTCGACCAAAATGCTCGTAGAATGCGGCATCTGAACTTCTAGCACAGACTTTCCCAGTACTCTGCAGATTCGAAGCCTAGAGCGGTAGAGGTATAGGCACTCTTAGATTGAGAATACGTGAAAAAAGAAAGGAGAAAAGTGGCAAAATGGGGCTATCTGCCCATGACTTTTTTGGCTGCGATTTCAATGTCCTCAGATTTTATCGTTTTTCTTCCAGCATGCATTGCAAAATCCAAAGCTTCTTTTGCTATTTTCACGCCGATATCTTCGAGCGCCTTAGCCAACTCTTTTGCTGCTGCTTCGCTTACTCTGTCTGCTCCAGCCTTCTTGCATAATCTATGCATTGGGGCTACGGCTAATTCTAAATCGACCATAAACAGTCCTCAGCAGCTTCTTTTTCTCTTTAAAGCCATATTTAACGTTTGTTATTCCTAATCCTTCACAAAAAGTCGCCCTCTGCTACATGACTGCACCACTGCAGATGGCTTTCAGGTAAGCTAGACCAAGTCTTCTAACATTGCGAAGATTGAAAATCGCAATGTCTCTTAGGGCGTATGTCTTTTCCAAGTCGAGGATGAACGCATGGCCTAGAAAATATCCTGTTTGCTTCTTTCCTTGAATGTCATACCAAGAACCGAAGAAATCCTTTGTTGCGGCATGCTTCTCTAGTCGTTCAAGAAATTCTGCTGCTAACCAACTCTTGTGTTGCTCGCACCAAGACAGCCATTTCCTACTTGACGCCATGTGCCATGTTTCCTTTCCAAGAATAACGTGTTCACATCTCTGGGCGAATCCTTCAACGTAAAGTCGGAACAACGGATCATCGCTGGCGCTTTCGAATGCTTCCCATTCGTTGCGCCATTTCATGTGGACAAGGTGCCCTACTTCGTGGGCTACGACACCTTCAAGCTTGTTTTTCCTGTGCCATTTTTCCTCCGCAATGTTTTCCAAGCCCAGCAGGACCGCGGGCAGATTGTTGTACTTGGTTGCCCATCCTGCGCCGCAGCCAATACCAACGTATATGACGAAGGCCACGTTGAAATCCAAGCCTAACACTTTCATGGCCTCAGCATACGTAGGTTCGCACACGTAAAGAAGGTTGTTTCTCGCTTCTTGCATCAGCCTGAAACGTTGTGGTATAGACTGCAGAACTTTTCTGGCTATTTCTCGCCAGTCTACCTTCATCTCCTCGTAGTTTCTGACTTGCTTCTGCAACAGCTCAGGATAATCGTTCATGTACCGAGTCTGCCATAAAGTAACCTGTTCATCAACATTCTTAGAACATGAAGCTTTCCAGTAAGACAAGAAATCCTCATAAGTATCTATTAAGAGACATCGCCCTTTCATTGCTAACCATCACATTTCTTAGAAGAGGAAATTATAAAAGGCAACGCATCGTGAGTGGATGGTCAAAGTGAATCCGCCATGAAGTTCGTTGACGCACACGTACATCTTTCAGACGAGGAATATTCCGCGTGCATCGACGAAATTGTGGCAGAAGCCAAGGGCGCCAACGTCGTCGCTTTGGTTTCCAACTCTATGGACTTGAAGACCAGCGTCAAGAGTCTAGAATTGGCTGAACGGTTCTCAGGAATGGTTTACGCTGCTTTGGGGATTCATCCTTGGACGGTCAACAACTTGACCGAAGATGAATTTCAGCAGACGTTAGATCTGATCAAAAAACACTCGCAAAACAAGTCACTAGTGGCAATCGGAGAGATAGGACTGGACTTCAAATACATGAACATCTGGGACAAGCAACTAAAGGTCTTCGATTCGATGCTGCACACGGCTGAAGAACTTAAGCTACCCGTCATAATTCACTCTCGAGGAACAACAGCACAAATCGTTGACATGCTTCCATCATACAACGTCAAAAAAGTCCTGCTACACTGGTTCAGCAACCCAATAAGCGCACTTTCAAAGGCTGTTGAAAAAGGGTATTACATTTCCGAAGGCGCTCCAACCATTTATTCAAACGGAATACGTGACGTCGTCAGAAAAGTTC
The DNA here is from genome assembly GCA_041479575.1 of Bathyarchaeia archaeon. Lineage (GTDB taxonomy): Archaea > Thermoproteota > Bathyarchaeia > Bathyarchaeales > Bathycorpusculaceae > DASPPK01. Next base: position 5,439 of record JBGOYH010000114.1, read on the forward strand.
CCATAAGTAATCTGTTGACAGAAACCGACGGCCCCGTACGTTTTTTCAAACCGCCTTTCCAAGGCAAGAGAACGACCCCCGCATTCATTCCAACAATTGTAAATGCAATTGCCGAATTGCAGAAATTGACACCTGAAAGCGTGTCTGAACATGTCACGAAGAACTTTGAGGCTCTCTTCGGGATGAAGTTAAGCCCGACGGGCTGACTTCTGACCGATTAGCGCGCGCAAAGCGAACTTCTGATGGAAGCCATTTTGAACATTTTGAAGGAAAATGCCCTCGGCAAGAAGCTTTTTGAGAGTGTGGAAAATCGGAGGCTGAGGGAAAGTAAATAGAAGCATCTCGCTCTCGACATTGAAACTAGTCTCGGATCTTTCGCATGCTAACTAGGGCAAGTATTCCGCCGGCGATCGGCAACAGCCCTATCACAAACGCGGCTGTAGTAATTCCAAGAGAGGTTCCAAAAAGTCTCTCAAGCACTGTTAGGGCTGCCAGATAGAGTGGAAGCCGAAAGAGACCGAAGATTATGCTCATCAGCGCGCCTAGCATGTAGCTCCTTAACAGGATAAGCACGCCTCCTATTCCAACTGCAAATCCACCTGCGAAAATCAGACTGCTCAGGATGTCTATTGTGCAAGCACCGTATAGACCTGGTGAGAACGTGTTAATGCTCCCGCCGATAATTATCAGGACTCCGCTGATTACGCTTAGGATGCCTCCGATAATAGCGCGGCGTGGCAGTCGAGTAATGGGTTTCACTCCGAGAAAATCCTTTACCGGATGTCTCAAAGTCAACGGCATCGTGATTGCTTCTAAAACGACGAGCACAGCGCAGAGAATTCCAGTTGGATAGAATTGGGCGAACTGCGAAGAAACATCTGGGGAAGCTCCCAAAAGGAGAGATAAGTAGTACAGTGGGATCAGACTTCCGAACATTATCAAGGCCGACTTAGTTATGACCGTTTTCCAACTCCATCGCCTGCCAGTGAAAATCCCGAAGGCTGAGGCAAAACCGAGAACCGCGACGATCATGATGGGCAGGGATCCTGAGGAAAACTCGATCACCGTGAACGTGACCAATGGCGAATATCCTGAGAGAAACCAAAACGTTGAGACGGCAGCAGTGCAAAACTCTAGCAATGCGAGGAAGAAAGCTTCTCTCGGCATTTTCTCAAGTCTTCTCATTTTGCGGCGTTCCATTTCCCTCCATGACTCAATGGCTTCGATGGACAGCAGCGCCTCCTTTCCCGCGTCAGTAAGACCATATAGTCCATCCTCACGAACCGCCATGAGTTGTCTGAGCTTCTTGAGGTGATAGTCGAGGTTGCCGCTACTTTCAATGTCTAGTTGTCTCTTCAGAAATGCAAAGCTGGCAGGCTGCTTCTCAAGAATTTTCAAAATTTTTATCCGTACTGGATGTGAAATTGCCTCGAAAAGCTCTGCTGAGTCGCTCATTCAAGACTCCTCAAGACTCTCTTGTGGATACTCGTAGATAATTCTTGCATTCTTGACTATGGCA
>JBGOYH010000115.1:0-6941 GCA_041479575.1 Bathyarchaeia archaeon
CTGACCTATACGGTCATAAGTTCCTATGATAGAAATAGCGTCAAAATCGCATGAAGTGAATACGACTGAGGTCTGAAAAATGGATCCAAGCATAAAAGTCGGAGTTTCCGGTTTTCTGTTGGCGATCGTCATCAATCTACTTTCGCCAGTATACCTTGATCTTGTTCCCTCTTTCTTGGTTGCAATATTGGTAATATACATTTTCAGGCTCGGAACGCTTAAAGATGGCTTGGTGGCAGCCTTCATGACTTACATCTTCACCGACGGAATTCTGAGCACCATCGCTCTAGCAATGTCGTACTTTGCGAATGAACCCTACCCATCATTTAACGTTGACATTTGGACCATGCTTTCGCCTATGGTCTCAGCGGCCACCGCTGTGATTGCGGGTTACATAGGGATACAGCTTGCTCAAAAGGGGAGACGACCGCAAGAATTGCCGCCGTTTATCCCGCCGCAGTCTTCATCTGCACAAGTGTGAAACGAAATGTCGAAAAGGCTAGAATGTCAGAGCAGAAAAGTGGAGCGTGCAAGATGATCAACAAGATGCGCGGTCTATCCCTCTGACCATAAATACCTCAAATGCACAAGGCTTTGTCTATGGGATACCAACAACGGGCAAGGTCGCCCGGAAGCTCTGGCCGAGGACGTGGAATACCAAGACGTGAAAAGGCCAAAGCCAAGGGACAGAAACGTCGATCTGCTGGCAGTCTCATATCGGAGGAGAAAAATGTTCCGACCTCAGAAGAGATTGCGAACAGAACGCTGAACACGCTGCGTAACCTAGGGGTCCAGAGATTTGCCCTTTCTCCGTTCAGTGAGCACTTAGACCGTTGGCTAGTGAACTTGAGAGACGTCCTATCCGAGTTTGAATCAAGTCTAGGTATAACCGCAGGTGATCAAATCGCAAGGGAATGTTGGCAGATACTCTCAAACGTTGAGCTTGATCTTGGAAAAAGACGAATGGAGGAGGCTTCTGTGGGGGAAGTTGTCAAGAGTCTCTCAGACAATAGAATGATACTTGAAGGGATCGAAGAAGACTATGCCACTGCAACGAAGAAGCTTGAGGGGCGGAAAGACACTGAAATGAAGCGTCTGTCTGCTAATGTCGATGGCATCACACAAGAACTGAATCGTATAACTCGGATGAAAACAGGCATCTTCGGAGCCATCTCGAAGAAGACTAAGGCACAAAGAGAGACAGAAGCAATGCAAAGACTGAACGCCGCACAAACCGAACTCACATTAGCCGTCCAGCATTTCACTGCTGAACAAGAGAGACTGCAGGAAGAATACAGAGGAAGGAAACAGGTAGTCATGGAGCAGATTCGAGATCACGAAAAAGAGATCGAGAGCCAAGAAATCGATGGCTCTCTGGAAGCCAGACGAGCGGCATGCGAAGCTCTCATCAACGCAGTGAATTCATTTCTCCAGAGAAAAGGGCTTTAGCATCATCAGACTGCTTCACGCAAAGACGTTTTGCCACATTAGTGCGCGCGCTTATCCTCGAAGTCAAGACCTATTCTATAATCCTCTTGAAGCTTGCTGAGGCTAGGACAAACATTATCGCATCGAAAAGTGCAATAGCTGCCAAATCGATTGGAAGGTAGGCCAAATTCCCGCTAATCATCAAGCTCCTTACAGCGTCGACTATGTAGCTCATGGGGTTAACGCGTAAAAACCACTGCAAGATGGGCGGCATCATTTGAACAGGATATAACGCGTTGCTCGCAAAGAAGAGTGGGAAGGTTATGGCTTGGCCTATGCCCATGAATCTTTCTCTAGTCTTCATGAAAGACGCGATAAGGATTGATATTGCTGCAAAGCCTCCGGAAGCAAAGAATATTATCAGAAGAGCTGAAACAAAATATGCAATATTAGGTACAAAGCTGACTCCAATGAGTAACGCTACTGGAACGATGATTAGGGCTTGAAATATTGCCCTAACACCTGACGCCATCGACCTGCCTATGACAATGGCGTATCTCGAGGCAGGTGTGACTAGGAGCTTTTTCAAAATGCCTGACTCCCTTTCCCAGACGATGGTTAAACCATAGAAGATGGAGACAAAAGTTGTCGACTGTATCAGCACACCTGGAGTAATGTAGTCTGTATAAGGTATACCCCCAGTAGGTATTGCCCTGACGGCGCTCATAATGGGACCGTAGATGGCGATCCATAAGATAGGTTGAACAGCCCTAGTGTAGAGTTCTGTTCTATCGTGCTTGAGTCTCCGAAGCTCAAGTTCAATCATGACAAGCATGTTTCTCAAAGAGTCCATCAAATCTATCCCCTCCTGATCCTGCCTCTAACTTGTCTAACCTCGCTAATTCTGCCGCCAGACTCAAGTCTGGTTCCAGCATACTTTAAGAAGACGTCATCCAAAGTCGGCTTGGTTATAGAAATCTTCTTTACGGTAACGCAACTTACTCTCAAAACCTCCATAATATCAGGCAAAGCCGTCTCTGCGTCTTTGACGACGACGCTTAGCTCCGAATTATCTGCGATAACATCATTAACCAAGCTCAACCTTCTAACTTTGTCCAAACAATCTTCGTTGATATTATTATCCGCGCTTAATAGAATGACTTCTCCTCCAACAGAACGCTTGAGCTCCTCGGCAGTACCCCGCTTTGCGATCTTCCCGTCGTTGATTATAGCTATCTCATCAGCGTAGAGGTCAGCCTCATCCATATAGTGCGTATTGAAGAAGACCGTTACCCCGTATTCTTTCTTGAAAGATGTAAGTTCCTCCCAAACAGCCTTTCTAGCGGAGGGATCCAAGCCTATGGTGGGCTCGTCCAAAAACAGAATCTTGGGCTTAATTAGCATAGTGCTTGCGGTCTCAAGTCTTCTTATCATTCCACCAGAGTACGTCTTAACGAGATCGTTAGCAACTTCGCTCAACCCCATTATTTTTAAGGCATCCTTAATAATCTCTTTTCTTTTAGAAGGGGAAACGCCGTAGATTTTAGCATAGATGAGAAGATTTTCGTAGCCACTTATATCGGTCCAGACACTCACTTCTTGGGGAACATAGCCAACAAGCCTCCTAATTTTAGCGTTCTCACGGACAACATCTAGTCCGAAAACGTAAGCTTCACCGGAAGTGGGCTTGAGCTGCGTGGTTAAGATCCTCATCAGAGTAGTTTTGCCAGCCCCGTTAGGGCCAAGCAAAGCGAAAACCCTACCAGCCCCGATCCTCAAATCAATACCATCCAGGGCCTTTACCTTACCCTCATAAACCTTTGTTAGCCCTCTAACATCAACAGCGAACTCCATATTCCATCAAGCACTTCAGTCAAACGAATAAACGGTTCAGAAGAACCAACCACGATTTAGGTCTTTCTTTTATGGTTGGGCGGGCGCAAAATTAAGAGCTCCATCGCACCGTTGTCGAGGAAGCCCTAACGCGCGCTGGCCTGTCCCGAAATTGGTGTAAAATGGTATTTATTCTTCTTTTGCCTTTTTATGCTCAATTTGAGCTTGTTTGATAGGCAAATCTTGGCAGTTTTGAGGGCTGCAGCCCTTTTTTGCTTCTTTGTAGTAACCGCCCTTCCGAATGCAAGGCACACGGACAAACCTCATGTTTTACATTTAGCAAGGTTCAGCTAAAGCCTTAGTTTTTCTTCTAATTGTCTAACGAGTGGTGGAGGGAATTTTCTCTCTTCTACTAATGCAATAAGCTTCTTTAGTTCTTTCTTTGCCGTTTCATGCAGTTGCTTTGTAACCCAACCTTTCTTCAATGCATCTTCTAGCTCTTCTTCGTCAAGAACCTTGTATCTGAGGTCAGGAGCAACCCATAGGTCAAGAAACAAATCAGTAATCTCTACAACACCGCCCTCTAACAGGCGAGGAGGAGTAATAATATCGCAATAGTATCCAGTATGTTGCCCATCCAAGTCCCTTATCTTGCCAACACTAAACCACTCTCTCATCATATCAAAATACACAATCTGATAACCAGATGCTAACACAACTTTTCCATCAAAAACAACTGAATTGGCTGAACTAATCCGAGACCTGCCGACAATGACTCGTTCTGATCTAAAAACCAAATCGTCATACAAATCCAACACATTATCAGGCAATCTAACGTATCGCGTGTGAAACCTCATCTGCTGTCCTTCAAAGAGGCTCAAATAGTCTTCAACATAAAACGCTTTCGCCAAGGAAGCTCAAGCAATATCAAACCTGATAAATCAATTCTTTTGACTTCGCGCCCTTTAACAACTAAAAGGCGGTCGGTTTGCGAGTACTCTGGACGTTTGAGCGCGCAGCTGCCTTGTCCCGAAATTACGTGTTGAAGTAAGTTGGTGAGACTGCTTTGTCTGGTCTTCCAAGATTTTCAGCTGCTTCCCTGTTCAGAACCAGGCACAATAGGCTGTAAAGCGCGTAGCAGGCCACATTCTTCAAGCCCCTAACCTTGTTAATGACTAAACTGTACCGAGTTTTCAGAAAGCTGTAAACCGCCTCTATGGACGGTCTCTTGTGATACTTCTTCTTCAGGTCTTCTGGCCCATGAGTCCTGAACTTCTTGTCTACTCTAAGGAGCCCTTTGACACCGTGTTTCTGGTTTGCCGGGTAAGGAATCACTGTTTCCTCAACAGCCCTTCTGATTTTGCAGTCGCTGTACTGGCTGTCAGCTATCACACTCCTCAATCTAGCCGCAGACTGTTTGAGAGTCCACTTCGTCTTCTCTAGCATGCTCAGCGAGTGTTTCTTCTCGTTCTGGTTGGCGGAAGCAAAAGTGCAAGTCAACGGAAGCATGGTTTTTGAATCAATGGATAAATGTAGCTTGTAGCCTAAGCTGAAGGTTTTGCCTGCTCTTCCAACCCTGGCTTCCATGTCAGAATAGCCTTTCTGGTTATCCAATGGATTCCGTGTGCTCCAAGCCTTAATGAACGAAGCGTCAAAAACAACATCAACTTCTTTTGCGTCGTTTTGTTTCAAGAGTTTAATGACTTTCTCTTCTATTATGCGGGTAAGTTTGTCTTCTCCAACCTTTCGACTGAACCTGCTTAGAACGCTTCTAGGATACGCTGTTTCCCTTTTCTTTATCAGGCACAGTTTTCTGAGTCGTGGATCCACGTCAAGCAGTCTGGTCATTTCTCTTAGACTGCGAACACCCTTCATGCGCATGACGATGAAAGATCTGAAGAGCCCTAATGGGCTTCTAGGAGGCCTTCCCGGGCCTGAAGTGCGAAAACAACCGTGCACAACGTCTTGAGCAAAACTTAAGTCTACGTTTCTGAACAGGGTCTCAAGGGTCTCGTGTTCATCTTGTCCCGCTAGGATTCACCTCCTAAGCTTGAACGTAAGCCATAAAATACGAGAGAATGCAAAAAAACTTCTAGTTACAATTCAAGAGATTCCCCAAAATATCTAGAGATCCCATATGGGGACGTGCAAACCTTCTGCAAATCTAGTGCGGGGATGGGATTTGAATCCCGATATTTAAACCGATATTTTCCTCTAGTCATATCTGTCGACTTCACTAGTCCTAGGTGAGAAATTTAAACGAGATAAGTCACGTATCCCGGGCTACCAACTCACTATTTCGAGAGTTATTCGGGCAATCTTTGCGCTTTTCTAGATTGCTAGTGCCTTCTGCTCGCCTAAACAGTTCTTTCAAAGCATTTCCTAAGATTTTGCTGATATTTATCATTCTAGGATGTTTTCTTGACGCCCGGAACCTTGGACATGAGTTCTTCGTAGAATTCTACGGTCTTGTACTTTACTGGCAATTTCCTCTCGCATGGTGCAAAAGCAAGTGTTCGCAATGTGTCCTTCGTCTCGTCCGAAAATTCGAGTTCAATAATGGGTCTCTTACCAACCAAGAGTGGCTTTACCTCTAGTTTTCTTAGGTTCTTAATATTCACGTAAGGTATAATGAAGGCCGTACCTTTGGGAGTAGCTAGTTTGCCTAGGGCTAAAAAGGCGAGCTTCTTAGCCATGCTTGCTGGAGGTCTTACTATAAGGCCGTCGGGCATCATTTTAACTTCTCCGAACTCGCCCCCTTTATACTCAAACTTTTTACTAGGAAACCACGCATCCAAAATAGATCCCTTTCCGCAAAAACTAGGTAGGTCCAGATTTCCTTAAAGGCTTTTGCCCGACGTGCACTCGGTTAGGCACAAATTTCTTAGAGTCCGCTAAGTGGATAGAAAAATAAGGAGTTGAGAAAACAGAATCTAGAAAGCTCATGGATTTGTTAAGTATGAATACGTACACACAAAAGGTCTAGAGGTGATTGCACTGAAGTAGGTAGAAAGGATTGAAAGAATAACTCTTCAATCTCCCTTGACTACCAACTCGAAATATGATTTTAAGGTCGTTTTGTGGATATTTTCAGGAAATGCCTGACGCATAACAAACTAAGACGAAAAGAAGGCTTATCCTAAAATGCAAAAATCAGAAACTATCGGGTGCTTCCAGCTCCCAAATACTCTTTTGCGCGTTGCCGAAGTTGCGGAAAATCGTTTAACATCGCCTTAATAATTTTCCAACGAATTTCGTCAGCCGGACCATCTGTATTGTTTCGCACGATACCAGCCTCTGTCAAAAACACGGAATACGATGACTTAAAGATTATGTCCACATGTAGAACAATTTCACAAAACTCATTCTCAACCTCAAAATTGAAAAGCGAAAGCAAAAAGAAGAAGTTAAAAAAGAGGATGTCTGATCTGGGGAAGTACCAGTCTAAGTTTTCGGTGGGCCTGCGTCTGTCGCCGTGACAGTTAGACTCGGCCACAACTTTTTTGCGGTGATCTTCGCAACCCAGTAGACCCAAACTGTAAGCCCTCCGTTGCCGAGCCATTGAGCGATGTCAGTGTAGGCCCAGCCTCCGTATATGGTGGCTATGCCGATTATCAAGCTAATTAGGGCTGTCGATATGAACTCCTCAAGTTTGAAGTTCTGTGGCGTTGCTTGTTTCA
>JBGOYH010000116.1:0-6936 GCA_041479575.1 Bathyarchaeia archaeon
AGTCTAGAAACCTGTCGAAGGGGATTGTATTCACCCAAGACCTCAAGACTACTAAGCCATTCTGCAAAAAGTGGCAAGTCCTCCTTCTCCACAACCCTCAAATTCACATTCTTGCCTTCAAGCAATCTGAACACCAACCTAGCTGTATATTATTGAACAGCTATAACTTTTCCGCAAAATCAAAAACTACCTCGCAAAGACTGATAGACGTTAGTTCTATAGAATAATTCTACAAGGTTTAATGATGACTGAAAAAAAGTGAATGCTATAAATCAGTATCGGCAAATCTCTCTTGAGGTAGTCATCTCGGCACCTAGACAAAAGCAGTTTTTCATAGGCTGCGTGAAAGAAGTCGTTGAGGAAGGAATGACAAATGGTCTTATCCGCCAGATGAATTCCGTGACCTTGATGGCAAGCAGATACTCGAGAAAGTAATGAGAGAATTGAAATTGTCGAATCTGGTCTTGATGGATGTAAGTATGAAAAGTTATGGCGGTGAATGTTATCCAAATTCTGGAGTCATGATAGAATTCGGGCTTCTAATGAACGACCGCACGAAAGGTCTGGAATATGTTTATCTTTTCTGTGATGAAAGAACAGAAAGGAATAACTTGTCGTCTATGATTCCGAGAGTTGATTTGCAACCACACACAGACAATGCAAATACAATGCATGTCTTTCAAAAAGCCTCTTTCAGTACCTCAAGAAGATCGCTGGTCTGCAATTTGCGGGGGTTCGAGGTCATCTCTATGGCATCTACTGCATGGTCGGCTATTTCCTGCAAGCTTTCGAGTTTGATGTTCAGATTTCTTAGATTCTGGGGCAAATGAACCGCTTCAATGAGATCAACGACAGTTTTGATCAGTGCATCAACTCTTCTTTGAGGAGACAGATTGAAGTGTTCAGGGTGAATTCTCCTTTCAAGTTCAAAGTACTGCTGTGCGAAGGCGGGTGAATTGTACTTCAATACGGCGGGTGCTACTGCTGAAAGGGCGTAGCCATGTGGAACTGTTTCGTGCAGTCCGCCGATGGCTTCTGCCAGGGCGTGAATTGCGCCCAGTCCACCGAAGCTTATGCAGATTCCTCCTATGTGTGCAGCGAGCATCATTTTTTCTCGTGCTTCTCTGTTTTTGCCTTGGGTGTAGGCAATTGGAAGGTACTTCGCAGAAAGTTCAGCTGAGTCAAGTGCGAAGAGGCGGAATAGTGGCGGAGTGGCTGGAGAAAGGTAACTTTCAAGTGCGTGTATGAACGCGTCAAACCCTGTGGCTGCTGTCTGTGCAGGTGGTAACGTTAGCGTCATTGTAGGGTCTACGAGGGCAACGGTTGCTCCCATGTACGGTCCGCCTGGATGAAGTGGAGCTTGGCCGATCAGCATCTTGATTTTTCTGGCAGTGTCGGTGATGACGGCCCAGAAGTCTATTTCGCTTCCTGTTCCAGCGGTTGTGGGAACTGTAAAGAGGGGAAGTGGGTGTTTTTTGATTCTCGCTTCGCTTAGGTTCGTGTCTGTGCGAATTTCATAATCACGGGCTTCGCCTCCGTTGGTGGCTATCATTGAGACTGCCTTCCCAACGTCAAGAGAACTGCCTCCACCGACTGCGATAACTGAGTCACATCTTTCTTCTCTTAGGATTTGCAGCCCTGACTCTACGATGACATCTTTAGGGTTCGGTTCAACCTTGTCGAACATGACGCACTGGATGCTGTTCTCTTGCAAAGACTGGATAACAGGGTCAGCTAGCCCCGCTTTCACGATTCCACAATCAGTAACAACGAGAATCCTCTTGTATCCTTTCGACTTGGCGATCGATCCAACCCTGCGCGACGTAAACTCCCCGAACTCAACATAAACAGGAGAAGAGTATCTGTAAGACAACTCGAACTCACCTTCAGATGACTGCGAGACACATTGTTCAAGGTCTTTGACGTTATATAAATTTTGGACTACAGAGAGCAAAATGCGAGCATTCAGGAAAGTTTGAACAAGTGTTTGAAGCTATCCCGGCGCGCGCGGGTGGTATATCGACCCTGCACATCGAGGCCACGGGATTGGAAGAGCTTTGTCCTCGGAATGTGTCCAATGGTGTCAGCATCAGGGTGTCGACCAGATTCATGTAGATTTTGAATCTGCGAATCTGCTTGCCAGATCTTTCTGGTCGAAATATTTCATATATGCTATGTATTCCGCAAAGCGCACTATATATCGGGACATACGCGCCTGCTGTCCAGAAACGTAGACCTTAAGCATTTGCGCGTTTTTCCTTGATCAGAAACTATGATATACAGCCCGCGCTATACGTCATCGTGAAGGGTCGATGAAGGGGAGAAATGAGCAGACTAATCGCCACGATAATACTATTGTTCTTGCTAGTCAACGTGTCAGGCTTGCCGTTAAGGATCGCCTCTGTTGAAGCAGGTCTGACAATAGTTCCCGATGATTATTCGAGCATACAGGATGCAATCAACCATGCGGGTGCAGGAGACACAATCTACGTGAGAAACGGCACGTATCATGAACATTTGTTCCTTAACAAGACTTTGTCGCTTGTCGGCGAGAGCAGATTCGGCACGGTGATTGACGGTGACGGAACTTGCACTTCAGTCGTGGTGGTCGCTGATAACGTAAACATCAGCAATTTCATGATTCGGAATGGCGAAGCAGGCATAGACATCAGCGGTAGTGGGGATGCGATCGTGTCAAATGCCATTGTTCTCAATGGTGCATTTGAAACAGACCTAGCAAAAAACCTTGAGGTCTCCCCTGACCCTCCAGCATCACCTGTCTGGCGCTATCTCTACGATCTCATCAATGGTAGTTACACCGAGTTCTTGGAACTTGAAGGCGAAACTGCCATCCTTAACGTTAGAGTGTCTGGTTATTCAGACGTAGCCCAGTTAACGCTTGGTCTTTTTTATGACAGCAACATGGATGGCATCCCACAATTACACGAGTTCGTCGGGGTCGCAAGCAGGGATAAAGACACTTGGACGCCGCTATTCGATCCACCGCCCGGTCGGTACATCATCAAGGTTCAGGGTTATGATGTCACGGGAAACCCAGGTCACTTTGACAGGAAAATAACGAAATATCGGGGTTTCGGAATAGGTGCTCACGATGCACGTAACAGCACCATCGTAGATAACCTTATTCTCGGCAACTATGCAGGACTTTATCTTCGCCACTGCTCAGGCTTGAACGTGGAAGAGAATAACGTGACAGGAAACTTCGGAGGTTTTGTTGCGGGAGACCTGAGAGACAGCATCTTCAACGCCAACAACATCACGTCGAACCTGTACGGAGATAACTTCACAGTTGGCGTTTCACTGAGAGCAGCTGAGAATGTCAATTTGACTGACAACATCTTGGCTATTAACAACTTCGGGATCAATCTGTGGAATTCATCGCATGTGAACGTTGTGAGAAACGAGTTGCGTGATCACCAAGGTTGGCACATCGGGCTTCACGCATCAAATGATTGCAACATAGCGTACAACAACTGTTCGAATTCGTCTGCCCTCGATGGTATCAGGCTGGTTTTTTCCTCTGAGAATACGCTGACCGGAAATGACATATCCAACTGTGAACACTCAGGAATACTGTTCTGGTACGACTGCCATAACAATGCTGCATTGAACAACTCCATTCAGTCAAGCGGCAGTCAAGGTTGGGGCCATGGACATGGGTTTGAAGTTCTCCTCTCGTACGACAACAGCTTCTCGAGCAACCACCTCTCGCATAATCGCAATCAAGGAATAGTCTCGATTGAAGCTTCGGGCAATAACTTCACGGACAACTTTATCAATTCAAATGCCAAGGGAATAGCGTTAATTGGCTCTGTCGAAAACAGACTCTCCCACAACATCATCGTCAACAATTCTGTTCAGCAGGCTTCAGACGATACTGGTGATAACCTTTGGGACGACGGCTATTATTCTGGGGGAAACTATTGGAGCGACTACAGTGGTGCCGACCTGCAAAGCGGCCCGTACCAGAACGACAGCTGCAGCGACGGATTAGGCGACACACCCTACGCCATCGATTCGAACAACCTTGACAACTTTCCGCTTATGAAACCGTACGCTGGACCACATGACCTGGGAGTCGAAGCGCCTGAATTGAGAACAGTCGTGCCAGAAGGCTACAGCAGCATTGTCTGGGTGAACGCAACTGTGCTGAACTATGGGATTCAGGCTGAAACCTTCAACCTCACGCTTCAAATAGGCAAGGCTATTCAGGAGCAAGTGTTGAGTTTGATGGAGAGGAACTCCACAGCATTAGCGTTCAGCCTGAACGTCTCGGGCTGGGCTAAGGGCAACTACCCGCTCAGCGTTCATGCATCGCCTGTCCCGGGCGAGACGGACACGACGGACAACGACTACGAAGGAGTGTTGGTCGTGTCGATTCTGGGCGACATCAATGGTGACTTCACCGCAGACATCTACGACGCCATAATACTGGCCAACGCCTACAATTCCAAGCCAGGCAGTCCAAACTGGAACCCCAATTCAGACTTGAAAGCAGATGAAATAATAGACATCTACGACGCCATAATCCTAGCAAACCACTACAACCAACACTACCCGTAGCTGCCAAAGACTGTTCATTTATTTACTTGCCGACTTCGTGCAACCACTCACATATAGAAAACAAGTCAAGCGCGCGCGCTATCCTAGGTTGGGATGGAACTGAGAAGCAAACGAAAATTCCAAGATAGCGCGTACGCCAAGTTCTAGCCATGAGAAGCACGCGCACTTTTGTACTTAAGAAATTGAACGAAAAATCATATATGTTATGGAACCAACGTTCTAATGGCCCGCGCGTTGAGTACAAAACCGTAGAGAAGAAAGGATTTGGAACGGATCCTTCGAATTGTTGTTGCGATTCTTTTGGTCAGCCTGCTAGCTCAGACTTTTAACATCCTCAAATCAGTTGAAGCAAGCAACCCTTACTTTCGTGTTGACACATTTCCAAATCCATATAGAGCATCTGCCGTTGGGGAAAAATTCGATGTCAATGTCACGGTCTGCCAGCTATCCAATGACTCGTTGTGTAACGATGCTGCCTTCGAACTGGCTTACAACGACACGGTCATACACGTGACCTCATATAGATTGGCCACCCTATGGGGGACCATTGCTGTAAATGATAGTGCGGGAACACTGCAGGTTGATGTGAGCGACCCTTCTAGTACTCCTAGCAGCAATGTGCTGCTCATAACCATCCAATTCGTAGTCCTCATTCAAGGAATCTTTCCCTTGGAGCACGTGAGTATCCTCCATCTTTTCAATGCCAGACTCCTCGGCAAGGGCGGTGAAATACCAGTGAGTCCCCCTGTCGACGGCCTTGTCACAGTCACGCCACGGTCACCTACACCGACAGCTGCCTTTGTATGGTATCCATCCACTCCAAGGGTAAACCAGACGGTGATGTTTAACGGTACAGGTTCCACACCAGGCTGGAACGGAACAGGCTACGCACCGATTGTGATTTACTCTTGGGACTTTGGGGATAGCAATGTCACGAGCGGTTACTACCCCACGATAGTTCATACTTACACGACTGTACGAGATTATGTGGTAAATCTGAACGTTGCAGACGCGGATGGATTCCAAGCCAATGCTACACACCTTGTCAGCGTACGAGGCATACTCATGGGGGACATCAACGGAGACGGCGTCGTGGACATATACGATGCTATAATATTGGCCAACGCTTACAATTCCAAGCCAGGCAGCTCAAACTGGAACCCGAACGCAGATATTAATGGTGACAATGCAGTCGACATCTACGACGCAATAATCTTGGCAAATCACTTCAACCAGTACTATCCGTAACCGTTCCGTTTTTCAATCCACGTATTTAACATTGAGGTGCGGGGGGTGGGACTTGAACCCACGAAGGCCTTCGCCAGAGGATCTTAAGTCCTCCCCCATATCTTAGGCACTGATCTGGCCGCCTATTTAGACCTGGCTCGGGTACCCCCGCACCAGCCACTACACTTCAAGGCTTGGCACGTTTAAGTTTTATGCATGTAATCAAGCGTTTAAAGAGGAATGAACAGCTGCATTGCAAACGGACAGCATTTCTATTTCAGCATTAGAGGGAAAAGCTTAAAGTTCAATATGGACAATCACAAGTAACCCTAATCTCAAAATGTGTAGGGACTCAAAGAGGGACAAAAGCTTGGACGAAGTCTTAGAAATGCTTGACCGAACCGCGAAGAGAATTCAGAAAACACTTGAAGAAAACAAGGAAGCAGCGGCAAATCAGACTCCAATTTACGAGCAGACGCTACTTTCAAAAGATGCATCTGAAGCACAGAAAGTCAAAGCTCTGTTTGGTAAAGCGTTCGAGCTAGACCGATTGGAGCGGCTCTCAGCCCAGCTTAGCCTTTTGTATACTCTTCAGATTTTCGCGTTTAAAGTTAAGGTTTTGGAAATTGAGGTTGACAATATCGACCAGCAGCTTGCCAAGTCTGGAATCTTGGAAAAGCATTTGGAGATTGAGGGCATAAAGAAGAACATCGACACGTTGAAAATACTTGTCGAAGCCCAGTACGAGTCGCTTAAGGAAATCGGGGAGAAACAGGATAAAAACCTGCAGTACATTTTCTGAGCTTCGTTTCAGTGGGGTCTGTTGCGCGGAAAAGTCTGTAGCCCCTTTTATATAAATTCAAGCTGTTGAGAAGCTAGCGTCTGTTGTGCTCGGGAAAACTATAGCCCCCCTTATATAAAGCGTCAACTTTGTTGAAGCGGTTTTTCGAAAAGGTTGTCAGGTTTCGCTTGGCTACTGTACCTTTAGAGTGACGCTATAACTCTCCCTTTTTCTATTTAGTCTAGTCTCTCGGTTCAGCGTAACGTTTGGCTTTTGCGTGTCCGTTCGGCGCGCAAGCGAGAGCGCAGCGCGCATATAGTGCGTCTATTTGAGACGCATACTGC
>JBGOYH010000117.1:0-6848 GCA_041479575.1 Bathyarchaeia archaeon
CACGGAGCATCGTTGAAGGCGCTCAAGGCATTCATGACATGGTATTCAGGATTTACAGTTTCGTAACTTCGCACGTTCATTATACTTCGGAGACTGAGGAGAGGGGAGCTCTTTGGGCTTTGGTCAATGGGACGGGAGATTGCTCGGAGTATTCGTACCTCTTCGTTGCGCTCTGTCGCGCGGTCGGTATTCCTGCGAGGGTGAACGTGGGTTTTGGTTTTCAGGGTTCTCAGAAGAGTGTGGTTGACGGTCACATGTGGGCAGAGTATTATTTGCAGGGTAATGGTTGGGTGCCGGTTGATCCGACTTGGAACGTTTTTGACGCGATGGATGAGAGACACTTTGCCACAATGAGGGGGGCGTCTGAAGACATTCCTTACGTAAACTATTTCTTCAATTTCTCGAGCGGTCCCGACGGTGCAGAAGTGATGGATTCACAGCTGGTCACGCTTCTGGATTCACCGAACAGTTTTCGTGGAGATGAGCTTGCGGAAGACACGCTAGCAGCTGTGAAAACAGTTAATGAGGCGAGATCCGCGGTGGCGACCAGCAGATTTCTTGGAGTTCCCGTATTCTTCGGCTCGGAAGCTGCCCGCGTGGATCATGATCTTGCGGCGAGTGAGCTGAGCTTGCAGGAGGCTCTGGAAAACTGGCAGACTCAACCTCAAACTGCACGGGCACAGATCCTTGAAGCGCAGAGTAGAGGCGAGGAGGCCCTGCGCGGCGCGTGGATGCTTGTCAGCTACGTCTTCGCGATTTTCATTGGGACTCTGATGGCCATTATTATGGTGGCTTATTTGTTGGTCAGGCGATGGAGCAACAAGGTCGCGAAAGCTTCTTTTAACCTTGGCAATCAAGGATCGAGTCGAGTTGCGCTTTTGTTGGGGCACTGTTCTTAGCATCTAGCGCACTTTATTCGCTGTTTTTTCAGCGATTGTAAGCCTCCCCTCCTAGGTTTCAATGTATTGTGAATATTAGGATCCAAATAGCCTTAACTTTTTTCTTCAAGGCTCTGACCCAAGAAGTCTCTGGGTCAAACTGGCTTAAAAGGACTGATAGAAGATTATTCTAATCAGAAGTTTCGCAATCAATAAAAAAAGAGCCTTGGTTTACTCGTCAAAACTGATATACTTCGCCAATTGTCATAAATGAAATCATGCCTAAACCTACGGGGTTTGTGAAAAAATGCATAAATTGAGTGAATTGCTCTATAGTCAATGCATCATCTTTGTATACGTTTACTAAGTTTATGACCCATTCAGATTGTTGTCCCACGAGTTTCCATGCCTCTTCAATATCATCATTTCTCAACGGTGCCCTCGTAATTTTATTGATTGTTTCGCCAAAACTGTGAGGTAATTTCTTAGGAGTCGAGCAGTAGGTCAATCGGCGAAGAGAATTTTTCAAGGTTTCTTCCGTTATGCCGATTTTCAATGAAACCACAACATCGAAAAAAGGACAACTTTCGTTCGATTCTTTATGAATCAAAAAATAGTACCAATCTATCAGTTTGTCTTCTTTTTCAAGAACCGTAACTAACTGTGTTACTTGAGACTTTATTCTTCTTACCGCTTCCTTTAAAAAATCTTGACGAGAAGTTGGTGCTTCCAGATATATCTTTATTTGCCAAAGTCGGTCTAAGCTAGGTTTCTGCATCCTCTTTCCCAGAATAACAAGGCGTTCAACTCGGTATTAAAACTTGTTTTTTGGTGTCAAGGCTCAGCGCGCGCGATTTGAAGAATATGTCGAAAGTGTAGAACAGAAAAACATAGAAGAAGCAAGACTTTTGAGGTTGAGTCATCTAGGAAATTTGTTCGTTGAGAGAAAATCGATAAGAAGTGTCCCGTTTGCTTGCTGTTTGATTTCAAGCGGTGAGAATTTCACAATGTTTTGAATGACATTGATTGGCTCCATTTTGGTCCCGTTCCAAACTACCTCAACACTATCTTTGTCTGTTCCTTCAAAATTCAATCTGTCATACTGTACCTCGTATAAGTAGACACTCTCATTGGAGTTGTTGACGATTTGAAATTTTTGTATCCAACGGTCACAAGCTTCATTGAAGGGGACTCCTTTTGATTCTGACGGAAGAATTATCATGGAATCGTTAATCATGTTTTGCCAATAAATCAGAGTCACGTTGAAAGACTGCCCTTTCATCTTTTCATAATTTATCTGCAACCCTCTGGCATCAGATGCGGAAGGAACTGCGGTCAGACTCAAGTTGTCTTTCAGCGAATAGTCTGAAATAGCCCACAAATCTTGCGGTTGGCTGTAAGATTGACGGAAGTACCCCGTTTTGACTTCTTGTCCCAAGTATTGAGACGGTAGGGGAATCACAAGAACGCCAAATCTGCCATAACTATGTGACGTGACCGCATATATGTCACAAGTTGTCCTCGAAAAGTTTGCATAAACAGTAGGTTTCTCGTTGTACCCGAGAAATTCGGCACCAAGAGAAACATAGACTAACCCTTCTGGGTCATTCACGTTGGCAAAATAGTTGACTCTGGGAATAAAAACATTGAAATACGAATCCAAAGGGATTATTGTGGCGATAATCATTATGCCCACCAAAACTGGGACAAATCTCCACCTTGATTTTAGAAATCTGCTAATCCTATTCCGCATATTCGTTACGTAGAGGAAAAATTGACGATTCAATTCAGAAGGGTGCTTTGCGATAAAAATGTAGCCCCGACCGCCGTATATTCTTTCTTCCTCGTAAATACCTTCCGTGAAGAATTGGAAAAAAAGGCAGAATGTCCCCCCAAGAAGTGAGAAAATCCAGTTAATGGCAAGGTAAAGAAAGAAAGTCGGAGACGATGCCAGAATATAGTTGGGATATACGTATATGTATTCAACAACAAGTATTGAAAGAAGCAAAAACAATCCAAAGAACATGAAATATAGCAATCGTGCAAAGGCAAAGTGCAAATACTTCAATAACTGTTCTCTATTTTTTGTTCGAGCAAAAAGGGTGGTAACAAAGCCCGTTATTAACCAATGATACATCCAAGTTTTGTCAAAGGCTGGCAATAGAAGTGGAGTATCTAAATTCGCTATATTCACTAGGTAGAAGGTGGGAAGCACTAGGCAAAATTCAACAGCAAACCCAGCTACGAATCCCACGACAAGTTTAATTGTTGAATCAAATTCTTTCCATGCACGGGATTTTCGAAAAACACTATAAACGAATATGTATCCAGACGCCCAAATCATGAACACAGAGAAGTATTGAGGATACTGCAAAAAATCAGTTATGTCCATTTAGGCACTCACATGCTCACCCGATACTTATTCTTGACTTACTTTTAAGAATTTCAGCTTGAGACAAATTCAAAACCGACACGATTGATTGACTCGTGATAAAAAAGAAAAAAGCAGAATATGAGAAAAATCTTAAATCTGCATGACAACAGAAGACTAACTAGGGATTCAAAAATGAGTGAAACAAAACCAAGCGAAACGAAACCAAAGAAAATGGTTAGAAGAAGTGTTGCTGTAGCACTTGGAATAATCTGCATAATACTAGTAGCTGGTCTAGGCGTAGTGCTGTACATGGGTTACTCGCCGACAGCTACCAACTCGGTTTCAAGTCTGCAAGATAAAATCAATCAACTTCAATCGTGGCTCGATGGTAACAAAACATTGCTAAATCAGACTCAAACATGGCTTGAAGGTAACATTACCAACTACAATTCTCAAATATCAGACCTTCAAAACGAAATAGCATCTCTTAACTCGACATACAACGATTATGTAGCGAGTCACCAACACCCCAATTCCGACTACAATTCTTTGCAGTCAACCTACAACAATTATGTTAATGACCACAGCTATACTAATGAGCAATACGCAAATCTTCAGAGTCAAATAGCCGACTTAGAAGCACCAAACCTAATAGAAGTGAACTTGAAGTCTGATGACAATCACCCTTTCCTTGGAACAGAGTATCTTCATGTCTATGGAGAAATCTGCAATGTGGGAACCAACACGGCATATAACTGCAAACTTCATGTAGTTGCTTATCAAAGTGGTGGCGTTGTGGCTTTTGATACATTGATACTGTTGGGCACAATCTCTGGCAAATCATGGACATCAGTAGATGCATCTAAAACATATAGCGGTAGTTCTCTTACAAGCTGGACGATAACGCCACAATGGACAGCCACACCATAACCTTCTTTTTTCATGCCGTACAGAAGGCTCTAGTCAAGTTGAAAGAAGAATATGAGAAAAAAGCGGAAAGAAGGCTAGACCTTTTTCGAGAATTCGACTTTCTCTTCTTGCTCAGTCGTTTCTAAAGCCTAGTTGTCTTTCGACTTGGTTTGTTAATCGTCCAACTTTTTGGTTTGTTCTTATTTCAATAACGTGTAAAAGTTCGTGCTGTAAGTCATAATCGATATAACTATTGTCCTTTTTTCTTTTCTCTTTTCGTAGCTACTTTGGCTGGCAATACGTAGACGTAGTTAAGGTATTGTTCCATGAAATCAATCAGTTCGTTAGCTTCTTCTGGCTTAACACTCTGCAATCCGTCTTCGTCTGGATGAGCACCCACGTTGCCAGTAAGTCTTATCTCGTGTGCCCAATCCTTGATGTCTTTAGTGATTACTTCCTTTTCAAACAACTCATCAATCTGGTCTGCAAGTCTTCCTTTTTTCGCACCTTTATCAATCACACTACTCTGTAACGCCCGTCTACACATTGAGGCGGATGCTTTGTTTGCCTCTATATCAAAGCATCTGATACTTTCGAGATAATCATCAGCCACATTCTTGGGTATTGAATCCTCTAGTTTTGGCATTCTTTTGGGATAGTAATCCTTGATTTTTTCCGATGCAACTTTCTCTCCTCCAATGGTCTGGTCAGCTTCGAGGACTACATATACCAATTGATGACAATGGTCGCATCCCAAGATTTTCGCAAATCCGCCCCAATACTGATTTCCGTACTCGGCTGATACGTGAAATGTCGAGTAGGCACCACAATAGGGACACACGAATGCGAAAACCAGAGATTTCACCCATCTAACAAGTAGGAGAAGAGATAAAAAGGCTTTTTGTCTTCGGTTCTCTTGGGTGTTTGCGAAGAAAAAAGGGATGGTAGTTGTTCTTCGCTAGTCGATTTGGACTTTTTCCTCTCTTTCCTCTTCTGGTAGCAGTCTTTGATAGATTTCGTTCCAGTCTATCGGTTTCACTTTTTTCATTAAGCCTTTTTCCTTCATTCGTTCTTGAACTAGACTTCTTAAAACTTCCATAACCAAATCTAGTGCTGTTTGAAGATTGTCGATTCTACCATTTCCGTTTGACTTGACTAGGCTCAGTCCTACGTATGCCTTCTTGAACTTTTGCGTTAGCGTATCTTTCAAGTTGATAAGGTAGGTCAAGATGTCTGGACTAACGGTTTTGCCGACACAAACACGGCTTTCGCTTTCAGTCATTCCAAATCTTTGAAGTGTCGAGAAAGTGAATTTCCGTAGTAGATTGAACTTAATGTCTCCCGTGGTCATTGTCGAGGCTTGTTTCACCATGCCTTTCAGAATGTCATTTAATGCCTTGTTGGTCAATGGCTCGTCGTGGTTTGAAGGCGAATACCAGAGAAACTTAGCATCTTGAGGTATAGTTTTCAAGTAGGCATCAAGGCTTTCTATCGCTTCTGGCATCAAGTGACAAATTGCCGTTTCATCCGTTTTTTGTCTGGTATAAATGAACTGGACGAAATCGAGTTTTTCTTCTCTGGCTTTCTTCACGTATGGCTCGATGAAACTTCTCTCTAGGCTCAAAAAGTCGATTGAAGACCATCCGAGACTAACAGCAGTTGCCAAAATTGCTTTTTGCTTAACATCTCCATAATAGAACATTTTTTTCAGTTCGTCTTGTGTGAAACTGTGCTCTCCCGTGGCGATTTGAGCCTTGGCTATTTTGCCCTTTTGAATCTTCACTTCTTGGCATTGACTGGAAAAGAAAGACCTTGGTGCGACGCTATCGGCTCTCGCTGAATTGATTGAGTAGCCAGCACTTAATCGAGCTTGATAGTATTGGAGAACAATCGAACCCCATTTTTTAGCCCATGCGTCCTTATCGATTGTCGCCTTGTACTCCTCTACTAATTGCTCTGGCGTTTTTTTGACCCATTCAAGAAATTCGTCTAGCCTAGCAGAATAGCGATAACGAACGCTTTCTTTGATTTCTTTCAACCATTCGGCTTTAGGACTTGCCATACTATCTTCTTTCACAAGTGCGTCAATAAAACTTGTGGATACTGGATATTTATTTACGTTCATCCAAATATGCCCGACGCGAGAGTGTTTTTCTTTTGATTTGTTCCAGTTGCGCCGAGCACGTCGATTAGAGAAGACTTTGTTCTGGCAGCACAAACCATATAGAGTTTCGCACCAACGTATCTACCAATTGCAGCAGTAAACTTGAACCAAGGACTGACAGTAGGGAGTGAGGGAGATACAGAAGTCCTATTCGAAATTGTTGGGAATCGTCGGAAAACCTAACACTGGCAAATCGACTTTCTTCTGTGCAGCGACGTTGGCTCCCGCGGAGATCGCCAACTACCCGTTCACGACGATAAAACCCAACAGGGGAATAGGCTACGTTCGAACGCCATGCGTCCACGAAGAATTCGGTGTCGTCGACAATCCTGCCAACTCCATATGTATGAACGGTGTGAGACTCATACCAATCGACTTCATTGACTGTGCAGGACTCGTGCCCGGAGCATGGGAAGGAAAGGGCCTTGGCAACCAGTTCTTGGATGAGATTCGAAAAGCCGACGCGCTGATACACATCGTTGACGCGTCGGGTGGAACGGACTGCGAAGGCAGACTCTGCAAA
>JBGOYH010000118.1:0-6827 GCA_041479575.1 Bathyarchaeia archaeon
AAATCATACACATATTTTTTATGGAAACTGAGAAATTCAAACAAGAAATAGGGCAAGCCGTGAGCTAGAAGCGCTTTTTTGCCGACTTTTTTGAGAACAGGATTCAAAATCAGAAGAAAAACTTAAAAGCAACATATGTGCGCATTAGGGATACTGAATGAGGGAAATGGTGGAATTAATTTTAGCTCCCTTCTCTCCTTTCTCCCCTCGAGAATGATACCACTATTTCCCTCATTACAGTTCCTAATGCATCGTTGACCACTTATAGCTTATGGAACAATCTTCTAGTCACTCGCAAACCACCACGGAAGAAAACCGAAAAACAATGCAGCCTCGAGTCATGAGAACCAGAACAGAGCTGGCACGTAAGCACTTCACACTGACTCTTCAACACAGAAAGTCGTATCTAAGTGACCAGCAAACGCAATCACATAGATCTGGGGAACAAAGATGAAACGAAAAGCATCCGGACCGTGGAACGTCGTTCTAAGCGGATACCCAAGATCTGGAAAAACCCTTCTTGCAAAAAGGCTAGTAGCCGATTATTGCGAATTCGCAAGAGTCAGCGTTGATGAATTGAGAGACATGTTATTCAATGAAGCACCGCCATGCCGAGACGAATATATCCTGTACTCATTCATTTCCGTAACAAGAGACGCCCTGCTGAAGAGAGGCTACAGCGTTGTCATTGACTCAACGGCACCAGATGATACAACACGTGATTTTCTTTTGACATCAATTGTCAAGGATGTGAACCAGCTTCTCGTGATTTTCACGGTGAACAGAGACACACTAATCGCAAGAAGCATCGAAAAATGCGGCGACACAAGCTTGGTAACAGCCTGGGACAAACGATGGGAAGAGCGGAGAAGAGAATGCTGCGTCTTCAAGTTCAAAAGCAATAACATGGAAGAATTCGAAGATTACTACGACCGTCTGACTGAACTGTTAGAAAGCGAAACTCACCCCTTCAAACCCGAATTTCGCCCCTATTTCCTCCCCATAAAAGAAATACAGAAGAGCTTCAAGAACCTACTCAGCAAACATCCCAGACCAAGGAATTAGACGGAAAAACGATAAAAAGACTTAACCCACAAATACGAAAGCAACAAACAACCATTGGCTGCGGAGTGAAATGGCGAAAATCCTCATAGTATATGATTCAAGAACCGGCAACACCGAAAAAATGGCGATGGCAGTTGCCGAAGGCGCCAAAAAGATAAAAAACGTTGAAGTAGTCGTCAAAAAAGCCGAGGAGACAAAGGCTGAAGACCTCGTTGATGCTGACGGAATCATAATGGGTTCGCCAACATATTACGGAGGAATGTCTGGCAGACTCAAAACCCTGATCGACGAATCAGTCAAAGTCCACGGCAAACTCGATGGAAAAGTCGGAGGAGCCTTCACAAGCTCAGGCGGAATAGCATCAGGCGCAGAAACAACACTGCTCTCAATAGTACAAGCCATGCTAGTTCACGGCATGATTATACAGGGAAGGTCAGACGAAAAACATTATGGCGCCGCTGCGGTCGGTCAAGCAAAAGACAAGGACATCAAATCATGCAAAAATCTCGGAAAGAGAGTTGCGAGCCTCGTCACCAAACTAAAATGATATGGTGGGCCCGGGGCGATTTGAACACCCGACCAACAGGTTATGAGCCTGGCGCTCTAACCTGACTGAGCTACGGGCCCTCGCTCAAATATTACTTCTTTAATATGCTACTTCTAAGTCGATTTAAACGTTTTTCGCAGTGAATGCCCGTGGAAACAACCGGGTTCGGTGCAGATCTGTGAAATGACCTTTCCTATGTTTTGGAGCACGCTCTTTCATAATGATACAAATATTCTTGAGCGTATCCTGCATACCTGCCGAAATATTGCCGTCCGAAAAGGTTCAGCAACCTGTATTCAGAATCGCTGAGTGACTCATCCTTTGAGATTTTGTGAATAAGCTTTTGTGGAAAGTGTCGTGCATAATGCCTGATAATTACTCGTCTGACCCATACGTCAACGGGAAAAGCCTCAGGTTTGTTTAAAGAAAAGAGCAGAACACAGTCAGCCACCTTTTGACCCACACCTGGAAAATCGAGCAGAGTTCTTTTCGCCTCGTCGTAAGCCATTTCTCTGAGATTCTGAAGCACCGAGACATCGTCACATATCATCTTAGCTGTCTGGGAGATGTATTTTGCGCGATAGCCAAGCTCGCATTCGACGAGTGCTTTCAGACTTGCCGAAGCCAACTCTTCAGCTCTGGGAAACTTGTAGTAGCTTCTTCCTTCAAAATGGGTTTCTTCACCAAACTTTCTTGAAAGCGCCAGAAGCATTCTCTTTATTGATGCGATGTTTTTGAATGTCGCGCAGATGTAGGAAATCAAGCATTCCCATGGTTCCTGACGCAGCAAACGAAGCCCTTCGCAATGGTCAATCGCAGCACCAATATGCTGGTCCTTCCTTATCTCGAAGAAAATCCTCAGCAGATCATCCTCCAATCCAAAATAATCAACAATAAAATCTTCGTCCACGTTTTCAAACTCGAGTTCTCTTCCTGTCTGACGAACCTTGAGGACATTTCCCTTCACCAGTCCTTGCCACCAATCACCCTGCTTCTCCCACCTGAAGGCTTGACCGCAACAAAGAGTCAAATCCAAATCGAAGGGATGTGAAGGGCTCAACTGAATCTTCATAAACTTCGCGGCTACTTTTCCCAAGCGCAGTTTTAAATCCTTATGGGTCCAATCACTATTTGACATTTCATCTGGAAGATCAGAAGCGTCAGTCGCGCGCGTGCTTAATGAATGTTTCATGCACCTCGGATTTCCCGAGTCTAATCGATCGGATCCAGAGACAAAACGTGTGTTTTCGCGTGAGAACTGGTCGTGTCAGAACAGTGGTGTTAGGTTCTCTCACTCAAGCATTTCTTACGGGAGGGTCTAGACTCTGGACCAAAAGATTGCCATTGCTCCTATTGGCGTGCTATTCCGCTTCACCGTGAAACTTGTGCCATAGGGGATTGTGACGAAACCCTTAGAGTCGACTCGTTTGTCGACGAGGTGACCTCCATAGTAGAATGCAACCGTCACGTTGGTGAAGTCCGGACTGTACGTACCAGTTTTGAGGTAGTTTCCGGAAATTGTTAGGGCGTCATACATGTCTATGACCCGGTTCGGAACGACATCTGCCATATATTCCCAGCCGCTTTGACCTTCGCTTAGGCCATATTTCGCACCTATGAGAAGCGAATCATAAATGTCAACTGATCCATCAGGATAGGGTCCCGTGTAAAGTGGGTAGGGGGAAACTCCATGGATCTGATCTCCGACAATGCCACCATCATTGAACAGCAGCTGGATCTGCACTCCTACGTATAGTGGTGGAGTTCCACTCGGAAAATAGAAGTAGCCGTTTGTCTTGGTCTTCATCGCACATGAGGGCCTTGAACTACTCAGGCAAATGTTGCCGTTTCCATACACCTTCATCTGGCTGTCTAGTACCCAATAAGGGTACCCACCACCTGGCTCCAGATGATAGATTCCATTGTACAAATCTGTATCCGAGAACCGTGTGCAAGCGGGATTATATTGTGTTGCAGCATAGTTAAGAGCTTGATTGACCGTGTAATTTCTTCCACTGCACAGAGCAGCATAGTAAAATCCAGTCACGAATCCTCGAAAATTGCAGGTCTGGTCCCCCGATATAAGCTCTGGCGCCCCCTCGTGGAACCCTAGAAAAACTCGGTCTCCAGAATCTGGGCTGGCATAGCCGTCACTGTTGAGGGAGGTTGTGTGCAGCCATGCGTAAGGCATCCCAAAAGGTGTGCCTGACCAGAATTGAGTTCCACCAATTGTATCTCCTGACTTGCAGCAATATAGGAAAGCAAATCTCACATTTTGGTTCGATGAATATGGAAAAATGTCTTTGTCAAAGACCATTCCGCTATTGTCTTCAAATATGCACCACTGCTGTTCAAGAAAGAGACCATTCCACACGTTTCCAGTCCAGCCATGACCGATGTAGAAAGCAAGCGAACAACTGGTGCCCGTGCCGTTGGCGGCAAGGTATATGTTGCTACGGGTCGTTCCACTTCCGTAGTGGTTGTAGGTGACGTATCCTCCAATGGCAGAATAGAGCGCAATAGTCTGCGCTGTGCTATCTTCCAAATTGATTTCATCTGGCGAAAGATCATACGTGCTGCCAAGTTGAGTTGATGACCCAGCAAATGAGGGATGGCACACCAGAAGTGAAATGATGAAAAGCGCTGAGAATGCGACGACTATGTTTTTCAGATAGACATTCATTTTGATCCCTCTCGTCTGCCCTTTCTACGTCGTAGATACGTTCCCGAACAAGTGACCACTATCACAATTGCGACAACGCCAAGAAATAGCCATAAACCTGTGTTATTTGCATTTCCGGTCTCTCCTCCCCCTCCAATAAAACCCATTGGACCCTTCCAGAAAATCTGACCGTTGTCTCCCCAGACCCAGGCCTTATAGCCATACGCCCCCAGTTTTGTTTCATTGTAACGCGCTTCAAAACACCAAGCTGGATATACCGCGATGTCATCGCCTCGTTGAGACTCACGATCGGAGATCCACTGTAGAGAGGTAGTTGTCCAGACTATTTGCTGTCCTTGCACTTCACCGTAAACCTCTGCAAATGGTCTTGAAATGCTTGCTGCCTGCTCTTCAGAGACATTCATGCTTGTAGTGGCGACATAATAGGCTCCAAGATAGTCGCAGAACCCTGTCAGAAACCCCCCCTTGGATATGATTATCGAAATTCTCTGGTAATCACTCACGAATTGATTTGCTATTTTCTTATACCAGCGCACAGTGGTGAAACTCTCGTAATCCAGAGGAGTGGAGCAATTGACATTGACAGTCACGTTCAAGAGCGCATCAGAATTCTCCACGGTCAAACATTGCTTTGTAATAGCTTCCGAAAGCATCTCAATCAATTCGTCAGTATAACTTGCGTTGAACAAGACCCGATATTTAGTGATAGCGAGTCGTGCTATTCCCAAACATTCACTGACATTTTTTTCTTCAGGAAGCTCGACTGAGTCATATGATGTGAAGATCCATAGTTTGTCGTCCAGGAGAGTCGTGATTGTGTCAAAGACGCGACCATCCTTCTCGACCACTATTTTCGCGTCAGTCCTGGAATGATGTGAACCTGGCGACAAGGGGGTACCGAATCCGAAGGAACGATCTACGTCTCCGCTAACATTGAACCCTGCAACCTGTCTCAAGAAGGTGGCTATTAGTTGCCCACCGCGTGACAGTTCGTAAGCGTTGGTCAAAACCGAATGTTGCAGAAAAACACACATATTCAAAATCAGAACAGAAAGCAAAAGAAGAACAACGATTCTCTTTCTGCTTTCTCGTTTCACACCATGGAAGCATGATGGAATAGAACGTGATGCCCTCAGAGGATTGTTCATGTGTCCGAACCCCAAGTCAATTCAGCGTGATTCCAAGTATGTAATTAATGGGTATCATGCGATATTTAAGACTGTTGTCCGTTGGATATTGTCAAGTCATTTGTGATGAGCCGTGTTTCTTCTTCGATTCTTTGACTTTATAGGGGCGCGCTAAATCATGATGGCAGTTAGTAATAGACTTCATCTACGAAGGTTTCTGGACTAGGAACCGCGGTTGGCAGGCCTCTTTTCTCGCGCAGTTTCTTGATGGTCGTGTTTGCAAGTTTTTCAGGCATTTTTTCCCAATGATCGAAGACCAATTGCCAGAAGGCTCTTCCAGAAGTTGTCGAACGCAGTTCTTCAGACAAGCCAAGAGTCTCTGCGACAGGAACATGGCCAATAATGACTGTTAGAGCACCTTTCTGAGCGGTTGACTCTATTTTTCCACGTTTGCGAATTATTATGTTTGAGCATTTGCCGAGCCATTGTGGCGGAACAGTGATTTCAATCGTGTAGATCGGTTCCAGAAGCGTCGGTTTCGCCGTCAAGAACGACCCTAGAATTGCGCGACTCACAGCTCGCATCACTTGTTTAGGTTCCCGGTTTTCGGGATCTGGATCGACTTGTGCCTCCACCAACTTCACTTTCACTCCTCTCAGAGGCTGCTCACAAAGCGGTCCAGTCCTGCATGCCCATTGAAAACCTGAAATGACGCTGTCAGTTACGTCTTGAAGCTGTTTGCTTTTCTTGGTTGAATCTACAAGAATATTGATGTGTTCGTTCAAAGCTAAAATGTCTCCTTCCGCGAACTCAGACGCCCCCTTTTCCAGCTTCCCTGTCGTGGACAAGTCCTTTTCAAGGATTTTCACCGTTTTTTCCTCAAGTGGTTCCACTTGGACCCAGAACTTGTTAAGTTTGTTATGACTCTTCACCATCACAAATGCTCCTTTCTTCAGCACGGCTTCTCGATAGCTCGCGATGGGAGCAGACGTTTTGAGCTCCACGGCTCCGACATATTGTTTCAGGAAATTCATGGCGACTTCCAAATGAAGCTCCCCCATACCGCTGATAAGGTATTGACCTGTTTCTTTATTCACTGAGGTGTCGAGACTGGGGTCTTCCATCGAAAGCCTGTTTAGAGCTTCAACAACATTTTCGAGATCATTGGGGTTCTTCGGTTCAATTGCCACAGTCATGACTGGTTGTGAAACATGTCTAACGCTTTCAAAAGGAACACCTGACTTTTCGTGCATGATGTCAACCAATGTTTCTCCGGTCCTAACCGACTCAAGCCCGGTCACTGCGACAATATTGCCCGCCGAAACTTGATCCACGCTTTCTCTGAAAGCGCTCATGTAGATTGACACCTTTTGAACACAATGGTTCTTCCCGGAGCCAACAAGGT
>JBGOYH010000119.1:0-6785 GCA_041479575.1 Bathyarchaeia archaeon
ACGGAACCTTCAAAGCGCCTTGCACTGGAAGTGTTTGGCTGTCGCTGGTTGTGTTTGCGGCGTTGTTAGATACATGTGTATCGTCACCAGATGATGCCCATGGCCATAGGCCCCATCCACCTCCAAGCCAAGTTATGTCAAGCGGGCCAGCAAGATCCTTTGTCGCTGTGAGATTGTACAAATTGTCCCTAACCCTCGAGACAATAAACCTTCTAGTGCCTTGAGTGTCAAAAGAGTAAGATTTTTCCCATCGGTCATAGAGAGGTGACCAATCCATCTTGTCATCAATGATTATTGGTTGCCAACTTTGCGTGTTTCCATCGAATTCATAGATATTCAAAAACAATGTGCCATTCGCTTCCTTGAGCAACATGTTATCGTATTCATAGATGGCTACTACCCACACTGTTTCGCGTTTTCCCACTTGAGGCTGTCGATTGGATACGCCCCCTACGTTAATTTTTATTTCGTCCCAGATGCAACAAACGATATTGCTTTGAAAGGCAGTTAGACCGTACTGCGTATCATTGATGCAGGATGTGGTGATGCAGTATCTACCTACGTTGTCTTTGACCAATGTGTCGTTGAAACTTGGAAAGCCGACAAAAGGTGAATTGTCTGACTCGTATGTGCTGCCTTTCCACAGTATGTCCGCCTTACTTCCAACGTCTTTTCTGCTGTTGATTATTGTGAGATTTATTTTGACACGGTCCCAGATTGCGGTCAGGTTTTCCGCCTTTTGAGTAAACGATTTTATGTGGTAGACCTGGTTGTCTTTTGTGTAGTTGAAATCGACGTCAGTAACACTGAATACTTTCTGCGCAGGAGTTTGAGAAGTGTAAGAGAAGTTTGCCCACCCAGTACCGTTGACCATGACCCATCCTACGCCGTTGTTCACATTTATCTTGCCAGACACTGCTTCCGTGCAGTTGTGTGTCCATTTTGCGTGGAAAGCAAAGTACTGAGTTTCGTTGATATTTGAGCGGGACGGAGAGGGTTTGGAAGCCCATGAATTGTCGATAACGATGTCTCTTACTATGAGCCGTACCACTGCCGCCCATCGGGGCATGCTTCCATTCGCGCTTATTGCAAGCTCTGCAACGTAAAGGTTGGGATCTATGCACGTGGTCGTGTCAACGCCTATCGTAATCGTTACGTTTTTGCCTGGAAGTATGACGCCCTTGGCAGGCAGTACACTCTTCAACCAATCGCCATCTTTGATCAAGGTTATGTTCCACGCAAGGTTTTCTTGACCAATGTTGAACAGCGTGAGATCTGCGCTATTTCTTTTCTCGCCCCTATACATCACGCTCAGATCGATGTCACAAGGATCGGTTGCGTACGTTGCGTTACTGGCAGAAGTGACAAACAACGTGGGAAGATTGTTGACTTTTGTGTTGTTTCCTATGCCAGGATTTCCGTTTCCAGCGTTGTCAACAGCAGAAACGTAGAAGAACAAGGTCTCATTTCCGGGCTGCGGGGGTATGGAGGCGGTGTAGACGTCATCATAAGACTTTGTCATGTTTGTATTCCACCAAGTGTCGTTGAATTTGTAGGAAAGGAAGACTCCTGCTACGCCACTTGCATCCAGGGGCTCAGTCACGTGAGCAGAAACGATGATGGGTTGCTTTTCATCTGGTACGGGAGGACTAGCCGAGGCATTGTCTATACTTGGTGGAGTGTGATCATCCACAAAGTACGGCCCTGTCAATGGGTAATCGGTTGAATTTACTTCAACTGCTGACTCTACATGCGCACTAACGTTGTATTCTATCTCCATACCGTATTTCTTGCCGGGAATTGTCCCCTTCCACACGTTGTCCCCAACATTTTTCATGGTAATGTTCGCATGACTAGAATCAGAATCCACCAAAATGAAAGTTGCTGCAACAGTCACGTTATCGAGCATCTTTGCCGTGACGGTGATCACAACGTCATAGTCAACGTAGTGTAGTGGGCACCCGCAGACATCGTACTTGACGTTGTCAGGATCTTGCGAAATATTCTGTATCAAGAAGAGAGGGTATCTATCCTGAATTCGCAACGATAGATTATAAGGTCTGTCGGCTATGCCGTCGGGAGATGGGAAACACAAGGGACAAAGTCGATCTTGATTCACACCACGGTAGATGTCGAAGCAATCGTAGTCACTCCAGTAGTTTCCTCCTCCTGTTTTGTTGTCGGGGCTGTATGGATAACCGTCATCCCACTTGTTAGCTCCGCTGTCTATTGCCTGAGGGGTCTGGCCATTCCCGACGAAACGGTTTTGATAGATTTTGTTATCTTTCGTTGCTGCCTCGCATTTGACTCCAACCAAGTTCTTTTTTATTGCATTGTTCCCTAAGACGTTCTGATCACCTGCAACTATCCAAATGCCGCAATCGAGATTTGACCCAATGAAATTGTCTGATACGTTAGAGTTGGAACCAGAAACCAGAACACCGCACGCATCGTTTTCTATGATTGTATTATCTGTCAACGTGCAGTCTGAGCCCGAAATTCGAACACCACATTTCATGTTTGACTTGATTACGTTGTGTGCCAAGTAGTCGCTTGAACCAATTATGTTAATGCCGTCTCCAAGTCCATTTGTGACAATGTTGTTCTCGATAATGTTGTTCGAGCCCTGAACATGAATTCCTGCACCATACGGCGTTGACCTAACAGTAAATTCGTGCATCAAAACATTGTCGGCCTGTATGGAAACCGCGTCTGAGATGCTTTCTGGTGGTGCAAGACTTCCGTCAATTACAGTGGTACTCACGTCTTCGCCAACGAGCTCTATACTCTTTGTTATGCTGACGCTTTCGTAGTAGGTTCTTTGTCCAGTGACAAAAACAACGTCATTTTGATTTGCTGCATTAACTCCCTCTTGAATTGTCGAATAGTCTCGCGGGATTTCTATGACTTGCCTTCCCAAGATTTCATCGACGTATGCCACAGGCAGGAACAAGCCATCTTGCCCAGAAGTCTCATTGAAGACTATCCTATGAAGCTGGGTACAAGCTCCCAGAAAACCAGCATCAACCGCCTCTAAATGGTCATCGATGTAAACGTTGTAAACGTTACGCGGAATATTCAAGATTAGTTTGATACCATACCATCTGTTAGGAACGTAGGAAGAACGCAAAATGAAGATGCCACCATACTTCTGGCGGTACCCTATTTTGCCATCCTTGAAAATTATGCTTGCACCATTGAAGTTGCCGTCATCAACATAGACTTCGACGACCGTGTTACTGCCCGAATTGTTGGTCGGCTCTATCGAAAAAGACATTCCAATAGTTTTCGTCTGTTCTGCGAAGTACCTGTATGGACCTGGGGAGCCAACGCTCGAGTTGTCTATGACCATTGCCGATTTTCGTGTGCTACCGTATCCACCATTGGCAACGGTGATGTTTCCATACTGCGAATTTGCTATGTACCAACCGTCTGGAATCATGCCGATAGTTTCATTGTCAAAAGTCTGATTAAGAAATACACGACCCGGTGGATAAACTGTAGCTGATCTCTGCAACGAATCAGTGTTCCCACCGAAATTGTTTGAAAAAACGGTCAGATGGGCAACGCCAGATACCATGACGAGCAAACCCAGCAGTAACGCCATCAGCACTGATTTTGGGGCTAACTTCGCATTCAATTTTCCTCGTCTTGAAGCTCAATTCTATTGTGTAGAAAGTTAACACTTCTGAAACCCTCTTCTAGAGGAATGTTCTATCGCGGGAAAACCGCGGCCTATAGTTCAGAATTCGAAAAATCGAACGTTTGCATAGGCTCGTTGACGCGCGTTGAGCTTCTCTTGATTCAAAGGATCCGGAGAAATCGTAACACACTTAAGAACAGTTCGTTCTTCTTTTTGACGGTCTTCACCTTGTCCACTTGGCGTCTGCTGAAGCTTGAAACCCACAACGCGTTCATGAACATGGCTCTCGACGAGAGTATCCTGAGAGCAAGAATCAGGAACCTTGCGCCAAACACAATAAGATTCTACCGTTGGAACCCTTCGGCTGTTTCCATAGGCAGATTCCAGAACGCAGAGAAAGAAGCCCAAGTCGAAGCCTGCAGAAAGCACGGCGTCGACCTTGTCAGAAGGATTACAGGCGGAGGAGCCGTCTATCATGATTCGGAAGATGAAATCACATATAGTGTGATCGCTGGAAGAGATGGTCTCGGAACTGAAGACATAGCCCTAGTTTATGCCAAGATCTATTCTGGCTTGACTGAGGCTCTCAAAATACTTGGTATAGCTGCAGACTTCAACCAAGGCAACGCGAAAGCCTGTCCCAACCTCACTGCAAATGGCAAGAAAATCTCGGGAAGCTCTCAGGCTCACAAGAAGGGAGTTGTCCTGCAACACGGCACGCTTCTGCTCAGGGTCAACCTGGAGAGAATGTTCACTTTCCTGCGTGTACCATGGGCAAAGACATGTCTACAGGTGGTGAACGTTGCGATGGACAAGATTACCTCGATAGAAACTGAAGCTGGAAGGAATGTCTCTATCGCCGAAGTTACTGATGCCCTTGTGAAAGGTTTCGAAAAGGCGTTGGAAATCAAGCTTGAAAACGGCCAATTGACATCAGACGAGCTTGAGCTTGCTGAAAATCTTTACATAGAGAAATACAGGACCAACAGCTGGAACTTCAGCGGTCACAGTTAACGTTCAGGGCCTTCGCCAATTTTCTCAGGTCTTCATCGCTCATCCATTCCGTCTTCAAATACTGACAGATTCTTTCGTCGCTCAAACCGAGTCTTCTAGCTTCTTGGACCGCAACGCGGTAGGCTTCAACTTCAGTGGGCCTATTCGTGTAGCTATAGTGAACATCGAAAAGCTCCTTCCCATCCATGTATTGCTTGA
Source organism: Bathyarchaeia archaeon (assembly GCA_041479575.1). Lineage (GTDB taxonomy): Archaea > Thermoproteota > Bathyarchaeia > Bathyarchaeales > Bathycorpusculaceae > DASPPK01. The sequence goes on from JBGOYH010000119.1 coordinate 4,856, forward strand.
CATGGACGAGTTCGTGTATGAGGTCTAGATATATGTCAACCTTGTTGCCGTTGTTAAGATAGTTGGAACTTATCATCAGGCGACCGTCCATGTTATTGACAAACATGTATCCGCCCACCCATGTGAAATCGACCTTAAGATTCCGCAGAACCTCTTCTGTTTTTTCACCAAATATGTCTCTGACTGCCTGCACCTTTTCCATGCCCTTGAAGTAATCAGTGAACTGATGAGTCGATCCTCCGAAGCGAAGTATCTTGTTAACACGCAGTATCCTGACGATTCGAAAAACGTTAAGCATCAGAACTTCGCCCAAATCCATAAGCAACGAACACTCCTGTACTGTTGACTATTCTCAAAATTGTTGAACTAGCTCTTCTCAATTCTCCATCTAACGCCCTGAGCAGTGTCTTCAATTGTTATGCCCATAGATTTGAGTTGCTCCCTCATCTGGTCAGCTGCCTTCCAGTCTCTGGATTTTCTAGCGTCTTCCCGTTTGCGAATCAGTTCTTCTGCCTCTTTCGTCAGCTTTGGTTCCTTCTTCACATGGCCGATGACGCCGAGAGCCGTGTCGAATTTCAGCATCAGCTTGTAGACTTCCTGACCTTCTTCCTTGCTGACCATTCCGTCGTCCAAAAGGTTATTGACGTCTCTTACAAAATCAAACAGATGAGCCAAAGCAACACTGATGTTCAGATCGTCATCCATGGCTTCTTCGAAACCTTTTTGCACGTTGTCAACGAGCTGCTTCAGTTTGTCGCCGCCAGACTTGCCACCAGCTTCAATTAAGCGATGCGTAAAGTTAGTCAGACGTTCAAGAGTTTTCTTTGCTGCCTCCAAACCGTCGAACGTGAAGTTTATCTGTTGCCTGTAATGCGTCGACATCATCAAGTAGCGAATAGCCATCGGCTCGTAACCTTTGGCGATAAGGTCCTTCAGAGTGTAGTAGTTCCCCAGTCTTTTAGCCATCTTTCGCCCTTCGACCAGCAAATGCTCGTTGTGGAGCCAGTAATTCACAAATTTCTTCCCCGTCGCAGATTCGCTCTGGGCTATTTCGTTCTCATGATGTGGGAACAGATTGTCCACGCCACCGCAGTGGATGTCAAAGGTTTCTCCAAGGTATTTCATCGACATTGCCGAGCATTCAATGTGCCATCCTGGTCTTCCCTTACCGATTTCTGTTTCCCAGAAAACTTCGCCGTCATCTTGATCCCATGCTTTCCAAAGGACGAAATCAGATGCCTCCTCTTTTGCGTAGTCGTCAACTTTCACCCTTGCGCCGGCTTTCAATTCTCCAACTTTAATTTTTGCGAGCTTTCCATAGTCTTTGAATTTTGAGATGTTGAAGTAGATCGAACCGTCTTCTCCTTTGTACGCATAGCCTTTGTCCAACAGTTTCTTGATCAGAGCGACCATTTCAGGGACATGTTCTGTTGCCTTCGGATAATAAGTTGCCTTTTCAAGATTCAAAGCCTCTATGTCTTCGAAAAAAGCCTTCGAATAGCGTCCTGTGTGCTGCTTAATCGGTATGCCCTGCGTCCTTGACGCCTTGATTGTCCTGTCGTCTACATCTGTTAGATTCATAACGTGGGTAACTCGGTAGCCACGGTATTCGAGCCACCTCTTGAGCACGTCTTCGAAGAGGAAGGCTCTCAGGTTTCCTATGTGAACGTAATCATAGACCGTGGGCCCGCATGTATACATTTTGACGTGCCCATTTTCTATTGGGACAAACTTTTCCTTCTCACGTGTGAGAGTATTGAAAAACTGGATGTTTTCCGATTGCATGTTCATTTTTCCTATAGAAAATGCGGTGGAACGTATTTAAGTATTATACTCTTGAAGCACGGAAATCAGTTCTAGATCATTGTAGCCATTTCAGCAACGAATATATACGATATGAATGATAACGGTCTGCACCCGTGAAATGGAC
>JBGOYH010000120.1:0-6659 GCA_041479575.1 Bathyarchaeia archaeon
ACTGCCAGGAGTAAAATACGACCCGGACGTAGGCATTTTCGGTATGGATGTGTGCGTATCGGTGATTCGACCAGGCTATCGGGTTAAAACCCGGAGAAGAGGGAGAAGCAAACTCGGTGCAAAACATGTCTTGACACCCGAAGAATCCTTGGTGTTCGCTAAGGAAGCACTTGGAGTAGAGATCGTCTAGACAGGTGGATAATGAATGGGGAAACAAAAATCAAAGAAAGACAGAAAATACGGGAAAGGTGCAAGACCCTGTAGTAGATGCGGATCTTACGGACCGGTAATCAGGCGTTACAATTTATATTTATGTCGGCAATGTTTTAGGGAGGTAGCCAAAAAACTCGGCTTCCAGAAGTACGAGTAACAGAGGAAAACATGATGGATACATTAGCAAACGGCTTGACGACAGTCATCAACAACGAAATGCGAAACAAGCATGAATGCATAATCAGTCCAGCCTCTAAACTCTTAGGCCGAGTATTGAGAATCATACAGTTGAACGGCTACATCGGTGAATTCGAGTTTATAGATGATGGTCGTTCTGGAAAATTCAAGGTCCAGTTACTTGGAAGAATAAACAAGTGCGGCGCCATAAGGCCGCGATTCTCAATCAAAGCAGACCAGTTTGAAGAATGGGAGAAAAAATTTCTTCCGTCAAGAGAAGTGGGTTTGCTGGTCGTCTCAACCCCGACGGGCGTCGCCTCACACAGAGATGCAAAAGAAAAACACACTGGAGGCAGACTGCTGGCCTTCGTTTACTGAGAGGTGTTAACAATGCGAGTTCCAGAGAAGTCAGAAACTATTCAGGTTCCAGACGACGTGCAACTGAGCCTAGAAGGCAGAAAAGTCACAGTCAAAGGTCCCAAGGGAACTCTAACACGTGACTTCTCTCACGAACCTGTCTCAATTGAACTTGACGGCAAAACCGTTCGAACATGGGTCGCATGGCCACGCAAAAAGGAAGCCGCTCTGGTGGGCACGATTAGCTCCCACATTCAGAACATGATTACGGGCGTCACAAAAGGTTATACATACAAGCTCAAAGTCGTCTTCTCCCACTTTCCAATTTCAGCCAAGCTCAAAGAAAAAACGGTGCTCATCGAAAACTTCACTGGCGAACGAAACCCGAGAAAAGCCAAGATAATCGGCGACGTCAAAGTGAAAATCCAAGGCGAAGACGTCATAGTTCAAGGCATAAACTTGGAAGACGTAAGCCAAACCGCAGCAAACGTTGAACAGGCCACGAAAGTCAAGAGAAAAGACCCGCGCATTTTCTTGGATGGACTCTACGTCTATGAACAGACCGAGGGAATGGAAGCATGACAGAGCCAAACACAATTACTCCCAAGAAAGCACTGAAAATCAGAGAGCGCGTTAAAGGAAAGAAGCCCAAATTCGTCAGACCTGAAAGCTGGCGGTACTTCAGATTGAAGGAAAACTGGCGACATCCTCGTGGCTTGGATCACAAAGTGAGATTAATGTACAAAGGCTGGCCTCCGGCTGCTGGTTCTGGATATGGAGGGCCAAAAGTCGCCAAGGGACTCCACCCATCAGGCTACGAAGAAGTCCTCGTTTACAACGTTGAGCAACTCGGCAAAATAGACCCAAAAACCCAAGCCATACGCATCGCGCATAGAGTAGGCAAAAGGAAAAGGGGAAGCATCCTCGCAGAGGCGAGAAGAAAGAAAATAGTTGTTCTTAATCTCAGACGAACAAAGGAAGCATTAGAAGAGAAGCCTAAAGAGGAAAAAGAAGAAGGAAAAACTGCGGAAGCAGAGAAAGAAACAACGGAAGCAGAGGAAGCAGTTGACGAGGAGAAACCGAAATCCGAAGAGAAGACTAAGAAGCGCAAAGGGAGAACTGAAGAGCAATGACAACCCTCAACAGTCAACGTCGCTTGGCAGCACAAGTGCTTAAGATCGGACGGAACCGCGTCTGGATCGATCCGGAAAGAACCGAAGACGTAGAAACCGCTATGACTCGCGACGAAATCAGAAGACTCATCCATGAAGGCGTGATCAAATCACTGCCTGTAACAGGCATAAGTCGTGCACGAGCACGAATACTGCACGGGAAGAAGAAGAAAGGCCGAAGAAGTGGTCCAGGGAGCAGAACAGGCACGGTGCACGCAAGGGTTTCTAAGAAAGAGGCTTGGATGGGCAAGATCAGAGCTTTGCGGAAGAAACTTCGAGAACTGAAGGCAAAGAAGATCATTCCTGAAAATGCGTACCAACAGCTTTATCGCATGGCGCGCAGCGGCAGATTTGCGTCGGTTGCTGATTTGGAGCGCTATCTGAAGGCTCATGAGCTCTGGAGGAAACGCTAGTGGCAAGAAACGCGCGCTACTGCACCAAATTCCGTCGAAGAAGAGAAGGAAAAACGGACTATCATGCTAGGAAAGCGTTTCTGCTTTCTGGCAAACCTCGATTGGTGACACGCAGCAGTATTAACAACATTATTGCCCAAGTAATTGTAGCTAGACCAAAAGGAGATGAGGTCCTCATTTCAGCTCACAGCAGAGAGCTAGGTAAGTACGGGTGGAAAGCTCCAAGAGGAAACCTTCCAGCTGCTTATCTGACTGGCTTCCTATGCGGGCTGAAAGCCAAGGCTAACGGAATAGAGGAAGCAATTCTTGACATAGGTTTGTATCCGCCCACGAAGGGAGCAAGAATCTTCGCTGTCCTCAAAGGAGTATGTGATGCAAAGGTGAACGTGCCGCACAGTGAGGAAAAACTGCCTGATGAAAAAAGAATAAAAGGCGAACATATCGTTAAGTACGCGGAAAGCCTTGCGTCTGACACTGAGGAATACCAGCAAAAGTTCTCAAAATATCTGCAGCAAAACATCAAACCCGAAACCCTTCCTAAACACGTTGAAGAAGTCAAGAAAGAAATGATTGCTGCATTCAAAAGCAGAGGTAAGAAGAATTGAGATCACGAGGGCATAGAAGAGACCGCAGACAAGAATCGTCAGCAAATCTGGAGCAGTGGGTTCCAGGAACCCGCTTGGGAAAGATGATTCAAGAAGGCAGAATCACATCCATTGAAGAAGTTTTCATGGCTGGGCTTCAAATACGTGAATCCCAGATTGTTGATGCTCTGATACCAGACCTTCAAGAAGAAGTCATAAACATAAACTTGGTGCAGAAGCAGTCCGACGCCGGCGAGAAATCAAGGTTCAGAGCAGTGGTTGCCGTCGGAAACAGAGACGGCTACATAGGCTTAGGATCTGGAAAAGCCAAGCAGGTAAGAAATGCTATAGAGAAAGCCGCTAAAGACGCCCGCTTAAAAATCGTTCCAGTTAGACGTGGATGTGGAAGCTGGGAATGCGGTTGCGGGAGACCCCACTCGATACCTTTCCAGGTTGAGGGCAAAACAGGCGGCGTGAGAGTTGTTTTTGTCCCTGGTCCTAGAGGTTTGGGACTCGTGGCAAGCGAAGTGTCGAAAGTAATCCTCGGATTGGCTGGTGTAAAAGACTGTTGGACCAGAAGCTACGGTTCAACGAGGACTATTCCCTCCTTCGCGTATGCAGTCTTTGACGCGTTAAAACAGACTTACAGTCTTATAACTCCGACAGATTGGGTGAAGTAGTTGGGCGAAGAAACCAAAGGACACAAATGCATCGCAGTTGTGCGAATTCGTGGAACGGTGAGCGCCTCAAGGCAGGCTCGAGAGACACTGGTGATGCTTCACCTGCCTAGAAACAACTACGGGGCGCTTGTTGATGATCGTTCAGCATTCATGGGCATGTTAAAGAAGGCAAGAGACTACATCACATACGGTGAACCTTCAAAGGAAACGCTGGCCATGCTGATAAGAAAGAAAGGAAGACTTGCTGGCAACAAGAAGCTGACAGATGAATACGCACAAAAAGTAGGATACAAATCGCTTGACGATTTGGCAGATGCGGTTCACGCGTGCCGAGCCGAATACTGGAAACTTCAGAACATACAACCCGTTTTCAGGCTTCACCCGCCATCCAAGGGTTTCAAAGGAAAAATCAAGAAGCACTACGGTTCAGGCGGAGAACTCGGATACCGCGGAGAAGAGATCAACGAACTTTTAAAGCGAATGCTCTAAGAATTGTCCACCAGTCTTCCTCGTTTTACAGTTTCCGTGTGCGATACGTTTTATAGTTACTTTTGAAATGCCATGTAGGGGGAGAAGGCGACTTGAGCGCGAAATGGCGGAGAAACAAGAAAACCTTGAAGAAATTCAATATTTTCAGGGTTTTCAACAAAACCAAAGAGAAGAACACTCCTCGAACTTTCCGAATCAAGAGTTCAAATGTGAAAAGGCACACTAACAGATTAAGGTATAAAGTTGAAAAAATTCCTGAAGAGAATTTGAAAGAACCTCCCCCGTTGATAGACGTTGTTGAAGACGGCGATGAAATCGCAGTTTTTGCCGAATTTGCAGGGTTCAGCATGGAAAACTTGAGAATCAACGTGAGAAATCAAAGGCTGACCCTGTCTGCAAGAGCTTCAGACCGCAAGTACCGTAAAAGCTTAAATCTTCCCAAGAGAGTGATTGCCAACACTGTATGCACAACCTATAAGAATGGCGTCCTCGAAATACGATTAAAAAAAGCCTTTGAACAGGAAGCCATGGACAAAATAGCAGGTTAGAAAAATGCCGCATGACCTTAGGAAGACAAGAAAGAAACGAGGTTCAAGAACTGTAGGCTGGGGTAGAGTAGGTCAGCATAGATGTCGTGGGGGAAAACCTTACCGGAATCCAGGGCGACATAAGGCATTATGGTCTTACATAATAAAGTATGAACCAGACTACTATGGCAAAAAAGGGTTCACTTCCCCCAAGAGCCTCAAGCAAAAAGTCAACGTGATAAACGTTGGAACGCTTGATGGAATAGCTGAAAAGTTCTGGGTCGAGCAAGAGAAAGGCAAGTTCTTCATAGATCTGGAAAGCCTTGGATACACGAAGCTTTTGGGCTCGGGCAGAATGACCAAGCCGCTTGTGGTGAAAGTGCCTGCGTTTTCAAAGTCGGCGGCTGACAAAATCAAGGAAGCAGGCGGGGAAATCCTGGAAGAAAAACAGGAAGCTGGAGAGTAGCTGTTAGTCCATGGCCGGCAGATTTCTTTCATTATTCAAACCTGTTGCAAGGATCCTACCAGAAATAAAAGTTCCAGAACGCAGAGTCCGCTTTAACGAGAAACTTTTCTGGACAGCGCTTGTGTTGATTATCTTTCTGGTGATGTCCGAAGTTCCTCTTTTCGGAATTCAGAAAAGCGCGTTGGGAGAACTTGCTGCGCTGAGGATAATCTTCGCCTCCAGCCGCGGCAGCCTCATGGAACTCGGAATAGGCCCGATAGTGACGGCAGGCTTGATACTGCAGCTTCTCGCCGGATCGCAGATGATCAAAGCTGATATGAGCAACTCTGAAGACAGGGGATTGTTCACGTCCGCAAGCAAAGTGTTCGCCATCCTTCTCACAGGAGTTCAGGCATCTGCCTACATAATAGGCGGTATGTACGGAACGCTAAGTGGCACTACAGCCGTAATTGTGTTTCTACAATTGATAGGAGCAGGCATAGTAGTATTGCTGTTAGATGAGCTGGTCCAAAAAGGATGGGGATTCGGAAGTGGTATAAGCTTGTTCATCATGGCTGGTGTTGCTCAGCACATTTTCTGGCAAGCTTTCACGCCGTTGCCGGGTGTGGGAGACGTGACGCAAACACACGGACTAAGCTACGGCTTCTTCTTTGCATTAGGTGAACTCTTGAGCACGGGGAAACCTATCTCAGACATTTGGCTGAGAGGTCAGAACCCATCATTAGTGGGTCTACTTGCCACGATCGCCGCCTTCCTAGTCATAATTTACATGGAAGGCGTTAGAGTTGAATTGCCAACGTCATACGCTGGTTACAAAGGTTACCGAAGCAGATATCCGATAAAGCTTCTGTACGTTTCTAACCTTCCGGTGATTTTCGCATCGGCCTTGTTTGCTAACGTATATTTCTTCTCGCAGCTTTTCTGGAGCATGAGCGGTCAACCGGTACCAGGCAGAAACCCGTGGCTTGACATCCTAGGGCAGTTCAACGTGATCCAGCCTACGACTACTGGCGGACAAGCTTCAATACAACCAATCGGAGGCCTCGTTTACTATGTGACGGCGCCTCGCAGTTTTGAACAGGTCATGACAGACCCGTTAAAAGCGTTCGGCTACCTTGGAATATTAGTAGCCTTCTGTGTTGTCTTCTCACTGACTTGGCTTGAGGTAGGCGGCTTGGGGCCGTCAACCGTTGCTAACCAGCTTGTAGATGCTGGCATGCAGATTCCGGGATACAGGCGGTCAGGAAAAGCCGTAGAGTCAATTCTGAAACGCTATATTCCCGCAGTGACGGTTCTCGGTGGTATTGTTGTGGGGCTGATTGCTGGTGTCACAGATTTCTTTGGAGTCTTCGGTTCAGGGATGGGCATCCTTCTTTCTGTGGGCATAATCTATCAGTACTATGAAGTGCTGATGCAGGAAAGAGCGGCTGAAATGTATCCGGCGTTTAGGCGTTTATTCGGGGAATAGCCCTATGAACAGGACGATAATCGTTACTGGAATACCGGGGACTGGAAAGACCACTGTTTGCGGTTTTGTTGAGAAGCTTGCCAAGAACGCTGGAGTCCAGGTCACCGTGATAA
>JBGOYH010000121.1:0-6393 GCA_041479575.1 Bathyarchaeia archaeon
CAACAAGCTTGACTGTTGGAGAATAGTTTTCAGCACTGTTCTTCAAATCTTTTCCTAGGCTTTCTATCCCTTTTTGGAGTAGTTCATAGAAGTTCCCAGAGACCACGATTCCTTTGAGCGTTTTTGTCAGTTCACCGTTTTTCACACGGTAACCATGTGTTATTGTGGCGTTCAGGTTTCCGCTTACAGGGTTTGAAAGCCATTCTCCGATAGTCGTATCAACGTAGATACCGCATTTCGTTTCGCGAATCATTTCCTCGGGTTCTGCGTCACCTGTTTTCAACACTAGGTTGTCGGTGAGGGTTGCGGTTTAAGCCAATATCCAGCACGCCCAGCGTTTCCAGTTGACTTAGCGTCGGCTTTCAAGGACGTGTAGATGTCATAGAGGTAGTTTCTGAAGACTCCTTTTTCGATAATTGGGGTTCTCTGGGTTGGACATCCTTCATCGTCAAAGGGGCATGTTCCTCATCCGCCTCGCATGGTTCCATCGTCAATGACAGTAATGTTTTCAGAAGCTATCTTAGTCCCGAGTTTGCCGGCGAGGGGGGATCTGCCCTTTTGAACCCAGTCTGCGCTCACTGATGGACCTAGGAATATTCCGAGCAGGTTCGCAAAAATCTGGTTTCTAAATATGACAGTTGCTTTGCCGCCTGGCATCGGTTTGGCCTTCAAGAACTTAACAGCTTTGTCTGCCGCGCTAACAGCCAAGTTTTCAAAATCTATCTCTTTCCAGAACCTAGCCTCTTGATGCTCGTTTCCAGTGCTTTCCATCCCTGAATCAACGGCTTTGGCCCTGATCCATACAGTTATGCCTGTCTCTTTTCTTTCAGCACTCTCATTGTAGCTATTCACAATCGTGGTTCTTGAACTGCCAAGCATCAGAATTCCACGAGTCGGTTTGACTCGCTTATCATATTCTGTGATGAGTGCAGTCGATGAGAGGAGCCTGTCCACTATTTCCTTGTATTCCATGTTCTCCAGTTTACTGTCATAATATCCTTCGACAGGAGTTTTCCCGTATTTCCTGTTGAAGTGTTTCCAGTCAGGGTCTTCAGGTGCCACTTTGGCCATCTTGACTGCCTTTGTCGCAGCTTCGCCAACCTCTTTGCCGTTCAGAATCGAGGTTGAATACATTGCTGTCCGTTTGCCCAGACCTATTCTTAATCCCAAGCCGATGGACTCAATCGTTTTGAAACTTTCAATTTGCTCGGCGAATTCAACCATGATTGTCTTGGTTCTCTGGACATAGGCTTCCGCTTCAGTTGCCTTCAACTTCGAAGCTTTGCTAACAGCTAGTTCGGCAGGTTCCATTTTGTCATCTCCCTCCGACCGTCATCTTGCGAACCCTGATATGTGGGCCTCCAAACCCTACAGAAGCTCTCTGCCCGCTTTTTCCACAACCGCCAAAAACGCCTGTTTTGACAACGAGGTCTTTCCCAACGGCATCAACTGTCTTCAACGTGTCAAGAATTGAACCGCTGATAACCACTCCTCTGACAGTTTCGGCCAGCTCCCCTTTCCTTATGATCTTGGAAGGGCCAACTCCAAACGTGAAGGTACCCATGCCCACCTCGACTTCCCCGCCAGTTGAGCCTCTGCCGCGGACATATACGCCTGAGTCTATGTCTTCTATTAGCTCTTCGAATTGACAGGTGCTCGGCTGCATTACATAGTTTGTCTGCCTGACTATTGGTAGATTCTCAAAATCTTGAGCACGACCGTTACCAGTTGCTTTACCGCCGAGTTTTGAAGCTGATTCCCTGTCGTAGATGAAGCCTTTTAGAACACCCTTTTCAACTATCACTGTCTTCTCTTTTCTCACACCTTCATCGTCAAATGGACAGTAGTATCCTCTTTCAACCACTCCTTCATCAACTATAGTCACATCTTCACTTGCTAACCGAGATCCTGTTCTGTTGTTGAGTACAGACTCACCTGAAGACACCAGGTCGCCTTCGGAAGCATGTCCAAAGGCTTCGTGAAGAAGAACCCCCACGATCTCAGGGTCGACGACTACCGGATAGGTTCCTGGCGGTGGACTCTTTGAACTGACAGCCTCTAATGCAAGCTCAGATACGCTGTGGGAAAAGGAGTTCCAGTCTTTGGACTTGATGAACTCGAACCCTGCGCACATCGATTCTGAATGTGGAACCCACTCCATAACGCCACCAGTCTGTGCAACGCTAGTATGCATCAGTCCAACCATTGTCGTCTGCACGGTCGTTCTGCTGCCCTCAGAAGAACCGAACCATCTGTAATCCCTTGTAATCCCAAGCCTGGTTGATGCACTTTTGATTTTGTCATTGATCCAGGCGGCTTTGTTAGTATCCAATGCGATGGAGACCTTTTCTTCAGAAGAAACATCGAAAGGATCGATCTTTACGTTGGATTTGACGTTGGCCTTGCTGATCTTGACATCGACCAATGATGATTCTCCATTCTTAACTGCCTTGGCAGCTTTGACAGCGTTGTCCAATGTCTTTTCAACATTCGTTGGGCTTAGGTCGCTCGAAGAGGCAAAACCCACTGCTCCGTTCAAAAACACTCTTATTCCAAAACCACTGAGCTTCCTTGAAGAATAACCTTCCAAAACCTTGTTCTCAACTGACACCAACTCGCTGTCATAAGACTGAAAACGCACATCAGCATACGAAGCTCCACGCTTAACCGCTTTGTCGAGTATCTTTTCTAACCCAACAGTCTCTTCGCCTTCTTTCAACTCGTCCACACCGCCAATTGCAGAGTGCTACAATATAGAAATGAACTGCATAATTAGTTTGCCATCGACGATTTTCGTGCTGGAATAAGTTCTTAAGATGCAAACGCACTAGTTATCAAACATCGAGGAATCGAGCATGTCAATAAATAAGACTCCGTCAAAAAACGAAATTTACTTCGTATGGTTCAACCGATATGCTGGAGTGACCATTAAGACTCCATCGAAAACACTCCTTGTAGATCCGGTTGATGTCAAACCCCGAGACTTCAAAACTGTTGATGCGGTTCTAGTGACTCACGAGCATTATGACCATTTAGATCAGCCTCTTGTGGCGGAGCTTCATAAGCTGACGCAGTGCATGGTTGTGGCTGATCCAACATCCGCGAGAAGACTGAAGAACGTCATTCCCCCTGACAAGTTGCATGAAGTCCAGCCTGGTTCTGAAGTGAAGATCGGCGAAGTCACTGTAAAGGTTGAGAAAAGCAACCATCCGCCAGCTGCGACGCCGGTATGCTTCGTAGTGACAAGCGAGGACGGGGTGAAAGTCTTCCACACTGCAGACAGTCTGCCATATCCTGAGATGATAGCTGTTGGTGAAAGAGAGAAGTTGGACTTGGTTTTCTGCACTGTCGGGATCGCGCCAGGCGCTTCGCCTGAAGCCGGCGTGGACATTGCGAGATTGACGAAGCCTAAAGTGGCCGTGCCTTATCACACGGGCGCAGCATCGGACCAAAAGAGGTTTGCTGAACTGCTCAAGAAGGAGTTGCCGAAGATCACATGCTTGATACCTGAAACAGGCAAAATTTACCAAGTCTCTAAGAAGGCGTGAAACGTTGCCTGTGGAAAAGAAAAGTGAAGACATGAAAGTTGAGATCTGCAAGGTCCTCGACCGCATAGGAGCCTTGAAGTTTGGGGCCTTCAAGCTTACAAGCGGAAAAATGAGCCCCTACTACATAGACCTTAGAATCGTCCCAAGCTTCCCAGATTCTTTTCAGAAAGTCTGCGATTCCTACGTTAGATTCATAAAAACTGAAATTGGAACAGACAACGTTGACAGGATAGCAGGAATCCCCGTTGCAGGAATACCCTTTGCGTCTGTTGTTGCTTTCAACTTAAGGAAGCCATTCTTGTACGCGCGGAGAGGCGCTCGCCATCATGGTAGAGAAAGAAGAATAGAAGGAGTGATTGCTCCTGGAAATCGCGTGTTGCTACTTGATGACCTTGTTACGACAGGGCTTTCATTGCAGAAGGCGGCGAAAGCGATTGTGGCTGAAGGCGGTGTGGTAACCGATTGCGTTGTGCTTATAAACCGTCAGGAAGGTGGGAAAGAGAGGCTTGAAAAAAATGCCATCAAGCTTCATGCACTGCTTAGCATTACAGAAATTACAAGCACTTTGCATGAATTAGGAGCAATCGATGAAGATCAGCTTAAGACTATTCTGAAGCAGGTCAAGAAAAAACAAGAAAAGGCAGAGTCAAAGAGTGGACAGTAGCCTATTCATAGAATATTAGGGCCTGTTCTTCCAAAATCTTGTGGAGCTTGTAAACTGCATCGAAGACATCCTGTTCTTTCTTTGCGCCAGTGCAAACAAGCTTGCCGCTTGCGAACAACAGTATTACGACTTTAGGCTCTTCCATCCTGTAGATTAGACCTGGAAACTGTTCTGGTTCATACATTGTCTTTCCAAGCGAGTAGGCGGCCTTTTCGAGGTCTATCATGCCTCCAAGGCTTACTGAAGCAACGATGTTTTGTATCTTCAATTCAGGTTTGCTTATGATTATGATTCCGCCTTTCCTCAGTTCTTTGATGACTTTCATGACGGCTCTTCGGGCTTCTTTTTCTGATTTCGCGCCTGTGCAGACCATTTTGCCAGAGTTGAAAATCAATGTGGCTGTCTTTGGTCTCTTGAGCCTGAAAACAAGGCCAGGGAACTGTTCCGGACGATATTCTACGCCTGGAAAACCCTTCACAACAGCGTTCAAGTCAACCTTCTGGTTTAGTGTGGCAGAAGCGACGACGTTTTCGATCTTTATGATGGCCTTGCTTTTCGGCATTGAATTTCACTTCTTATTACTCAAGTGCTTAAATACTTTTTATAAGGCCTTAGGTCAAAGCTATTTGCTGTAGGTAGGTCAGAGAATTTGAACGCTTGATGCTTTAAACGCCAAGAAAACATGGCTGCCTAGGTTAAGTCCCATTTCTTGAAAAGAACGTCTGGTTATCTGCACCGTGAATGATTTACCAGCATCCACTCTCAGTCTGACAACAGAATCCAGATCCAAGATTTCGGCTATATTTCCTTCCAAAGAGTTTCTCGCGCTTGACGTGATAGATGTCTTAGAAAGAATTATGTCGTCCGGACTGATGAAGACCGAGATCTTGCCAGTTCTTGGAGCGACTGCCACTATTCTAACGTCATTTCCAACATCGACTACAGTTGTGCCGTCTTCGACCACTCTTGCTTCTCCTGCAAAAGTGTTTTCCACCGCAGCAAAGCTTGCCAGCGTTTTTGACAGTTTTCTGAAGATATCTGCGGGTGACCCGATTTCGCTAATTTTGCCATTTTCCATCAACGCAATGCGCATGGGCAAAGTTTTAGCTTGAAACATGTTGTGAGTTGCCATGACAACTGTAGTTCTCTGTTGGCGATTGATTGTTGTTATGGCTTCTTCAATTATGGAGGCATTTCTTGGATCTAGGTTTGCCGTTGGTTCGTCCAACAGAAGAAGTTCGGTTTCCAAAACCAAGGCTCGGGCAAGCGCTACCCTCTGTTGTTCTCCTCCTGAGAGTCTCTTGGCATGTCTTTGCTGCGAGTCATTCAGTCTGACTAGCGCCAGCACTCTGGCAACTTTTTCATCGATCTGTCGTTTTGATATTTTTCTCAATTTCAAGCCATAGGCAACATTGTTGTACACCGTTGTGTTGAAAAGTGTAGTTTTCTGGAAAACCATCGTGCTTTCCATTCGGAACTGCGCGATATTCCTGTCCGTGACTTTGGTATTGCGAAAATAGACTTCGCCATCTGAGGGAGTGTCGATAGAAGCTAGAATTCTCAGGAGTGTTGATTTCCCAGAACCGTTAGGTCCAAGAAGCGCCAAGACCTCTCCTTGCATGACTTGCAGGTTCACTTCGTCTAACGCTGTTATTCCAGTGAAGTTTCTGGTTACGTTTCTGAGCTCCGCGATGTAGCTCATTTTCTTCTCCTTTGAATCACGTTTACTGTTAAGGTTATCCCGAAAACTATCGCGAGCAGTATGATCGTGAGGGCAATGCTGATTCCTATGTTGTCTATCTGGGTTTCATTTGCAATTACAGTTGTCAGTACTTGAGTCGTGTGAAATATGTTTCCACCTACCATCTGCGCCACGCCCAACTCTGCAATCGCCCGATTGAAGCTTGCGATTCCCGCTAGGACGATGCTGCTCATTGCTTCTCTCAGCACGGTTGTAGAAGCTTGCGAGTCTGAGGCGCCTAGCGTTTTAGCTTGTTTCATTATTTCTGGATCTATGGCCTCTATTGCCGTCGTTGCTAGACTTACAACGATCGGTGTTACCAATACTGCTTCTCCAATGATTATGCCTGATGGAGTGAATAGCAACCCTAAGAAACCCAATGGCCCAGCCTTGGATAAGAGCAGAAACAGGATCAAACCCAAGCCGACCGTCGGTATTCC
>JBGOYH010000122.1:0-6375 GCA_041479575.1 Bathyarchaeia archaeon
AGATGGAGGCGCCGTGGGAATTATGAAGCCTGAGCCGGCCTTGCATCGTGTCATTCCGGCACAGAAGGCAGTGAAGTCAGAGTTGATACTTCCGTATGACGATGTTAAGGCGATTCTTTTGAAGGCTAAGACATTTCGCTTAAGCGATTGTATCTGTCGGAAGCAGACGAGTCTCATTGGTCGAAAATGTGATTTTCCATTGAGAACCTGCCTCGGATTCTCTTCAGTCGAAGATTCTCCAAGCGAAAATGCCATCTCGAAAGAAGAAGCGTTGACGTTTCTTGACAAGGCAGAGGAAATGGGTTTGGTTCATACGGTCAGCAATGTGATGAAAGGAGTAGGTTACGTCTGCAACTGTTGTGGTTGTTGCTGTGGGATACTTAGAGGAATCAATGATTGGGGCATAGAAAATTCTGTTGCTCACGCCAACTACTTCGCGGTCATCGACCCTGACGAATGTGTGGGCTGTGGAACATGCAGGAAAAGATGCCAAGTGCACGCAATCTCGGAAAAAGATGGAGTATCAATTGTTGATGTGAAGAAGTGCATCGGTTGTGGATTGTGTGCCACGGGATGTCCAAACGGTGCAGCTAAACTCAATCGAAAGCCTGACAGCGAAATTATCGATCCCCCATTGGACTTCGCGACTTGGGAGCATGAGCGTCTGCATAATCGAGGATTGAGTAAATAGCCTGCCTTCTTTTTCTTCAAAAGCGAGAAATGAGGTTGTGCGGGAGATGTATCCAAGATTTCCCACATTAAGTTTAATCATCCCGCACGTGGAGACAAAAACGTCATCTCCCGCATAACCCCTTTTTTCCTATTTGGTGTCTGACCGCGCCCTAAATTTGGGATTTTTCGTCCATTTTTTAAGTAACGAAGTAGCATTTTACCTCATGCCTGATGCATCCACTGGTTTTGTCACAGCTGTTACAGCTGTCATTGCTGGTTTAGTGGTTGAAGGTGTTTTGAAAGCCTTTGTAGATGCAGGTCTGATAGCCCCTTCCCTAATCATTGTTTGCCAATTAACGGGTATTCTCGCTCTATTCGTTTTCGTCCATGCGACGCGCTATTGGGGTACTTTTTACCTTTTTGGATGGTGGTTCGGTTCAGGTGTAATGTTCTATTCAGGACTGCTCGGCGTTTGGGAGTTTGGGTTTTACTCAGTCATCCTTCTGTTGGTGTTGTTTTCAAGGGTTAAGAGAGGTTTCGAGTAAGGTTTTCCACATTTGCAAGATATTTCCTGCAGACTTTTCATGTATAGAACCAGAAGGAAGGCTCTATCCACTCGCAAATATGTCACATTGCATCAAAATACTCTTCGAGTGAACTTTCCAGTTGACATCGTCTAGCGCACGCGCCTATGCTAACGCAGCATGGTGTATTTGCCCTATCGAAAACCATCCAAGACACAAGGTCGCCAATGCGACGACCAGTTCTATTATGAGAACTACAGCGAATAGCATTCCTGTTTTCTTTTGCCATTTGAGTCTATTGACTGCAAAAACACTCCAAAGGACGGAAAGCAAGCCGATTAGAACGAGCAGCATCGGATTAATAATATTGATGTAATTTACTGGAATCTGGATTTCGTATGTTCGAGAAAGAGCACGAAATGAATCCAACCAGCCCCACAGGAAAGCGCCATACCCTGTCAGTGCTCCTAATGTTGAGACTATCGAGCCTGTGTCCAATTTCTTGCTCCACAGATTTCCATCCCAAATCACATTTCGATTGGACTTCTTCTTAGCCCATCCCTTGAATCGTCTAGTCATAGGGACAAGAAGGAATAATGAAGCAACCATTCCCAAAGTGAAAGGCACTAGCAATTGAATATAGAAATCGTTTGAAACCCCAACAATCTGTTCTCCGATTACCTGCTTAAGCGACTCTTCGTGAGACGTCTCCCAAGCTACGGCTTCTTTGAGAGCTTGGTTTGCTAGAACTACTACGTTATTTTCATGGTCCCAATACAGTGCGTCTTCGGCGTTGTGCATTGCAGTTATCCAGCTTGGCGCTATCTCCGTGGACGGCAGTAAGTCGAGTATATCTTCAAGAAAAGCTGCTTTGAATTTGTTATAGGCTTGCGCGAGTTTTTCTGTGGCTTCTGTCGGTTGTGGTATATAGCTGGGGATGCTTCTTAATGTCGAATTTGCTTCACGTATACTCGTGTTTGCGATGTCAAGGAAAATCCGATAGGTGACCCGTCGTGCAACAAACGTCGCCCAGTAGGCTTCCTCTAGGGACTCATTATATGAACCGATGTCGTATGACCCTCTTGCAGCTGAACGATATTGCCACGCTTTCTGAATGTCAATCAACGCATTGTATCGAGTCGAGTCTGAAATATTGTTCCAATAGACAAGAAGGTCGTCCGTTGCTCCCCTGATTTCTCCCTCGGCATTTCCAATCAGAGTTTGAGCTTGTTCTTGGGTCGTCTGGCACGTACCGCTTTGAATTGTTCCAAATATCAATAGCATGAAAATGAGAGCTGTCCATTTGATGCGTGTTCTATGTGAACTAGTCCTCTTGGATGCCAATTCTTTCAACGGATACCATCATCCTGTAAGGCAAACATGTCACTGAAATCTGTTTCCTTCGATGAAAATCGACGATTTTGAGAAGAAATCGAAGGAAATCGAAGCGACGAGTGTCCATTTTTCCACTAAAACCGAGCTATGGCGCGTCGTAATGTGCGCGCGCTAGGGTTAGTTGGTCACCTAACTCTCTTCTCTGTGTGAGTGGAGAGAGAGGTGGTTAAGAGTTGGTCAACTTTTTCTTTGACCGCCTTGTGATTGCTCTTATTCCATTTTTGGATGGATTCAATTTCTGCTTTTATGTTTTGGGTACTCAGCTTTTCAAAGTCTTTTTCTTTGCTAACTCTTTCGAGAGCTTTGCCCAATGTCTCCAATATGACAAATGCAATAGAAGGATATTTCTCAACCAACACTCTTCCTTGCCAACCCAGAGTCATGATTGCTCCATAGTCATCTTTCTCAATGTTAAGAAGAGAGAGTTCGCAAAAACTCTTAGCCAGAAATTCTGAATATTTGTCAGGCAACCCACGTTTTCTTATCTCTTCCACTTTGTCACTTAGTCGTCCAAGTATAGGATTACTTTCATGGATGTTCTTTTCCGAAGCATACCTGTAGGCTTCATTTAGACTCCACGTGACTCTCTGAACTAGAAATCCAAGCATTTTGGGATTTTTCAACTCGATGACTTTGTCGTAGATATCTGAATAGATGCTCATTAGAGAAAATACCGCAAATCCAAATCCCTTCTCGGAAGCCTTCCTTACGGTATCCACAAGATTGTTGAGTCTTCTCGAAGCGAAGTAATCATACATTATCATATTGACCGTTTGTTCTTTCTTTTGAGCTTCCGTCTGTTTGGAATAGTCAATTTGTTCAAGGTCAAAAGGAGAAACCTCAACTTCAGTTGCCTTCATTTCCACCTTTGTTAACCTCTCAATACTTCTGCAGTATTCTTCAGCCAAAGATTCAAGGTCTAACTTGATGGAATCTCTGCCAATTGCCTCGTGTAAATCGTAAACATGCCTTAGAGCGCGAATTCCTTTTGCCGAATGAAGCAAAATTATTATTTTTTCAGTTCTGTAGAGTAAGCTGAGTATGAAAAGCCCGTTCTTTGTTTGAAAGACTTCAGTTTTCACTTGTTCAAAAAGTCTGTACATGAAATCTAGAATGCTGTCAGTTCTCGATATCAATAAATCTAGGTCTTTTTTATCAATGTGCTCCTTTTTTGCTTCTTCAATCAACCCGAAAGATATTTTCGTGAAATAATCAAGGCATTTAACATAGGAAATGTAGTCATTGTTCCTGATGGATTGAATAATAACCTGTTCAAGTACAATGAAAGGTTCCTTTTTTGAATCGCTTACTGTATTTGACCAAAATCTGTTTTCCGTCACAATTTCGAAAAGATTTTTGGGAACGCTCGCATCTATCCCCTTCAGTGTCTCGGAAGGTTGGAGTTTCCTGACAACATTGAAGGGATACGCTACGAGATAGAAAAGGCAGAAAACCAGAAGAAGAAAAGAAGGAAAGACGAAAAGCGATGATGGCAAGAATTGTGAGAAAGATGTTACCAAAAGGTCCAGCGATATCGCAAAAAGATAGACGCCGATGAAGCCAGCAAAAAAAGGGTCGTTGAAGTATCGTCTTATGCTGCGAGTCGTGTACCTTTGAGCCAAATACTGGATACCTAAAAGAGTCACTGAAACAGTAATTGCAAAGCTTGTTGTCAGAAGTTGAGAATACGAAACGAGGATTGATGCTGCATTCGCGTAATTGCCGTACACAGGCGAATAAAAAGGTGAAAAGAGAAATACGGCAAGCAATATGCAACCTATGATAACTAAACATTTACCTGGCGTTACTGGTAAAATCTTGCTTTTTAGTTTTTGATATTTCTGGAGGGCAAATCTTTTTGTTTTTGTAGTTACTTTGGAAATGAATTTCTTCGCCATCTTAGTTTTTATGAGAAAATTGTTTTTGAGATTGAATATCAATTCCCATCCGCCCAGTCTTTGCATAGCAGTTTTGCCTGCTCCAAAACCGTCTCCGTAGCTTTCTGTTGCTTATCGGGCGGGTAGCCGTACTTCTTCAGAGTTCTTTTCACCAACACTCGGAGTTTTGCCTGAACAGATTCCCTCATGGTCCAATCTATGCTCACGTCCTTCCGCACCGTGTCAACAAGCTCTCTGGCTATCTTCTTCAGTGTCTCGTCTCCGAGGACCTGTCGTGCGCTTTCGTTATCAGCCTAAGCCGATGGTGCTGATTAAATCGATTAGTTCACCTAGTCTTTGTTTGTCCAAAGCCTCTCGACCATAATTCTTGGGCAAGACACCTTTCAGGGAGCTGTTGTCTCGTTCTATCGCATCCATCGCATCATCAACAATCGTACCAATGGTGGGCTGCTTCGCATTTTTCTGAAGCTGGTCCCATCTTGCTTCAGGCGGCACCCAAAAGACGTTCCGCATTTTGTACTCGTCAATCTCTTCAGGGTCTGACAGCTTCTCAGGGTCGTTCACAAGTTCCTCATGCACTTCTTTGAAGGCATCAGAAATGTACTTCAGAAATATCAAACCCAACACAACATGCTTGTACTCAGTAGCGTCCATGTTATTGCGAAGTTTGTCAGCTGCCTTCCACATCTTCTCTTCAAAACCCAAATTCGCACCAGTTGAACCCTTGACTTCCTTCATGTTCAGTCCCATCTGTTTAGAAGACCCTTCAGGCATAACAAGCCCCCACTTCTGCACGACCTGCAATTATCCTTAGAAGTACACCTATTAAGAGCTTGCCAGACACAAGGAACGTTGGAATGATGGCGGAGACCCTGTGCGAGCAGCTGACCGAATGGGGAAACCACAATTCCTAAAAATCCACTTCCACACCTTCAGACATTCACGAGCATCGATAGACATTGCCAATGGAGTTCCGCTGTTTGAAGTCAAACAAAATCTTGGACACAAAAGTATCCTGAATACCGAGAAGAAGTATGTCCATTGGAACAGACAGCTATACCAACAGAAGAACGACAGATACTATTTCGCTTCGGTTTCCTCTGATGAAGAAGCAGGTAAACTGATAGAGGCAGGGTGGACGCATGTATGCAACAACCCCTCTAGCGGTCGAATGCTGTTCAGGAAGCCGAAATAATGTAGACTGCATGAACCTAGAAGCAACCTATTAAACGGAAAAGCAATCTATAAGGTTTAATAGGTTGTCCGTGCATTAAAACCGAAAAGGGTGTTTCATGTGGAAAAGCAAGCTCAGGGTGAATACATGGCCATTCCAGGCGCGACAACCGTCGGCGTGGTCTTCAAAGACGGCGTTATATTGGCTTCTGAAAAGCGTGTTTCTTATGGTTATTTGATTGTAAGTAAGACAGGAAAGAAGGTTTTCAAGATTAGCGATCACGTAGGGGCAGCTTGCGCTGGACTTGTTTCAGACATGCAGGAACTGATCAGGGAAGTATCAGCTTACGGAAACCTGTTCAGCCTCGACGTTGGCAGACCAATATCCGTCAGATCTGCTGCCAAACTCATGTCAAACCTGCTCTTTAGTCGTCGGTTGGCACCGCTTATCACGCAGACAATCGTGGGCGGGTTTGACGATGAAGGTCCGTCACTCTACTCGCTTGACCCGTTAGGTTCAGTGCTTCCTGACAAGTATACTGTCGTGGGTTCAGGAACAGAAATAGCCATGGGAGTCGTCGAAGAAGGATTCAAAGAAAACATGGATCTGGAAGCTGCAAAAGAACTTGTAATCAGAGGGATGAAATCCGCCATAAGCAGGGACATCATGAGCGGCGACGGCGTGGATTTTCTGATAATAACCAAGGATGGAA
>JBGOYH010000123.1:0-6374 GCA_041479575.1 Bathyarchaeia archaeon
TCTCCAAAAGGCCTCTTCCGTCGCAACCAAGATAAACGAAGAATTTGAAGGCGAAAGAGTCCGAGGCGTAGAAGCCCAAACCCCTGAGGACGTCGGAGAAGCAATCGAAAAAGCAGACATCGTCCTCGCCGCGGGAGCTGCCGGAACGGAACTCCTTCCTCTGGAAGTACTCAAAAAATGCGGCAAGAAATGCAAGATAGTGGCTGACATTAACGCGATACCGCCGTTGGGCGTTGAAGGGTTAGATTCAAACGCAGATGGAACTGAAATTTTGCCCAACATTTATGGAATCGGCGCACTGGCCATTGGGAAACTCAAAATCAAGGTCGAATCGCGACTTATAAAAAGAGCAGTTGAAGAACCGAAGGGCGTTTTCGACTACAAAACGGCTTATGAAATAGCAAAGAAAGCAATGGCCGACAAACAAGAGGAAAAGAAAGCAGCACAGGCTGAAATGCCCAAGTACTGGCTGCCCTAGCGCAGAGCGTCTCGTATTTTCAACGCAATTTCATCCAGTTCCTTTCTTTCAGGGTTCAGGCGATATTGACGCCCAAAACCGATACGCAGATTATCGTCCTTGAATCTCGGAATAACGTGCAAGTGAATATGGAATATTTCCTGAAAAGCAGCTTCACCATCAGATAGAAGCAGGTTTACACCTTCGCACTTCACACCCGCTCTTTTGACTCCAGCGACTATTCTCATTCCAACCTTGAACATATGAGCCCCAGTTTCCTCATCAAGACCAGACAGCCCCGCAGCATGGACTTTTGGAATCACCAGTACATGCCCAGGATTGACGGGTCGAAAATCCATGAAAGCCAAGACTTTTTCATCGCGATAAACCATACTGGCTGGCCGTTCTCTATTCACTATCTGACAAAAAACGCAATTTTCCAATTTCAACACCCCAAGAGACTTACACACTCATCGCAATATTAACTTGAAGATCATCAAACACAAAACAATCGCATTCGTTTCCCCGTTGGGAAAGAAACATTTCTTAAGTGCAAGGAGTCATCATTAATTTAGGTCGACGCAGTTGCCCCAAACCAAGTTAAAACCAGAAGAAAGAGTAAATCTCGCGATCAACATGACCGACGTTTGCCTGCGCATCTGCGCCGAGGGCATCAGAAATCACAACCCAACCATCAGCGAAGAGCAGCTGATCGAAAGCCTCAGGGAAAGAATACGATACATGAAAAAACTTGAACTGGAGGGCTGAGAAATAGAGGCTTTTGAACAGTTCATCAGACGGATTGCAGACAGCTTCAACGCTGCCGGACTTGATTACATGTTCACTGGAGCATTAGCTGCGAGCTATTATGGAGTGCCCAGAACCACGACGGACGCAGATATCGTGGTCAAAGTATCGCAAACAGGGCCACATGCCAGACTCATCGATGCGCTACGAAAGGCTGGAATGCTGGCTGAGGAAGGAAAGATCAATGCCTCACTCAAATCTGGTTACAATATCATCACTTTTGGAGACGGGAAGACACCTTTAGCCCTTGACATCATACTTTCCACCAGAAAGCTTCAAAAAAAAGCTGGCATGATTTTGGACGTGCCAACGTTCTATCAGACACCGGAAGAGTTGATACTTATGAAACTCCGCATGATAAAAGCAACAATGTCAAAAGCCAAAGCATCAAAGGACAGAAACGATGTAAAGGCAATCCTGAAGTTCACAAAAGTGAACATGGAAACCATCAAGAAAAAAGCACAAAAAAACAACACAGCATCAATACTTGAAGCCATAACCAGCGACGAAAAAGACTAGGAAGAAGGGGACACAGGCGTCAATTGTAGGAAAAGTCAAGTTCATTCGTCGCGTCTGCCTTTTCCAACTCCCCTGTAAGTGAGTTCAGCTTTGGTTGTGGCTTCCCGATCGAAGGCATTTCCACCATCAACCAAAACTGGAGTTGCTAGTTTCTTCTTCACTTTCTCAAGGTCCAAATCGATCGATTGATCGACAACTGGAAGCTTGGAACGTCAGCAAAAAGTGCTGCAACGGGTATCCCGACCTACCCCATGCCCATAACTACGATTTTTCGTACCATGGGACTATGCCAACCGCTGTCAGGTTTGTCATGTTTTCGCCCAAATCATCCAGAGGCTTCTAGAAGTCCAGATCTGAACACTACTTGTTGAACCGTTCTATCGCATGCTCAAAAGCGTCAACCCATACTCCCAGCTTTTCTCGGCTCTCAACAGCCACAACCTTGCCCCGATGATCCACAGTCATCTCCACAACATTCTTTAAGACCACCATTGGCTCGTCAACTGTTCGTCCATCATCATCTTTGCGTGTGGCTATAATCAAATCGGCATCGTCAGCCTTAAGAAACGTGTTCCTGTCCAGAAAAAAACCGTTTAAATAGCAACCTCTGAGTTTGTCTTTCAAACGGCGCAGTTCACTCATCACAGGAACCTTCAAAATGTTCATAGTTGCAAAGACTCTTAAGGCTTTGACAACTGAACTGAGCAAAACCTCACAGACACCCCAGCCTGTTTTTCAGCTTTTATTTAACCAATTCTTAAATTTCAAGAATCAGCAGTAAGAAAACAGCTACGAACGGTCAGCGAGGACGCTCTTCATGAGCATAGAGAGAAAAATCGTTTCATACCTGGAATCTTTTGGCAATACGAGAGAGAATGACCTGATAAACTATGGAGTCCAAAATCTTGGGCAGTCTCCTGACAAGATAAAGAAGATAATAGACCGCTTGGCTGTGAAAGGCAAGCTTCACCGCATCGTCCACAACAAGCTCAAACCACCTGAAGTCTATATAACCCTCGAAGAACCATTACCCCCAGAGGCAACAATGGAAAGAGAGGTTGCAAGCGAAGAAGTTGCAAGAATTCTTGAAGAAGCAGCTGTACTCGCCGACAAAATAGGTAGGGATAGATCCAGCTAGGCCTGCATATATCAATACATCATTAATGTCCACCATTCTAAACGTTAAGGCATAGGGTTCATCATAAATCTGCGTAAAGCGCAAAAGCCTTATAGAAAGCAAGTTTGGATAGGTAAGAAACAGCAAATCTGACAGATGGTCCGTAAACCGTTGAGGAAGACAAAAACATGGAAACTGAGTTAGGCCGGCTAGGCAGCTTAAAAGTTGTGAACAAATCACCCATGGGATACGTTCTAGAAAACGGCACAGAAATTGTGGACACCTTCGCTGAAATGTTTCCAATGTGGGTTGGAAGAGTTCTGATAACAGGAGACAGCGAGAAATGGGCAATGACAGCTGCTACAACAGCAACTGGTTTGGCTACCAGCGTGATCATGTCTCCCGCAGAGGCAGGAATTGAAGGATCCGTTCTTGCAGACAAGACTCCCGACAACCGCGTCGGCGTCTTGATTCAAATATATAATCGGAGCAGGTTCGAACTGAACAGTCAAATGATACTTCGCATAGGCCAGTGCGTAATGACCTGCCCGACAGTCTCAGCTTTTGATGCATTACCAAATGCCAAGAGAAAAATGAAAGTCGGCAGAAGCATACGTCTGTTCGGTGACGGTTTCCAGAAAAGAAGACTGGTAGGCGAAAGAAAAGTCTGGAAGATACCGGTCATGGAAGGCGAATTCACCGTTGAAGACAAGTTCGGAACCGCAGAAGCCATAGCAGGAGGCAACTTCATGGTATTCGCGAAAAACCAAGCCTCCGGACTTCTGGCTGCAGAAGAAGCAGTGAAAGCCATCAAAGCCTCAGCAAGCGAGGTCATCTTGCCTTTCCCAGGTGGAATCTGCCGCTCAGGCTCCAAAGCAGGCTCACTGAAATACAAGCTTAAAGCCTCGACAAACCATCCATTCTGTCCAAAGCTGAGACCGCTCGTACCTGATTCACAAGTGCCCGAAGACGTCAACTGCGTCTATGAAATCGTCGTCAACGGTTTGACGTTAGAAGCAGTCAAGAAAGCAATCAAAGAAGGCGTGAAAGCAGCCGCAAACGTCCCGGACATTGTGAAGATTTCAGCAGGCAACTACGAAGGAAAGCTAGGCCCGTACAAGGCATTCTTGAAAGAAGCTCTAGAGCCAACCTGAAACCTGCATCCAAAATCTTATTTGATTCCGCCGCAACTTAGCTTTAACGCAAAAAAGCATTTGTGAGAACAATTGAGCGCTCCAAAGACTTCTCTAGAACTGTTCAGACTCAAAAAGACACTCATGACGCTGGCCAGCAAGGAAGGACGAGGAACCGAACTCATTTCACTTTACGTGCCGCCTGGAAAGAGAATAAGCGACGCAATAACAAACCTCAGAGACGAATATGGAACGGCGTCCAACATAAAATCCACGACCACGCGCAAAAATGTCATGGACGCCATCGTCAAAGTGCAACAGCGCCTCAAACTCTTCAAAGAACCCCCTGAAAACGGACTTGTAATATTCTGCGGAGCAATACCGCAAAACGGGGCTGGAAGCGAAAGAATAGAAACCTACGTCATCGTGCCCCCAGAACCTATACGCGTGTACCTTTACCGATGCGACGCAAGATTTCACACTGAATACCTGCTGGAAATGCTGAGAGAAAAAGAAACGTACGGCATACTTCTCATAGACTCCTCAGGCGGCACGATCGCCACTCTTCAAGGCAGAAGACTCGAGATAGTCAGAGAATTAACGTCAGGTGTACCCGGCAAAACTCGCGCAGGTGGACAGTCAGCAAGAAGATACGAACGACTGCGCGAAATGAGGCTCCAAGAGTATTTCACACGAATAGGCGTGCACGCCAACGAAATATTTCTTCCAATCGAAAACTTGAAAGGAATAATAGTCGGAGGTCCTGGCCCTACGAAGTACGACTTCGAAAAAGGCGAATACCTGAATTACATGTTGAAAAACAAGATAATCGACACCGTTGACACTGCTTATGTTGAGGAGCAGGGAGTAAAGGAAGTTGTTGAAAAAGCTCCTGAAGTAATGCGCAAAGTACGGTATATTGAAGAAAGAAAGGTAATGCAACAGTTTCTCTACGAAGTCGGACACGACACAGGAAAGATCACGTACGGTGAAGAAGACGTTAGAAGAGCCCTAGAAGCCGGCGCGGTCAACATCTTGCTGTTGTCTGAGGGACTCGAAACGACACGCGTCACAATCAAATGCAGCGCCTGCAATTACCAAGAACAACACACGGTGAAGAACAAGGCACTAGTAGAATTTGAACAAAGCCTCGTCGGCAAGCCATGTCCGAAATGCCATGCAACATCGCTAAACATATTTGACAAAGAAGATGTTATAGACGATTTTGCCAAACTGGCAGAAAACACAAACACCCAAGTTGAAGTAATCTCCACCGAAACAGAAGAAGGACAGATGCTCAAAAATTCGTTCGGCGGAGTTGCAGCAATACTTCGCTTCAAAGTTCACGAACATTAAAAACAGTTAGACACGCTTCAAGCAATCTTCAACTTCGCTCATCGTCACTCCTCTCACAAGCAACCTCTTCTCTTTCGAAGTGAAACCAGAAACAAACTCCACCGGCTTATGAAAAAGCCTCGACAACTCCTTAACAAGCTCCTTGTTCACCTTGCCTTTGACAGGCTCCTCCCTACAAAAAACCACAACTTCGTCATCTTCAAGGACAATCTTAAACTCTTTTGAGCGCGGTTTAACTGAGACCTCTAGAACGCAGCCGTCCTTTGTTTCAAAGATTTTCATCAACGCCCCTCAATGCATAAAAGCATAGTCCACTGGAAAAGATAAGCATTAAACAATTTGATTGCAGGGATCGACAATGAAGCATCCATCACTCTACCTTGATTGGTACATTCACGTGCCAAAGGTGAAATACGATTTCCGCTCCAGCGGCATAGCCTACTTCAAACACACTTTGAATCTGGGCGAAATTGACTTGAGCATAAACTATGAGCACGGAAACCCAGAAGCTCTCAAGCAAGTAGCTCAGTGGTACGATGTCAAACCGGAAAACGTGTTCATTTCAAGCGAAGGCGCCTCAGGCCAAAACGCCCGAATAATAAGATACATAGCAGAAAAAAACCCCGAGAAGAGGGAAGCGATAGTCGAATATCCTACGTATGAGCCGCTGTTGAGGGCAACTCAAGAGCATTTCCCCATCGTCAAGAGACTGGAAAGACAGGAAAAAGACGCGTACCGGCTTGATGCAGACAGGCTTAGAAAAATGGTTTCGGAAAAAACAGGATTACTTGTCTTGACCAACCCACATGCCCCCACCGGAGCAATAGCCGACCGTAATGAACTCGGGGAAATAATGAATGTTGCAAATGAACATGGTTTCTATGTGCTTTGTGATGAAATCTACGCTGAATTCAACAGGAAAACTGCGCCAACACTCTTCTCTGTTGATCCACATCTGAGCATAGTTACAAAGAGCTTCACGAAA
>JBGOYH010000124.1:0-6359 GCA_041479575.1 Bathyarchaeia archaeon
CTGACATTGTCTATGTTACCGGCGATTCAGGCAGCGGAAAATCTGTTCTGCTTAGGGCTATCAAGAAGGACTTGGGCGATGAGGCTGTTGACGTTGCAGACATCCAGGTTGACAGGACGAAACCGCTGATTGAGACCGTCGGCACGACAGTTGAAGAAGGCTTGGAACTTCTGAGCAAGGTGGGCTTGAATGACGCCTTTCTGTTTCTCCGTAGTTTTGATCAGCTCAGTGATGGCCAGAAATACCGTTACAAGATTGCGAAGCTAATGGAGACCGAGGCTCAGTTCTGGATCCTAGACGAGTTTGCAGCTACCCTGGACCGTGATACTGCCAAAATAGTAGCTTTCAACCTGCAGAAGTGCGCCCGGCAACAGGGGAAGGCAGTTTTAGCGGCGACAACTCACACTGACTTGTTTGAAGACTTGAAGCCTACCGTGCATGTTCACAAACGGTTCGGCAAGGAGATCACAGTCCAATATTATCCAAACATAGCCAGAACTGAATGTAGCCTCGTCAAAGAGATGCGTGTTGAACAAGGGTCTATTGAAGACTGGAGAAAACTCGCTGCATTCCATTATCGAAGCCACAGGATTCCGGCTCCCAGACGGATTTTCTGTTTAAAGCGAGGAGACGAGCTGTGCGGTGTGATCGTGTATTCTTATCCGCCTCCAACGTGTTTTGGCCGCAGCATGATGTTGCCGAAGATGAGCATGAAAGACTTGAACGAAAAGTTAAGCAATATCAGCCGAGTCGTTGTTCATCCGAAGTTCCGCACCATGGGCCTCGGGGTCAAGCTCGTCAGAGACACGTTGGCGCTTGCCAGCACAGAATATGTTGAGATGTCGGCCGTCATGGCCAAATACAACCCCTTTGCGGAAAAAGCTGGGATGTGCAAGGTGGCCGACCAACGCCAGTCGAAAGAGGCTCTGCAAGTTGTTGCCGTTCTCAAAGAGCTTGGCTTCAACATTGAACTCATCAGCAGCAGAACCTACGTGCTCAGCAAACTTCAATCTCTGTCCAATAGAGACATAGAAAGAGTCAGGCAAGCCTTCATCAAGTTCAAGCACGTGCGGTTTATGAAAAGCTTCTCTTGCCACATGCCCTTCGGAAAGAAAGAAGACTACCAAAAAAAGATTATGAAAGCAAGTCTGGAAAAACTCACCGACCTGATCAGAATTTGCGGTTTCTTAATGCAGACCAAAGTCTACCTATTCTGCAGGAATCTATGTACAGAATCACCGTCCGCTGCCCTAGGAACCACAGGGAAAACTAGCAAAGACCCCACTACAGGACCGTGTGTGCTGAAAACCTAGGGGGGAGGGGGTAGGTCATTTTTGACTGATTTTCAACCAAAAACCATGTTGAACAGTCCACACTGCAGTCCCACGCTTCTGTCCACATACTAGACAGAAACCGTTTCAGTCTGATGCCCAAAAAGTCGACTCTTGGCCATCGTAACCAAAACCACGAAAACAGTGATAATCACCGCGTAAAGCAGAAGAGCCATCATCCAAGTTACCAGTCCACCCGTCGCACTCGCCTGAATAATATAACCGAAAAACATGGCAAAATACCATAAAAACTGAGTCCACACAAAAGGCAAAGCAGCCGCCAACGCAAACAGAAACGCTGAAAGACCCAAATAATAATAGCTAAGCTTCGGCAAAAGCTGCTTCGTCAACGCAAGAAACCTAATGTCACCCACACCCAAATTGCTTCCACCCTGAATCGCCTTAATCAACATCTTCGACTCCGCATAAGCCTCAGGCGACTCCTCCACAACAATCAAACTCAAAGCCAAAATCGAAACAAGAAGCGTCAACAACAAACCCGAATCAATAATAACCAAAAGCAACACCGCCATACCAAAACCACAAATCAAAGGCACAAAAGGCAAAAAAGACAGCAACCTATGAAAAACAGTCTTCTGCACATACGGATCAAACACAACAAACGTCCTGTTAAACACATTAGCCGCCGAACCCTTCGAAACACTATCCAACACCCTTAACCTCAAACGAAAAACAACAGACAAAACCAAAGCTACCACACCCATAACCACAAGCGCCACCGAAGCATACAAGAGGTAACTGTCCACCAAACCAAGCAACTCAACCAATACCCACAAACAAGTATTATTAATGCTTAATGCACCAAAAAACAAACACCAACCAACACCACAAAAACAATGAAAACATTTTAAGAAACACCACCCTAATCAGCTACGGCGTGCCGGGATGGCAGAGTGGATTAATGCGCTGGCCTTGAGAGCCAGTGGCCCGTTAGGGCCGCGCGGGTTCGAGTCCCACTCCCGGCGCCAACAAACCACAACACACACAACCCAAACCAAACGTGACACGCTTGGAAAAAAACGAAATAAGACTACATTATTCCGGCTTCATAATCTTCGGAGCACAACTACTCAGCATAACAACAGGCCTCACCTTCACCCTCCTACTCACAAGAAACATGACAAAACCAGAATACGGCATATGGGCCAACATCTTCGACCTAGCAAGCTACTTCCTCCTCTTCAGCGGCTTATTCCCCTTCTGGACAATGCGCTTCGTCGCCCGCCGAAAAGACGGAGCAGCCAAAACAGGACTACTGGCAAACCTAATCATCTCCCTAGCCGCAACATCCATCTACATTTCACTCACACCCCTCCTGACCAGCGCATTCAACATCAGCGGACAATACGTACTCATGTACCTCATCGCCGCCGCACACATCATCAACATGCACCTAATCGTCGCATTAGAATCGATCCTCAGAGCAAAGAAACCCCAAGCAATCGGCTACGGACTCCTAATAGAAGAAATCACCAAAGTCACCTTAGCATACGTGCTAATCGTAAGACTACAACAACTCTTCCTAGGAGCACTTCTAAGCCTCACAATATCCATCACGATCCAAGTGCTCTACTACCTGAAACTCACCTCAAACGACCTGAAAGAAAAAATTCAATGGACATACGCAAAAGAATGGCTCAAAGGCTCAACAGCCAACATCTACAACGCCGTCGGAAGCCAAATAGCAGCATCCCCAATCATCCTGCTCTTCCTCCTCGGCGGACAAGCAGCAAGAGGAAACTACCAAGCAGCAACAACATTCTCAAACATGATCGGCTACGCCCTCTTCCTCTCATACGCACTATACCCAAAACTCCTAGCCGACAACAACCTAAAAGACGCAACCGCATCCCTCAAAACAGTCCTAATGTTCGCAATCCCAATGACCACCATCGTACTATCAATCCCACAATCACTCCTCACCATCCTAAACATACACTACAACGAAGCCACACCCATCCTCCTCCTACTCGCCATCGACGCTTTCATCCTCCTCATCTCCCAGTTCTACACCTCGGTCATATTCGGCGTAGAAAAACTCGACGAAGAAGCCATGATACCCATGAAAAAACTTGCAAAAAGCAAAATCTTCAAAGTATTCACACTTCCCTACATACAAGCCGCCATCTCAGTACCCGCAACCCTCTACGCCCTCACCCAACTAGCAGCCGGCCGACCCGTACGCGCAGCAGTCTACGTAACAGCAATCAACCTTGCAGCCCACACCGCAATACTGCTCATTCAATACGCAATGATGCACACCGCTGTTCCTATCAGAGTTCCATGGAAAAACATAGGAAAATACATCCTCGCATCAGCAGTCACCGCAGCCTTCCTATACATCCTTCCAGACACAACAACCCTGTTCCTCACTCTCGCAATCGCCCTAGCCGGCGCCGCAGTCTACTTAGTAATACTATTGGCAATCGACAAGGAAGCAAGAAAAACAGTCACCCTAATCTGGAAAGAGATCAAAAGCATACCAAAAAGAGAACGCGTAACAACCGCCAACACCTGACCTCCTGCACTCACTATTTCCAGAGGCGTCTACCCAACTTTTTCCATGATAGCCACGTAGCCAGAGTCTCCAGAATCTACAAATTCACTTACAGCCCAACCTGTTCCTCTGAGAAGCTGTTCCACTTCTTCTTTAGAAACCAACATCCACTCAATCCACCCAGTAGCAGTTTTTTCAAATCTCACTCTGATCTTCGACTGCCCACTCAACTTTCCTCTACTCCTGTTCCACTTGTGATAATCAAGATGAATGGGGTTGTCGGTTCTGTAGGGGTCTCTCATTTCACCGATGATTACGGCGCCCTTTGATGTCATCCTGAAAAATTTCTTGAGCAGCCTACCTGCCTTTCTGGGGTTGCCCAGCAAAGCGAAGTTACCTCCCAACATCAGAATCGTGTCAAAAGCGCCTGGTCTGAAGCTCATGCCCTCAAGCGACATAAGCCCCGTTCTCTTCACTCCCCTCAACTTGCAGACCTTAATAGCAAGAGGCGAACTGTCAATACTGACCACATCGAAACCTTTACGCTGCAGATACAAAGAGTGTCTCCCAGCGCCACAACCTACATCCAAAACCTTGCCCTTAACAAAACCCATCGCCTTCTGCTCAATAATGGACCAATCCTTGTACTCAGAGAAGTATATTGCGGGTCTCTGATGGGCAGAGAAATAGCCGTCGTCTCTCTCAACTATTTCACACACGTCTTGACCATAATAATAGGCCCAGAGCTCTTGCCCGAAAGCATCATTCTCAGGCTTCACAATTCCAGCTCTACGCATAATAATGAGTATCATGACCAGAGTTTATAAGATTCTCACCCTGTGTTGAAGTGGAAGTCCCCTAGCTAACAACGGAGGAAACCAATTTGCACCTAGAGGAAATGAAGAAGCAGATAGAATCACTCGTAATTGAAAAGGGATTCTACAACAAACCCGAGGACATTCCCCAAAAGCTGCTTTTCGCGTTCATAGAACTCGGCGAGGCAAGTGACGCGTGGAAAAAAGGTGAGAGCGAAGAAAAAATAGCTGAAGAACTCGTCGACGTAATATTCTACGTTCTGGATGCAAGCAGACTTGCCTGTCCCCATGTAAATATGGATGAAATGTTCAAGAAAAAACTACAAAAGAACAAGAGCAGACAATATCAATACGGTGAAGGACACAGACACAAACCTGCGTAGTTGCCAGAAAGAGCACGTACCTGTACGCAGATTTTCATACACAAGCCATAAAAATTGACGCAGCATATATCGCGGATACTATCAGCCAAGGATCGGGATAGTGTATGAAGAAACTCGCATGTGTCCTGGTCATCCTGTCGTTACTTCTACCTCTGACGATCATACAGAAAGAAAAAACCACAATCGCAGAAGCTTCACCAGACGTTTTCCAAGGGGACCTGATTCTTTCAGATGACAATGTAACTGTGCTGGAAAGAGCTTAAAACAACACGTATTGTTCTAAGGTGAACAATGTTGAAACGAGCTTTGCATCATCATGGACGCGCTTGAGGAAAAGGGATGAACTATTGGAAAGAATATTGATAACAGGCGGTAACGGTTTCATCGGAAGCCATCTGGCAAGATACCTGCTTCAGAAAGGCAACTTCGTAAGAGTTGTCGACATAAACCCTAACGAGTACATGAAGGAAAAATACTGCAGCGAAGAACTGCGACTAGATTTGAGAAAGTGGAGAAACTGCTTGGCAGTGACAAAAGGGGTCGATAAGGTGTACAATCTTGCAGCCAACATGGGCGGAATAGGTTTCATCACCGAAGTCGGCGCTGAGGTAATGCATGACAACATTTTGATAAACACCTACATGCTGGAAGCTTCCAGACGCAACAAAGTGAAACGCTACTTTTACAGTTCATCCGCCTGCGTGTACCCAACATACAGACAGACCGACCCAAACGTGAAAGGTCTAAGAGAAGAGGACGCCTATCCCGCCGACCCCGACAATTTCTACGGGTGGGAGAAGCTTCTGACAGAAAAAATGTGCGAAGCATACCAGAGAGACTACGGCTTTAACGTCCGCATGGCAAGATATCACAACATTTACGGACCGGAAGGCACATACAAAGGTGGAAGAGAAAAATCGCCAGCGGCTTTGTGCAGAAAAGTCGCCGAAGCTTCAAACCCCGGAGAAATAACAATTTGGGGAGACGGAAAACAAACACGATCATACTGCTACGTCGATGACTGCGTACGCGGAACAGTCATGCTGATGGAGTCGGATTACGACAAACCGATGAACATAGGATCGGAAAGACTTGTCACGATCGACCAGCTTGCAGACATTATAACAAAGACGTCAGGCAAGAAAATAACTAGGAAATATGATTTGACAGCACCCCAGGGAGTAAGAGGACGCAACGCGGACATTAGCTTGGCAAGGAAAGTGCTAAAATGGGAACCGAATGTAAGTTTGGAAGAGGGGCTTGCCAAGACGTACAAGTGGATCGAAGCCCAATGTAAGAAAAGGTCTTAGAC
>JBGOYH010000125.1:0-6320 GCA_041479575.1 Bathyarchaeia archaeon
AGTGGACTAGGCACTTTCATTTTTGGAAAACCATCCCGTGTCTTTCTGAATGGGTCGTGAACCATTATGACCGCATCAGGCTGCGAACCGTAAAGTATCGCTAGTGTTTCAACTCCATAGGCCGGGTGTGAGAGTGAAGCCTGTCCTTCCACGATGATGATGTCTTTCCCCATCTTTGCAACATCAACGGTCATTTTCTTCATGGTACCAGGGATGAAGTCTCCTGGGATAGCGTCTATGGCTGCGCCAGCGTCACCTCTTATTATCATCATAGTCTGTCCTGTTGCCACTGCGCCAACGTTCAAACCTCTCTTTTCAGCCTCTTTCGCAAGCTCCATCATAACTATGTTCTTGCCTGTAGCTGCGTCAGTGGAGAGGATCGCCACAACAGGCACTTTGATGTTCGCCAATTCCGTGAGTATTTCAAGATCCTTGGGCGGTTTTCTTAAATCTATCAACTTCACTCCGTGTTTTTTGGCAAGGTCACTGAATTCTGGTTGATCGCTGAAGAAATAGTGCAGTCCGCTGACGACGTCCAACCCGTTTTTGATAGCTTCCTTAATTATGCTCTTCCATTCTGCTGGAAGTGAGCCTCCGGGCGGCGCTATTCCGATGATTATGGCCTCAGGTTTGTATTTCAACGCTTCTCTGAGGCTTCCAACGATCGGTATGTTTTTTTTGCCTATTCCTAAGACTTCTCCGGCGTCTTTCCCAGCTTTTTTTTCATCAATTACTGCTGCAATTTTGTATTTTCCTTCGTATATAACAACGTCGTTGGCAGTTTTCCCTTCAAGAGTGCCAAACGCGTTACTCGCTAGAACGATCGCACTTCCACGACTTCTGGGCATGTATACCACATTTCTTTTTGACCATTCACCAACTTGCCAAAATATAAATTTATTCATTGATAATAATGCCTGCAAGCTAGGAGTTTCAAAATGACGGTTGATCTTGTGTTAAAAGGGGGTAAGATAGCTACCCCAACTGGTATTGTTGAGGCTGGCATAGCAGTGGACGGGGGCAAGATTGTTGCCTTATCGAAAGAAACTCGTCTGCCCAAAGCAAACAAAGTGCTGAATGTTAGAGGTCTGCTTGTTTTGCCAGGGCTCATTGATGCCCACGTTCATTTATGTGACCCAGGCTTCATACGCGAGAGTTTCGAGACAGGAACCAAAGCTGCGGCTGCTGGTGGTTTCACTACGGTAATTGACATGGCATCGTCTATGGAGCTCCGAACCTCAACCGTAGATATGTTTCTCAAGAAAAAAGAATTGGGCGAACGGGAATCGTACGTGGATTTCGCTATGTACGGAGGAGAAATCTCCGATGAGAGAGACTTAACAGAAATAAGAGGAATTGTCGAGGCTGGCGCTGTCGGTTTTGGTGAGATAATGATGGCTGGAGACACGCCTGTCAAAAATGATGAAATACTGCTGGAAGCGTTCTGCCTGATATCAAAGGAAGAATCGATTGCGGCCGTCCATGCTGAAGACAATGCTGCCTTAAGCTATTGCAAGAACAAATTGATTTCTGAAGGAAGAAAGGATATCAAAGCATTTGCTGATGCTCGACCCAGCCTGGCTGAGGCAGAAGCGATATCAAAGACACTTTTGCTAGCTAAAGAAACAGGCGTAAGACTTCACATCTGCCATCTGACAACAAGAGAAGGCTCTGACCTGATACGCAGATCTAAAGCTCTAGGTTCACGGGTTACTACCGAAGTCTGTCCACACCATTTGTACTTTACTCGTGCCGATTATGAAAAATTGGGTCCACTTATTATTACGACTCCACCCTTAAGAACCAAAGATGATGTTGACGAACTCTGGAGAAGCTTGAACGATGGGAATATAGACTTGCTCGTCTCCGACCATTGCGCCTTCAAGAAAAATGAGAAAGAGATAGGCTGGAAAGACGTCTGGAAAACTCCTCCGGGCATACCAGGTTTGGAAACCCTCGCTTTCATCATGTTAGGCAAGGCGGTGAGAAAGGGCTGGATCAAACTGGAAAGATTTGTCGAGGTAACCTCTATGAACCCTGCAAAGATTTTCGGATTGTACCCTAAGAAAGGGTGCTTGCTACCAGGAGCCGATGCTGATTTTACAGTCGTAGACATGAAAAAGGATTTCAAAATCAGCTCCAAAGACTTGAAATGTGTCTCCGATTACACACCTTATGAAGGATGGGCTGTCAAAGGAGGGCCTGTGATGACTATCGTTCGCGGCGAAATAGTAGCTGAAAACGGTGAGATTGTTGGAAAAACCGGTTACGGAAGATTTGTGCCCACTACTACCCGACGCAGGCATACGCAAAGTTGGGATTGACACAGCGCGCGCTGATTGAAGTCTTTTTGCAAGGCTTCCAAAGGTTTAAACTTAGCTTGCTCGATCTTCTTTGTAGGTAGTCTAGCATGCATTCTGGCAAGGTGAGCTATCAGGAATCATTGGCTAGGAATGTTGTGGCTCTGGGGAAATGCGTCGGATGTGGAACATGCGTGCTCACTTGTCCTTTCGATTGCTTGGAGTTGATTGATGAAAAACCCCGCTTGAAAAAAGAATGCAAGGTCTGCGGCATCTGTGCCCGAACTTGCCCAAGATACTTGTGGTCGTGGTCAGATGCCGCGAAGTTTGTGTTTGGCAGAGAAAGAAAGCCTGACGAAGAGTTTGGAGTTTATCGTAGGTTCACTGTCGCACAGGCAAGCGATGCCCGAATATTGAAGGTTTGCCAAGATGGCGGTGTTGTAACTGCATTGCTTTTGTTTGCCTTGGAGAATGGGCTGGTTGATGGGGCTATTGTTGCGGGAACAAGCCCTGAAAAGCCTCTTTTGCCTATCCCAAAACTGACCACGACTGGTGGAGAAATTTTGGAGTGTGCAGGAACAAAGTACTGCTACTCTCCCAATATTCTCGCGCTGGCTGAAGTCGCGAAGCAGAAGCTGACGAACTTGATTTTTGTTGGAACTCCTTGCGAGATTCAAGCGGTTAGGAAAATGCAAATGTCTGGCTTGAAAAAATATGCTGCATCCATAAAATGCTTGATCGGGCTCATGTGTTCGGAATGCTTCACTTACGAAGGACTTATGGAAAAACACATCCATGAAACATTAGGTCTTGACTTGAGTGGAATTAGGAAGATGAATATCAAA
The DNA here is from genome assembly GCA_041479575.1 of Bathyarchaeia archaeon. Classification (GTDB taxonomy): domain Archaea; phylum Thermoproteota; class Bathyarchaeia; order Bathyarchaeales; family Bathycorpusculaceae; genus DASPPK01. Next base: position 3,146 of record JBGOYH010000125.1, read on the forward strand.
GGAAAGATGCTGGTCAAAACAGAGTCTGGAGATACGTCGATTTCGCTTGCTGAAGCAAAACGGTTCGCTAAACAGAGTTGCCGTTTTTGCGATGACTTCAGCTCTGAATTGGCAGACATTTCGTGTGGAGGTTTGGGACTGAACGGCTGGACGTTCACAATTCTTCGCACGGAGAAGGGCGAGGAACTCTTCTCAAAAGCTGAGAAGGCTGGGGCCGTAAGAACTCGGAAAGTGAACGAAGATGCATTAGCCCTTAGTTTGTTGAGCAGGATTACGAAAAGGAAAAGACAAGCCTCAAGCTCGCAACGCCAGCGCTAAACTACGGTGAAACCTTGTAAACATACGTGCGGTAGTTCAAGACTATGCAGAGGTTTTCAAACATTTTTCCATGGGACCACTGAAAGCCCTGCAGAACCCAAATATTGAAGCCGGTAATAAGCTAGGCTTTCTGACTTCTTGACCTTCTCTCATTGAAAGCTTTTATCTGGTCTTTTGAGTGATTTATCCTTGAGGGAAAGTGAGTGATCAAGACTGTTTGGTGCATTACCTTCTACGTATCAGACTTGAAGAATACTGCAAGATTCTATGAAGAGACACTGGGTTTGGAAAAGAAGTACGAGTTTTCAAGCTACATTGGCTTTGAATGTGGTGGCGTCGAAATAGGCCTGATCCCGCAGCAAACTGGACGAGCAACACATGACGTATCGCCGACGGTGGAGTTTCTTGTAGATGACGTTGACAAGTTTTGTAGCAAGTTGAAAACAAAAGGTGTGAAATTTATCAATGAACTTCACGATGAAACATGGGGCGGGAGGCAAGCGACCTTCAAGGACCCTGATGGAAATGTCTTAGAAGTCACGCAGATAAACTGGAAAAAATATTTTGACACATCTGCAAGAGGCGCTCCGAAAAAATAGATGTTCGCACTTTCTAGTCTGGATATTTGTTCAAACGGACATGATTCCAAACGGTCCAAGAGAATCTAATTGGGCATTCGGTCATCCTTAGACGCGTGGGAAAAAGTCAGGGTTGCTGGTGATGTGTCCAAAAGTCTAAATCTAGGTCCTCGCGCGGAAGCCATATAAGTATGACATATGTCATGTTGCCATGGGGAGGAAAGAAACGCAGTGTATTCGAGAAAAACTCTCTTGTCGACGATCTTGCTGCTGGCAATCATATCGGTGGCCGCTTTAATAGGAACTTGGATCTGGACAAACTCGGCAACTGACGGGACAAAAACGCTGAACTCTGTGGAAATCAAGGAATACAAAGGACAGAAACTTGGATCAATAACAGATTTCAGGGAGAACTCGATCAAAGGCCCGCAGAACATAGACAACAACACATACAGGCTTGTCGTAGCAGGGCTTGTTGAGAACGAAACCGCTTATAGATATACTGATGTTATCGAAGGGCACGCGCATTACGAGAAGGTCGTGACAATTAATTGTGTAGAAGGCTGGAGCGTTACGATCCTGTGGGAAGGTGTGCTCGTTAAAGACTTGCTCCAAGAAGCTGGATACAACTCAAGTGCCACAGTGGTGATTTTCTATGCTCAAGATGGATATTCGACAAGTTTGCCTCTTTCCTACATAATCAACAATAACATACTAATCGCTTACAAGATGAACGGTTTGGTTCTTCCACCAGAGAGAGGATTTCCATTCCAACTTGTGGCCGAAAGCAAGTATGGATACAAATGGATAAAGTGGATAACGAAAATTGAGGTATCCAACGATTCCAGCTATCTAGGGTATTGGGAAAGCCGCGGATTCTCCAACAACGCCGACTTGCCATGATCCACCCATTTCAGTTTCGATAATGCCAAACAAAAACTTCATTTCCTGCGTGATAGAAACAGAAAGACGATGAACAATGGTTCAAAACTGGCAAAAACTGCTCAAAGCAGCGGTGCATTGGTCCCTACTTGTCATCACACTACTTTACCTTGTTAGCGGATTGGGCATCACGCAATATCGAATCGTCGAACCCTTGACGCTCGGACTGCTTACTAAGAGTCTAGCTTTTGGACTCCATGACGATTTGTTGATACCGTTCGTTGCAGTGTTGTGTTTACACATTTTCATAGGACCTGCCGAGTGGGTCTATTCGCATCTGAAAAGAAACTCTGACCACCGACATACAGAAAACAAGCCTTAGCAGATTCGTCAGTAGGCTGAAGTGATGAAACGTTCAAGTAGCTTTTCCTGAAGACAAAGGCTGACGTGACTGACGACATCTAACCGGCTCTTTTCACAAGATCCATCGTACTTTTTGCTTTTCTCTTCTCGAAACATGAATTCACGGATATTGGCAGACCAGCCCCGCAGGATGTCCAGCTAGTTCAATACTATAGTACCCTGTGCCCCATAGACTGCAGTATGAACCCAAGAATTGCAGGAGTGCTGGTGTATAGCTTCCTCTGATTTCTATCGTGATCGGATTGTCGAGGTTTGCGTACGTCAGGTAGACAAAAACATTGTAATTACGTGTGGTCTGAGAGAAACCTTGTTGGACTACCATTCACGTATACGTCATAGGGACCTATCAGCAACCCTGAGAAAAACAACCCAGTATCCATCAAATCTTGTACAGGGAGAAAGTAATAAAACACTTTTGATCATTTGCGTGCGCGTGCTATGCGGAACCTGAATCTCTCCGAAGCTGTCCGACTATGCATTAATTTTCTTTAGAAGCCAAGCCAACTTTTGCCCGAAGTTTTTGATTGTGTCAATTCCTTCTTCATCTTTCAGAACGTCTCCCTTTGATCGACCGAAAGCCACATTCCAATATGACGACCCAGGAACGATCATTTCAGAGATCATAAAGAAGAACATTAGTTGCGCAAACGTGAAATTGTGTCCGGCTCGACGGGCCACAACAATTGGTCCGCCGACTTTGTTTTTCAAAGGTTTTCCACGCGCCGAGTAGAACCTGCTGATAAGGCTGACTATCTGCGGTGTTGCCGCGCCAAAATAGACAGGAGTTGCAAGTATAATGCCGTCAGCTTCCTTCATCTTCATGAAAATAGATTCAAAATCATCTTTGAAGTGGCACTTACCAGTTTTCGAACAACTTCGGCAACCATCACAAGGCTCTATTTTCTTTCCTGCTAGGCTTACGAGTTCGGTTTCAAGTCCTTCCTTCTGTATTTCCTCAAGGGCTACACGAGTGA
>JBGOYH010000126.1:0-6303 GCA_041479575.1 Bathyarchaeia archaeon
AACAGGATATAGCAAGAGTGAATTGGTTGGCAAGTCTTTTTTGAAGCTTCATCTGCTTTTACGAAGTCAAATCCCCAAAGCAGTGAAACTTCTGACCCTGAACGCCATGGGGAAACCCACTGGTCCTGACGAGTTTTTTCTGAATCGGAAAGACCGTACTCAGGTACAGGTGGAGATAAGGACCTTTCCAACAAAGATTCAAAATCAAAAACTGGTTCTAGGCATCGCCCGCGATATTACTGAACGCAAGAAGGCAGAAAAACTGATTGTGGAGAGTCAGCAGAGATTTGCAGCGTTGTTCAGCAATAATCCTGAAGCCACCGTGTATACCGATCCCAGTATGCACATCTTGGACATTAATCCCCGTTTTACGAGCTTGTTTGGATATTCATTGGATGAAGTCAAAGGCAAACACCTCAATGACATAGTGGTACCAGACAGCCACATTGAAGAGGCAAGGATGCTGGACAGCAAAACCGGGGAAGGATACATCTATCATGACACGGTCAGAAAGAGAAAAGACGGATCCCTGATTCCCGTCTCAATATCTGCCGCATCAATATCAATCCAAGGTCAGTTGGCAGGCATCGTTGGCGTCTACAAGGATATTTCTGAACAGACAAGTTCACGGAAGAAGCTCGTTGCGATGAATGAGAAGCTTCGGGTTGTTGGTGGGATGACCCGGCATGATGTACGAAACAAGCTGGCCGCAATCGTGGGAAATACATATCTGGTCAAAAAAGAGATGGCAGGCAACGAGAAAGTTCTGGACCGTCTGGAAGAGATAGAAAAGGCGGTCCAACAATCAGTGAAGATTTTCGATTTCGCGAAAACCTACGAAATGCTCGGTGCTGAAGAAATGGCGTACGTTGACGTTGGAAAAACTGTCAAAGATGCCGCTTCACTGTTCACTGACTTGAAAGGCGCAAAAGTGATTAATGACTGCCGGGGCTTGGACGTCTTTGCAGATTCACTGCTTCAACAGCTTTTCTACAACCTGATCGACAACTCGCTCAAGTATGGTCAGAAGATGACAACAATAAGAGTGCACTATGAAGAAAGCGGCAAGAGTTATCTCGAACTTGTTTATGAGGATGACGGTGTCGGCATACCTGTTGCTGGAAAAACGAAGCTGTTCACAGAAGGCTACAGCACAGGCGGGAGCACTGGCTATGGATTGTACCTTATCAAGAAGATGGTGGAAGTCTATGGTTGGACCATCAAAGAAACGGGCGAGCCGGGGAAAGGGGCACTTTTCGTTGTGACCATACCGAAAATGAATGAAAAAGGCAGAATCAGCTACAAGCTTCATTAGGCTTTCTCGAGAAGCGGGCGCGCGCGAGACTTGTGTTGCCGTCTGCAACCAGAGCGCCTTTGCAGAAAAAACCGGTGCACGCGCTGGCGAAAAAATGGCCTCGATGCGTTGAATATTTTGACATCAGCCACAAAAGCACGTGCACCAGTTCTTGAAAAGATTAATGGATTCTTAAGTCTATTTGCGGAGTCAGCGTCTGAATCTGAACGCAAATTGACCCTTGCAATGGAACCCTCTGCTAGCGTGCTGTGTCCGTCTCGATATGAGCTGACGATAGCTAGTTGCGCGCGCTGGCATTTTCTATTCCGAATCTGAATTGACAATAATGGTAATTTACCTTCTGGTTACACAAATGTTTAGCGCGCGCGACCCAAAAAGGATGATTAACAAATTGCATAGAAGCAACGAGGTGAGTTGATTACCCAGTTAACTGTGGAGTTTTCAAAAGCAACGGCTGTAGACATATCTAAAGAAGCACCGATACGAGTTTTGCATGTCGATGATGAACCTTGTTTCTTGAAGACTGCAAAGCAGATCTTGGAAATGCAAGGAGCATTTCAAGTGGACACTGCCCCATCTGTTGAAGAAGCATGGAAAAAGATGAAGAAAGAAAAGTATGACGTTGTCATCTGCGACTATCAGATGCCTAGAAAAGACGGCTTACAGTTCCTCAAAGAACTAAGACAGAAAGGTAACAAAACTCCTTTTATCGTATTTACTGGAAGAGGCAGAGAAGAAGTAGCCATCAAAGCATTGAACCTTGGCGCCGACGGATACTTCAACAAGATAGGCAACCCAGAAACAGTTTATTGCGAACTAACACATGGCATACGCCAAGCCGTAGAAAGGAAAAGGGCAGAAGTCAGAGCATGGCAAGAGGAGGAAAGACTAAGAGCCATATTCGCTTCGTCCCCAGATGCCATAATAGTCAGTGACTTGAGTGGAAAAATCGTCGATTGTAACGAAACAGCATTGAAACTAACAGGAGTCTCATCCAAGAAAGAAATCGTTGGCAAGAACTGTCTTGAACTTACTGCAGAGATAGATCGAGATCGAACCTTGAAAAATCTAGAGAGAGCATTACAGCAAGGAACAACAGCGAGTGCAGAGTATACTCTCCTCAAAGAGGACGGAGAAGAATACCCGGCCGAAGTATCTGCAAGCTCATTCTGCGATTCCCTCAACAATCCTGTAGGCTTTGCGATTGTGATAAGAGACATTACTGAACGCAAGCAAATGGAGAAGAGGCTGATTGAGAGTGAGGAGCGATACAGGAGCATAGTCGAGAACATTCACGATGGCTTAGCAATCATCGAAGACGGGAAGACTGTTTAAGCCAACAATCGCATGTGTGAGATACTCGGTTACCCAAAGTCTGAACTTGAAAAGTTTAGTGGCTTTGATTTTGCTGCCCCAGAGGATAGGGAACGTCTACAAAGAATTCAGGCAAACATTGAAAGGACAGGTATTCGCCCTGAAGAACTTGAGTTTTGGATTGTCCGAAAAGACGGCACAAAACGGTGCATCCAAAACAAATACTCAACCATCCGCAAAGATGATTGGTCGACTCGCATCGTGGCTACAACCGACATCACAGAGCGAAAGAAAGCCGAGATGCACATTGCGCGCGCTAATTAGTTGGTAAACGCTGTTATGAAGCTATTCATGGCACAGATAAACCCTGGCCAGATCGTCCACGCAAAAAGACAGTAGAACCGAAAAAACGACGTAAGGAGAATTGAGCGACCCCAACCTTCACATACCGCACGCTTAATACTCAAACCTGCCCACGCTGGGAACCGGCAAAAAAACTCCACGTGAAGAACATTCAGAATCGGAATCATGAATAACACTTATATCGTAATATACAATACATCAATACTCGATACGTCTGAAAACAGACATATTGTCTCTCTGTACAACAAAAAAACAGTTGAGAAAAAGGTGTGAGAAAATGTTGGAAGAACTAGTATGTGGTTTATGGCTCGCACTGGGAGCCTACGCCTTCTGGTTTATGTTCAAGGCAAAAGAGTTTCACCCGTTGACCCTGGACGACCTCGCTTTGACCTGGAAGTTGCACAAACGTCAAGCAGGATGCAAAGCTTCTTGCATTCATGACCTGCTAGTTAGAAACGAGGAGGTTGTTGGCTTCAGATGCGAATGCGGCCACGAATATGTTCAGAAACGCCTAATCACACAAAGACCCAGCATCTTTGCAGAAACCGGCAGGTTGGCCGCACGCGCGCTTTTCCAAAATACGAGTGGGACAATGGAAAATCTAGGCATCGTCTACGTCAACGTCAAGAAGATCTAGTTTGTTCATGAGCAGGCGTCGAATGATGTGTCTGGTGGCGTACTTGTCGGCTCACAGTCTCTATCGAAACGCGCCTGATCTCCACGCTTTCTGGTCCATGTCTTATGCTGCTCTAATGCTTCTCTTGCTTCCTCAACTCTGTTGTCGAAAGCGCGTGCCGCGTCGTTGGGCAGGTGTAATAAGATTATGAACACAATAGTAGTGGTCGAACTCAGAAGATACGGTTGGAGCCAGAAAATAGTGAGGAAGTCTTTCGTAATAATAGGCAAACCTCCTTATGCCAAGGCCCTTAAGCTTCGGAAAGAATGGAGAAAAGTCTTACCACACAAAAACGGCGCAGCAATAGGCAATGCAAAAAAGACCTGGCTATTTCCAACGGCGTCGGACATAGTTCGATCTCTGCCTAAGCAAGCATGAATTCGTGGCCGGTCGTATTTTCGGTTGCCGCGCGCCTTTCACTCAGATTCAGGACTCGCGCGCACGCTAATTACACACCAAAAACCAACACAGAAAGACTATTCCGAATCAGAGTCTAAAACGAATGCAACACGTAAAGATATAATTCACCAAATCCAAACCAGTTCCCGCTCTCGAAGGGACACCCATTATCTGCCCATTCTCAGGTACACTACACCTCTTCTCCTTTCCCCAAGTGTTCCCTGAGAGAGCATCAAGACCGCTCCTGCACACCGCCTGTTTCATCGTTAACATCCCTAATCGGCCCGCGCGCTCCTGCCAAAAAAACGAGACAAAACCGACATGCGAACTCATGAAATTTCAACATGAAAACTGCGCGAACGGCAAGGACAATACCATAATCATGCCTCAAGAAGACCACACGACGATATTGTGTGTGCTGAAAACCTAGGGGGAGGGGGTAGGTCATTTTTGACTTGAAAACAACCAAAAACCATGTTGAACAGTCCATACCATAGGCCTACGCTTGCGAGCCAGCGACAACCGCGCCAATAACAGTGAGCCTTCACCGTCAACCAACATGCTCACCCAAAGCGCCTGGCTTTCCAAGTTCCATCGTGCACCCTATCATTCCCTACAACCGCGGGGCTCACGCAGAAACAACAAAGCATCCGCCACGACACACACCTTCGAGTCTGGCTGAGCTTATTCTGAATCCGAGTTTGAAGCATCTAACTTTCATAAACAATATAATTCGCTAAATGCAATTCAGTTTCTGCTCTCGAAGGGACGCATAATTCCCAGCCTGTGTCCTCATAGCAGTTGTCACCAACTCGTTGTCCAAGCGCTCCCGGAGAGAGCACTTATCGACTAACCGGCACCTTGACCCAATGAAGCTCTGCGCGCCCCACAATCTGCGAATGATTACGGAGGCGGCGGTGGAGGCAGAGGCATCTCGAGTTGCATCTGAGGCTGCTTTCTCCCGCGGAGAACGAAGAAAACGGCGACGAGCACAGCAACTATGACAACCGCGACAACCACCATTATGAGCGGGTCAACGCCTGCTCCGCCGGCTTGTCCGTGCGCAGTAATCTGTACTATGAGGTGAACGTCAGAAACCCCCTGGTACGTGGTGACGAAAAAGTCGAAAGTATCGTTGTAAGGCGCTGTCCAATCTTCAAACAGTGATGTGAAGTTCTCTTTGCCGTAGATGACCTCTGTGCTGCTGTTAAAAATACCGAAGCTTATCTTACTGCCGACAGTTGTGATGTTGATTGAAATCTTGTCTCCAGCAACCAGGCTGCGACCAAAGCTTCTGCCATAATCCGTGTCGGACACGCTGAAGCTTTCATCCAGAAGAGGCTCAGCGCAAGCCGCCAAATTGATTAACATAAAGGACGACAAAACCGCAACTACAGCAATCAAAGCCTGTTTCTGCGTCATGTTACATCATCCCAATATTTTCTGGCAGTTCAGTTTTTATGAGTTTTGGAACGAACATCTACAACGGCATGGGAGAGCAGGCAGGTGAGCTTTGGATGAGCACAAAAGACAAAAATAACCCGTCACATAGATTGCTTGAAAGCATTCGACAGGTGCGGGGTTGCCCTAGCCTGGTAGGGGGCAGGCCTGCTAAGTCTGTGGCTGGTTTCAGCCGCGTGGGTTCAAATCCCACACCCCGCGCCAATTCCGCGTGTTATCAGCAATCTATATAAGGCGAGAATCATCGCGCGCGTGAACAACAATGGAAAGAAAAAAGATACAAGTCAATTCAGTGCTAATGCGGATAATTCTCGACCCAAAAAACATAAAACATGTTAAAGGAAAAAGCAGATTGAAGCGGCTAAGCGTGCCTGGAACGCGATTGGTTTTTATGGGTTACCGTTATAGTTTTCGCATTGACTTTGGTGTTTCGAGTGCCATTTAAGAGAATCTTACTGGTGAAGCCTTCTGGAAGGAAAGGCTTGAGCTTTGCTTTTGATTTGATACCTATTGGCTTGGAGTACATTGCAGCTCATATCGAGGACACTGTTGAAGACGTTCATATCGTTGACATGGAGATGGAACACAGAAAATTCCAAGACCTGATCAACCTCTACTGCCCAGACCTAGTGGGTATTTCATTATCCGCAACGGAGCATAACCAAGGCCTACGTCTCGCGAAGATTGCTAAGAAAAACGGAGTCACCACGGTCATAGGCGGGTATCACCCGACAAGTGTTCCAGACTTGATGCTTTCCTGCCCACAGATCGACAT
>JBGOYH010000127.1:0-6280 GCA_041479575.1 Bathyarchaeia archaeon
CAAATCACAAGCAGAGCTGAATCCCGATTTCAGTAACCTGTCAACCTCTCCAACGGAAGAACATTTAGCATCTGGCTGAAGCAGGAATCGAAAGGATAGGCATCCCTGTTGACGCCGCTACAGAAGAGATTTTCACAAGAATAAAAGGGTCTTCCACTGGAGGATTCTACAGCTGGAAGGACCAGTGGAAGTTGTTAGATGAAGCTGTGGGCGTGTTCGGAAAGGGAAAAGTCAGCACGCATCTCATCGTCGGACTTGGCGAGACTGAAAAGCACATGATCAAAACACTGCAACAATGCGTAGACATGACGGTTCTTCCGGGACTCTTTGCTTTCACACCGATTCCTGGAACGGGCTTAGCGAACGAATCACAGCCGCCTATTGAAAAATATAGACGGATCCAGGTTGCCAGATATCTGATTATGCAGGGCACCGCGCGATATGAGGATATGAGTTTTGATGAGAAAGAGGATCTTTCAGAATTTGGCGTTGATGACCAAATCCTACTTCAGGTTGTTGAGAAGGGTGAGGCTTTTCTAACCTCTGGATGTCCAGACTGCAACCGACCATACTATAATGAGAAACCTAGAGGCCTTATGTACAATTATCCCAAGAAGCTGTCTCCAGACGACGTTTCAAGTATCAAAAAGCAGCTTGGCGTTCTGTAAGAGATACAAATGTCTCCAATCCACTTTGCATCCTTCATGAGTCGAAAACTCTATGTGTAGGATACACAATTATGCAAAGCTAGCTGGTTGGTGAAGATTTTGGTAGAGGCTCCCGTGGAAGACAAGAGAATTACGTTGAAAGAAGCTGTGAAGCTTGTGCCAGATGGCGCTCACCTTTTCTGGGGTGGTTTCGGTTTCCAACGTCCACCCATGGCTTTTGCCCATGAGCTTGTCAGGCAGAAGAAAAAAGGCTTGACCATCTACACCTGTGGATCAGAAATGGACATTGATATACTCTCAGGTGCAAAAGTTGTCTCACGCTACGAGTTGGCGTTCTACGCGATAGAAGGTATAGGCCTAGTGCCCAACATACAGAGAAGAGTCCGTGAAGGCTCAATAGAAATAGAAGACTATTCGAACCTTGCAATGGTCATGCGTTTCCTAGGTGGAGCGCTTGGAGTTCCATTCATGCCGCTCAAAAGCATGCTGGGTACGGACATGCTCGCAAAAAAGAGGTTCAGAGAAAAGAAAGCCGAAGTGATTGACTGCCCGTTCACAGGAGAAAAAGTGGTTCTCGTTCCATCAGTTCGTCCAGACTTCAGCATAGTCCATGCCCAACGCGTAGATCGAGAGGGGAACGTTCAGATAGACGGAATCAAGGGCGAAGATATTGAAGGGGGGAGGGCGGGAAAAAGAGTAATCGTTATGGCTGAGGAAATTGTGGACACCGAGTTTATACGCTCCCAACCTGATCAAACGGTTATACCTAACATCTATGTGACTCACGTTGTTGAATGCCCATGGGGCTCCTACCCCATGATGGTTTACAACTACTATGATTATGACATGGAGCACGTTCGCATGTACTATGACCAGTGCAAAACAGAAGAAGGATGGCAAAAATACTGCGAAGAGCACATAACAAGCGTCAACAGTCACACCGAGTTCCTGCAGAAGATGGGAATGGAGCGCCTAATGAAGCACAAAGCGAAAAAACCGTTCCCATACTAGAGGAGGAGGAAAGCATGGTCAAAATTGCAAAACCAAGCGAATTCAACACTTTGGAGTTAATGGCAGTATGCGGTTCGAGACAAATAAAGAATGGAGACGTGGTTTTCATTGGAACAGGCTTGCCAATGATTGCAGCCTTACTAGCCAAGAGAACGCATGCTCCAGGCGCAAGAATAGTTTTCGAAGCTGGATTCATAGATTCAAACGCCAAAGACATAGCACTATCAATAGCCGATTCCAGGCTCGGTTGGCGAGCATCAGGAGCAATCGGACTGTTCGAGACCTTAGGGCTCATGCTCCAAGGTGGACACGTCGACGTAGGGTTCGTGGGAGCAGCTCAGATCGACGAGTTTGGAAACATAAACACCACCTACATCGGACCTTTTGAAAAACCCACGGTCAGACTTCCCGGCAGTGGAGGAGGAAACGACATCATATCTTCAGCAAAACGCATAGTAGCAATAATGACACATGAAAAAAGAAAGATGGTCAAGAAACTGGACTATCTCACAAGTCCAGGCTTCCTTGATGGACTTGGAGCAAGAGAAAAAGCCGGTTTGCTCGGAGGCGGGCCGTCGCTTGTGGTTACCAACCTGTGCCAAATGGATTTTGACCCGGAGACGAAGCGCATAAGACTGGCAACGGTTCATCCTGGCGTAACGGTTCAGCAAGTTCTGGAGAATTCTGGCTTCGACTTGATCGTGCCTAAAAACGTGCCTACAACGGATCTTCCAACAAGTGAAGAATTGGAACTTCTTAGAGCCATAGATCCTACTGGAATTTATATACCAAGAACTAAATAAACACGTGTTTATTTTATCCATAACAGCAATTCATTATGCAACTGCTTATGGGCTTGCGTGGGCTCGTTTGATTGCGAATGAACGGCGGAATGTTCCGGCTGAAGAAAAGAGGGGGGTACCCCCTCGGTTCAGAGGACGTTTAATCGGAGGACACTTCTCCTCGAATCGGAGGAGGCTTAATCAGAGGACGTTTCCCCTCTAATCAGAGGGGTCCCCCTCGGTTCAGATGACACGTGCCATAATCTTCGAAAATCTCATATAGGTCCAGAAATAGACGTATCGTGGAGACTGGGCCATGCCCACTTTCAGGTTGATAAAGCAAGCACGCAACAACAAAAGATGTACGACTTGCCGGGTCCGATTGCCCCTCGGTACACGATGCTGGAGCCATCTTCAGAACATGAAGACGGATTATTATTGTCGAAAGTGTTATAGAAAACTTTGGAACTAGCGAAAAAGGTGAAACGAGCCCTTATGGGCTCTTTTTGGTGTATGCGTGGCTATTTGAAGCGTTTCATTAACAGTTGCAGGTGAACCGTGACTGGCGCCAGGATATCGCCAATTTTGAAGCCTGGTTCTGCCCAGGTAGTTGTGCCGTCTTCAATCTTCAAAGGCCGCAAAGTCTCGCATGCGTCACGAACCAGAGTTATCTCGGTTCGGTCTGGCAAATCCATGACTAGTTGTTGAGCCTCAGTCTCGTACACTGTTTTGAAGCGTTCAAGCTCCTCAGCTGCCTTTCTACGCCAGAAATCCAGGTCGCCCCCGCTGAACGGTACGATTGAATACTGCTTCCCATTTGAAACTTTAACGTTGAAGTTTGGTTGTCCCGTGACCGTGACGTCTCGGATGTCGCTGACCAATTCAACGGTGTAGCCTGGTATCTTGAAGACGACTGGTTTGTCATTGAAGCTGTTCCACTCATTGGTTTGCCGCTGTTGCTCCTCGGCCATGGCATTGTCAAATCGCATCTGGCTGATGAGGCCTTGGTAGTCTTGAACGTTGTACAGCGGTTGCTTCAGGATAAAACATCTGAGGACTTCAGCTAACAACCGAGGGTTCGGGTTGCTGTCCAGTTGATTGATTAGCCAGGGTACCACTGCTTTTCGCTCTGCCTCGGATAATTCGAGGGTTAAACGGAACCTCTGATTCGGTATGAAGGCGAACATCTCAGACTCTTGACGCTGCCTATCCTTCTCGTCCCAGCCCAGGTCTAGCTCTGGGTCTACAACATTTGGATACAGACTTTTCTTTCCCATGTTTACTTCACCTCCTCTGATTGACCGATTATTCTATGTCACCGTTACTGTGGAATGACCCATCCTTGTGATGTCCTGGCCTTCGGGCCTTTCTTATGCCACTCATCAAGCAGCTCCTTGAGCATGACTTCAAGTGCCTCCTCGTCCTCAACGTAGTTTTCCGGCTGATTCTTCACTATGTCCTCATACTCCTCGAGCAGCTTCATGATTTCTCGGCCTTCTGGCGACAACAGTGATGGGTCTATCTTCTTTTTCTCCAGTTTTTCAACGCGCTTCACAGCTTCATCTTTCCTCATTTATATTCCAACCTCAAGTAAGACGAGCATGCATCTACAAAAATTGTGGTTGTTTGGAAGCCATATTGAATCGCCTGGCCCCTTCGTGAGGTATGGGAAGGTTCGTTCAGCGTCATCGCCAGTCATCACTTTCTTGTCATACTTCAAACAAAGGTCGCAAGTGCGATCGTCAACGACGGCTACATACATGAAACTGTAGGTGAGTTCAAGGAGTCCTAAAGCTTCAAGGACCAAGCCGAAACCTTTCTTGCCCACAGCTTTTCTGAGATATTGGCGCCTCAGACACGTTTGACCCATTGCATTAACGCCTTGTTCAGCTAATCGTGTGAGTAGGCCTTTACCGTGAAGAATAAGGGTTTCATGTCGGCTGATTCTGCCTGTTGCAAGGAATCGTTTCTGAAGTTTGGAGGGTATAACGTAGCCCCATTTATGCGCGGCTTCGCCTGTGTCCGTGTCAAAGATTTCAGAGTCAAAGATTTCTTTGTCAAACGACATTATTCATTCATCCTCCTCAACTTATCAATGACTATTCTTTGCCTTTCAACCAACTCAGCAGGCGCCAAATAGGTGAAGGCTTCAAGATACTCCCAGAAAGGAACCTCTTCACCCTTGCCAATCCGGTGTTTGTCAATTTCGTAATGACCTTGCATAATCTTGACTTCCTCCTCGTCAGAGCATGCAGTTTTCTTCTTTCCATTCACGTGGACATGGCCGAAAACCCCGCCGCCTAAAGGACTCCACATCACAACCCGGGGTGTATTAACCATCTTGGTCTCCTCAAGTTTTTCTATTCGCTTTTCCAATTCATCTTTGCTCATGTGTTTCACCTCTTTCGAGGCGCTCAATTCTGACCTGCAGACTTTCCAAGTCGAAATCTCTAAGCAAATCATTGGAAACTTTGGCCAGTAATCCGAGGGCGCGAGCCCACGCCAATTTCTCAGCGTTCTTGCAGTATCGACCCTTGAACTTCGTGTAGCACTCCTCGATAACGCGGTCAAGCATGCTTAACAAGTCTTCTCGGCGTCCAGGCTCTTTCAAGACGAGTTTACCCTCCGATTTAACCTCAACAACTTGACTGTTCTCCGTCAAGTGACATCACCCCCAATTTTCTTCACCACTGCCATGTTCCATCACCATTCATGAAAACTTGGCCTCCGTCGACGAGGTCTTGAAACAACTTCTCCGCTATTTCTCGGGTGCAAGGGAGAGTTTGTACTATGAGTTTTTCGGCGTCTTCCTGGAGGAAAGGTGTCTTCAGGCCTTTACGTAGAAAACTATATACCCCGCGACTGGGGGGTAACTCATTTTGATGGTCTTCAGTGTTACCCCACCCTTCGGGGGTATTTAATTTTTGAACCAGATAGAACCTCTTTTGCCTTTTGTCAGCGGGGTCCGGTTCTTCATTCAAGAGTCCCACTGTCTGCAGCAGCTGTAGTGTTTCGTCGAGACGTTTTGAGCCTATGACCCGGTGGAATTTCTCATAAAATTTCTGCTGGAATTCTTTGCGGGTCACTCCATACTCGGAGATGTCAGGTTTGAGTTGGGTGAAGGTTTCGTAGACTGCGGGGGGAAGGCCTAGCTCGTTTGCGGTGCTGACGGAGGCGTAGAGTTCGAAGCCTGCTTGGACGTCGACGCTGTCTGCCATGATGTGGTCTTCCACTCGTTGCCGGTGCATGTGGTTGAGCAAAGCGTTTGCTTTTACCAAGGCGAGGAGCCGACCAATATCGCGCATGTGCCTCGGAATGAGGTTGCTGTGGTCCTTGAAGAATCGGTCGGCAAGTTCACTTCTGAGACCCGAGGGGATAATGACGTGCTTGATTTGCGCGCGTTTAATAGACCAGACCCGGGTGGCCAGGAACTTTCTCTGGGGGTCCGATTCCATGTAGTTGTTGAAGGCTTCGCGGTCGCTGTCTTTCTGAATTTTCAGTAGGATGCTATCCTTGATTTTCTCCGTCGTTGTCTCTGGACTCAGAAGCAGTAACCGTGTGCGTTCTTGGTCTTCCATTGAAAACTTTGCGGTGCAGAATACGACGGTGGGATAGCCTTTGATAACAGCGGTTTTGGTGCGTAGACCTCCCTTTTCTCGCTTATCAGTGATTTTTGAAACAAGAGTCTTTCTGTCATGGCTGAGCAGCGGCCTGAGTCTTTGCAGGAGCATGTCGTGGGGTTGGTCGATGAAGATGAGAATTTTCTTTGAAAGGTCGATGATTACGATTTTGTGTTTCTTTTCGTCTTCTACATCTCGG
>JBGOYH010000128.1:0-6264 GCA_041479575.1 Bathyarchaeia archaeon
AGCCCTTACGATACTAAAGACTTTTCCATTTGCCCTCAAAAACCAGCATCTTCGGCGACTATTCAGCAGACGCTGTTTGACTCTTCCTCAGTCCTCTGAATCTCAGTTTTACCGTCAGAATTTTCTCTGTTGCAAACAGTCGCGAAGCCGCATACATGATTACGAGGGTAAAAGCTGTAACGTAGATTATGCCCAAGCCAGCGGTCAAATAGTCTCCCATCGTGACCGCTTTAGAGGCTATGATAGGTTGGCTGAAAGGAATTGCATAGAAAACGGCCCTGAGCCAAAACGGTAACACGTTGATGTCGAGGTACATTAAAGCGAGCGCTGGAACGAACAGAAACGGGTAAACGTAGCTTACCAAGGACTGGGCGCTTCTCACGTCTTGCGCGAATGCAGAAAGAATGACTGCTAGCGCCAAAGCTGAAAGCAAGGTGACGAAAAGAGATACTCCTAGAAGTAAGTAGCCGAAAAGCGAAGGAACCAGCCCTAGTGAGACCAGATCAACAGACGGTCCTGCTGCGATCGAGGATGTAAAAGAACCTATGTAGTAGTTGAACCCGAACATGTAGGCTATTGCGCCTACGCCTGCAACGATGATTGAGCCCGACAGTTTCCCGGCGAGAATGGCGAAGCGGTCCATGGGCAGAGTCAGCAGTGTTTCCAACGTTTTCTCTTCTTTCTCCATGGCTACGGAGGTCGCTGCTATCTGCATGGAGTAGGTCAGCAAAATAATCATGGTGATAGGCAGTGCAAATGCCTGTGAAAGCACAAGGCTTGAAAGCATGCGTGGATCCATGTTTTCAACGATTTTGCCTTTGACAATTACAGATTGTTCTGGAACCAGCAGGTTTGGAGCCACGTTTCTGTTGAAATTCTCAACCAGCTGGTCAACGATTGAGGAGCCTATTCCTTCAAACAATCCGGAACCAGAAAAGGCAGTGTAGAATTTCACGTCTACGGGGATTCTTGCGGTGACGTTTTGGCTGAAGTCTGCTGGGATTTCTATTATGCCGGTTGCGCTGTAATTTGACATAAGAGCAACTGCGTCGTCAACCGTTGGAACATGGACGATGATGGCTTTCATTGAAGAATTGAGAGAAGTAATGAATTCAGTGGAATTGTTTCCTGAATCACGGTTCAGCACAAGCACCGCGGCGTTGGAAGCGCTTTGTTGGGCTGTCTGCACTGAAAGATTCATGACGTACCCAAGCACGGGAAACATGATTAACGGGACAATCACGAAACCTAACAGTATCTTCGGGTCTCTGATCAGTTCTTTAAGTTCTTTCAGAAGGAGAGTTCCAAAACCTTTAAGCAAAACCAACCACCTTTGCAAAAACTTCTTCCAGGTTTGGACTTCCAAACTTTTCCTTCAATTCCTGCGGTTTGCCTTCAGCGACAATTTTGCCCTTGTTGAGCAGAGCAACACGCTCGCACAAGTGTTCAACTTCAAGCATGTTGTGACTGGAAAGAACGATTGTTACGCCGCGTTCCCTCGCGTAGCGTTTGATTATTTCTCTGACGTGATATGACTGTAATACGTCCAGGCCGCTTGTAGGCTCGTCTAGAACCGCTAGTTTAGGTTTGGTCATCAAGGCTCTGGCGACGAGTAGGCGGCGTTTCATTCCTTTGCTATAGGTTTTGGCTTTGTCTTTCAGACGATCGCCTAGACCGCAGATTTCTGCTGCTTCGTTCACCATTTGGTGGGCTTCATCTCTACCTCTTGCGGTGAACCGTGCCATGAACTCTAGGTATTCATGTCCGGACAGGTTGGGATAGGGGCCTGCTTCTTCGGGAAGGTAAGAGATTATCTTGCGCACTTCTGCGGCTTGTCTGAAAACGTCTAAATCGAAGATTTTGACTGTGCCTGATGTTGGCAACAGCAAAGTTGCGATTATGCGTAAGGCAGTTGTTTTTCCGGCGCCGTTGGGACCGATGAGACCGAAAATCTCTCCGGTGTCTACGGTGAAATTCAAACCGTCTAAGGCGCGTATGTTGCCGAATACTTTGACGACTGAGTTCACGTCTACAGCAGCGTTCAAACGGGAACACCTTCACGGCTAGAACAACTATCAAGATTAAAAACTTGCTTCCTTCAAAGGGGTTTCTTGATCTATTGTCAACGTAGATGGGTCTCGCCCGTGCCATGGCGAATCTGAAGTGTAGACCTACAGTATGGACTACTCAACATGGTTTTTGATTGAAAAACAGTCAAAAACGACCTACCCCCTCCCCCTAGGTTTTTGTTGCGGATAGTACTTGCAGCGTGGTCTTTTGCGGGTATTGTTGAAGTATTCTTTTTTGCGAAATTGTTTCCGCAACATGATTCTGATATCGTTTTTGGAGGCATTGTGTATTGTGTGTTAGGGTTGTTTTTTGACTATGATGACGTCGGCGGTCACCAGCAGGCTTGCTCCAAGAATGGTCAATGGAGAGGGGATTTCAAGGAATATTATGAATGCGGCTACTATTGATATGAATGGTTCTAGGAGTAGAACTATTGACGTGCTCTGTGCGAGTATGTGTCTTAATCCATAGTAAAGCAATGTCCCTCCGCTGACTCCTCCTAAACCCAGTAGCAGAACAATTACGATTGAACTCGTGTCGGGTATGGCTGAACCGCTCAGCAAGAAGAATGGGAACATCACCAGCATTCCCACAGAGGTTCCTAGGAAAGTCAAAGAAAATGGGCTGTATTTGTCTTTCAATTTTCTTCCGATGATCTCCACCATAGCGGAAGCAAAACCTGCGAGTATGCCGCTGATTATTCCAACAGGAGCGATAGATCGAATTAGATTCCGAGGATCGAAAATCAGCAATACGCCTATGAGTGCCAAGACGAGAGCCGCCATGATAGGTTTGTTGATGTGTTCTTTCAAGAGGAATGGCGACAAAACTATCACAAAAATTGGAGTAGTCATGTACCCAAGCACAGCATTGGCTATTGACGTATTCATTATTGCAAAATAGATAAGAAACCATGTTGCAGCCACAAAAAATCCCAAGGGCACTATCAATCGTACCTCTTTCAGGGATTTTACTTCACTTAATCCATTGCTGAATTTCAGAACTGGCAAAAACATTATCGCGGAAAAAAGAAGAACAAAAAACACAACTGAAAAATAGTGCTCACTTCCAGCAAACCTGAGCAGAATATTGGTGAAACCATAGATTATCGTAGCAATGAACAACGCGATAAACGGAAGCGTCTTCTTCATTCCTCAACCTCCAACTGTGCACTTAACATTCTTCATTTCATCCCGAGATATCTCCAGTGCGATTGCACATAAGCACATATCAAACTTTTATTCTTGATTCCGCTACTTCACAAACTTTTCACGTTGAGAGCAGTAGCACGCGCGCTAACGTTTTTCCCGAACAAACTGCCGTAAAAACGAGCACAGTTAATATCTCGAGCGCTCACGCTTCTTCTCGCAGTTCGTCAGCTTTTTAAGTTCCCCAGAGATGTAAATTAAGTTGATTTATGATATCTCATCTGATCAAGCAAGTGGGTGAGTAAGATGGCAGCAAGAATGTCAAAGACCATGAGCGTAGTTTATGTTGCTTTTTTAGTGATAGGCTCGTATGTGCTTCTGTTCTCAAACATCCCGTTAATGTACAGAGTGGTCATCGTAGCCTTCTCCTTCATTTTACTGCTCTTACTTTCACTGGCTTTACAGACTGTAGAGAATATAAAGCCTAGACCTGAATAGAAATCAACTGTAAACAGCCTAGAACGTGCAATTTCACTCCCTCAGAAGCGCACGCTAAATCGAAACGCGGGCTGCTGAGGATTCCTAAGATTGGTATGGAGTTTGGTTTGGGGGGGGGGGGAAATCTTATCGCGCGCTATTCTTCGCACTTGTCTTAGATTCACACCCAATGCCAAGCCAGAATAGCTGTTCAATCCTTTGGTTAGTAGTTAGAGTTTCAGTCCTTTTGCGACGCGCTTGCCGAACTCGGCGTCAGCTTTAGTGAGGTTTGCGACCATTCGTTGTTGAATCTGTTTGTTTGCCTTTCCGATAGAATCAATGATGTTATCAACCAAATGGTCCTGATCTACCTTGCCAAGGGAACGGTAGCGCTCGCCTGCCTGCCGGAAGTCGTTGGTCAAACTGATCTTCTGGCGCACTACTTTCCCCGTGATATGGTAATCCTCAGTAGGCGTGGCTGGTGCTTCATGTGGCATCCCGCCTGCCAAAGTGTTGGGCTCGTAGTTGACTGTTCCGCCACCATAGGACGCATACTGCATAGCACCATCGCGCTGGTTGTTGTTGACAGCAACCTGCGGCCGATTGATTGGAAGTTGCAGGTAATTGGCGCCGAGCCGATGCCGCTGCGTGTCCGCGTATGAGAAGACCCTGCCCTGCAAGAGCTTGTCAGCGGAGAACTCGATTCCTGGAACAATAGAGGCTGGGCAGAAGGCCGCTTGCTCTGTTTCAGCAAAGTAGTTTTCAGGATTGCGGTCAAGCACCATCTTGCCCACTGGAATAAGCGGGAACTTGTCTTCGGGCCAGGTCTTTGTGGCATCCAATGGGTCGAAGTCCTGTTTCAACTCATCATCTATCTCCATAATCTGGACATACAATTCATATTCTGCTGTCTTTCCTGAGGCGATGGTCTCGTGCAAGTCGCGGGTGGCAATGTCGGGATCTTCGCCAGCTAGGCGCGTGGCCTCATGGCGGTCAACAGTCTCTATTCCTGCCTTTGGCTTCCAATGGTACTTGACGTATACGGCCTTGCCTTTGGCGTTCACCCACTTGTAAGTGTTGACGCCAAATCCTTCCATTTTCCTGTAGCTCTTGACCGTTCCTCTGTCGGAGAAGAGCCAAGTTATCATGTGGGTGGATTCGGGAGTGAGGGAGATGAAATCCCAGAAGCGACTGTTTGCTGACGAGCTTGTGGGGATATTCGTGTCAGGGGCAGGCTTGAAGGCATGCACCATGTCAGGGAACTTGATGGCGTCTCGGATGAAGAAGACTGGCAGATTGTTTCCTACTAGATCGTAGTTCCCGTCTTGAGTGTAGAACTTGACGGCAAAGCCTCTGGGATCGCGAGCTGTATCGGCAGATCCTCGTGCGCCAACCACTGTGGAGAAACGGACGAAGACAGGCGTCTTTTTCTTTGGATCTTGAAGGAATTTTGCGCAGGTGTATTTTGCCATGCTCTCGTATACTTGGAAGTAGCCATGCGCACCGGCACCTTTAGCGTGAACCACACGCTCAGGGATGCGCTCACGGTCGAAGTGTGCGAGCTTCTCGATAAGATGCACATCCTGCAGCAAGACAGGCCCACGCTCACCGACCGTTAGTGAATTCTGGTTATCAGTGACTCGGACTCCTTGATTTGTAGTGAGGTGTTTTTCTTTCATAACTCTTAACATCTCCTTCTTCATGACATTATGTTCTTAATCCCAAGGTTTATTTAAGAATTGTTATTATGTAATAACCAGTATGAACGACCTTCAAAAATCCGACGCAGCAGTAATCGAGGCTCTCCGCAAGAAAGGATACAAGGCTACTCCACAAAGGATAACGATCTGTCGATTTGCACTCCAAAATCGAGATCATCCGACCGCACAGAGAATCTACGATGAAGTTAAGAAGATTCATCCAACAGTGAGCCTTGCGACAGTTTACAAGACCATTCAGGTTCTGGAAGAACTGGATCTGATCCAAGAACTGAACTTTCCTCAGAGCCAGGCAAGATTCGATTCCTACATGAGACCTCACATAAACTTGGTTTGCCTGCGATGTGGCAACATCAGGGATTTAGACGATCTCACCGCACGAGAAGTAGTCGAGAGGGTTGCCACTACAACAAAATTCGTCGCGACAGGACAACGTCTCGATATATATGGCGTTTGCCAGAAGTGCGGCAGCAGTGAACTCATCACTCCCTCTATGAACAAAAAACATCGAGCCGAGTTTTCTGCCCCGGTTGGTTCTTGCCTACGCAAGACAAAAGCGCGCTAAATTGCACCTGGGTACCATACGCCAATAGGACTTCATTAATGTATAGTGTGTCACAACACAAGAGAAAGCAATCTGTATGCTATTCCGCCCACAACTAGCGCAACGACAAAATTGGCTGCCGATATTGTAGCGGCAGTTTTCCAGTCGAATTCCTTGGCTAAAACTGCAATTGTTGAGAGACAAGGAATGTACAAGATGCCGATCAGGGCGAGAGTTATCAGCTGAACAGGTGTCAGAAAAAGAGCAAGGTTTGTCGAGCCAAAGACAGCCACTGACGCCAGCAGTA
>JBGOYH010000129.1:0-6221 GCA_041479575.1 Bathyarchaeia archaeon
AGAGTACGAGAGTTTAGGCATAGATTTCGACGTAATCAAGTGTACGATATAAGGCTTGAAAATCAGAGCTTGAAATTTATGAAAACTGCATAATCTCTTTCCTTATCTGCCGCAAAGCTGAATGTTTTGGATGGAAGGACAAGACAAACATCATGTTCCTTAAAGATGTACAGATTTCCTCAATGTTCGACTGTTTGTCGCTAACGCAATAGATTGGAATAGGTTCGTCACTGCCATTCTTGTAGTAAACATAGATCGGCTCAAACTTCTTCCTGAAAGTCTTGACCTCAAAACTCAACCTCAAGTGCCTAGCCATTCTCTCCGCCGCAACCCGCACAGGTTCAAACCGTTTTCCACGGGACGCAAAACTTGATGCATAAACAAACAATTTCCCATTACAGTTTTCCATCATAAACTTTCACCGGAAATACGTTCGGACTCGGCATCTTTTAAAACGGATGTTGGAACAACATGTTTGCGCAGCAGAGAGATGAGTTTAAGTGAATGCTCTGAAAAGTGATAGATCATGAAAGTTAGAGCGCACGTTTTCGTGACCGGCGGTGTGCAAGGCGTGTTCTTCAGGTCAGAAACAAGATATGAAGCAAAGAAACACCATGTGACTGGTTGGGTCTGCAATCTCCCTGACGATCAGGTTGAAGCTGTGTTTGAAGGTGAAGAAGAAGACGTGAAACAGCTTGTAGAATTCTGCAGGAGGGGCCCTCCAGCCGCCAAAGTCACAGAAACACAAGTTGCGTGGGAGCCGTATTCAGGCAGTTTTACCAGTTTCGAAACAAGATATTGAAATCACTTCGAAAAAGCATGGTTTGTTTACGTGTTCTTCTTAGGAATTCTGAAATGTGAGCCCTTTCCGGCGCTGACGTATTCTCCGCCGGCTTGACGCACTGCGGAGGCAATTTTCGAGAAGTTGTCAGAACCTAGGAATTGCCGTGGCTTGATGATGATGTAATCATCTTTTTCCTCAAAACTCAACAAGTTTTCCAGCTCGTCAGGAAACATCGTCTTCACGTCCTCTAACGCTTTTGACCTGTCAGGAGCACGAGGCGCCCCAGCCACAGTTGTAGGTTGGGAAAGTGAAAGTGGTGGTGGTGCAGCAACAGGTTGGGTGATCTGTTGTACGGCCAGAGACTTCAGTGATGCGGACACTTGTCTCAAATCCTCCTGGATACCGCTCAGGATCACGACAAGTTCCTCAACCCTCTTAATGAGACTATCAACCTTCGCTTTATCGGCGCTCATGAGACCTTCTTCCTTCCAAATCCTTAATACTTCACCCAATTATTAATTGTTTCTAACCTTTCTAGCAAGCCGAAAACAGGAGAATCCTTCATACTTGATCGAGATTGACGGAAGCAAAAAGGGAGGAAGCGGCACAATTCTCAGACTGGCCGTCGCTTTGTCAGCGATAACAGAGCAGCCGCTTCACATTTTCAACATCAGACAAAGCAGACCACAACCCGGCTTGAAGCCACAACACTTGGAAGCAGTTTTGACAGCTGCAAAACTGTGCAATGCTGATCTAGAAGGTGCAGGAATTAACTCGCGTGAACTCTGGTTCAAACCCAAAGAAATCACGGGCGGCAAAATTGCGGCTGAAATTGGAACGGCAGGAAGCATTCCGATGCTTCTAATGACCGTATTGCCAATCTGCGCTTACGCTAGAAACACAGTCAACCTACGCGTTTCAAAGGGCGGAACTGACGTTTCACACTCGCCTACCATCAACTACGTGCGTTTTGTTTTGCTGCCGATCCTCGAGCGAATGGGTTTGAACGCAGCAATAAACGTCCACAAATACGGCTACTATCCAAAAGGAAACGGCGAAATCACTGCAACCATAGAACCTGCAAAACGGTTGAAACCGATTCGGCTGGAAAACTTCGGCAACATAAAAGCAATCAAAGGCGTGTCAGTCTGCACATTTCTAGCTGATAGAAAAGTCGCAGAAAGACAAGCAAAAGCTGCAAACCAACACTTGAAAGAAAGAGGCTACAAAGCAGACATACAAGTAATAAACGACGAATCAAACGCTCTGCAAAAAGGCAGTTCACTCGTCTTGTGGGCTGAAACTGACACGGACGCACTCATAGGAGCTGACGCAATCGGCGAACTCCAAAAAACAAGTGAAAAAGTTGGCGAAGAAGCGGCTCAGAAATTGCTTGAAGAAATCTCTTTGAAGCCGACAGTAGATGTACATCTGTCCGATTTGCTCATTCCATACGCAGCATTGGCTCAAGGCAAGTCAATCTACCTAACTCGAACCGTTTCAGAGCATCTGGAAACAAACATTTGGCTTGCCGAAGAAATCTTGAAAGTCAGGTTCAAAGTTGAAAAGGCAGATAGGCTCTACCGAATAGAGAAGATCTGTTAATCCAAGTGAAAAGAACAGATGAACAACACAAGTCGAAAAAAGATCATCCAAAGATACTATTCAGTCAGAGCCAAGGATTATGATCGGCAAAAGAGCAGAACATGGAAATCTGAACAAGGCTTCGGAACCGAAGTATTTGATGAACTTCTCGATGCGCTTGGAGGTTTTGAAAATAAGACTATTTTAGAAGTCGGCGTCGGAAGCGGAAGAAACGCGAAGCCCCTGCTGGAAAAGATCAGTCTCCGCTTCGTTGGACTTGACTTGACCAAAGAAATGCTCTATGCTGCAAAGAATAAAATGTCCGCTTGCAAACGGCATTTTGACTTGATCTTAGGCGACGCAGAACACCTTCCGTTTGTAACCAGAGCCTTCGATGCGGCATTGTGCATGAGCACGATGCACTATTTCGCAGACCAAGAAAAAGTCTTGGAGCACCTTGCACGGCTTCTGAAAGAAAAGGGTACTTTTGTCTACGGCGATCTCTCGCCACATGAATCTGACAACCAAGGTTTCTTTGAAACCTTGGAGAGAACAATTTCCAAAGCGCACTCAAGATACTACAAGGCTTCAGAAGTGCAAAAGTTGTTTGAAAACCATGGATTTCATGTATCTAGAATGAAGACCGTCTCGTATAGAAAGCACTATAGATCATTGATCGAAGACAAGGGGAACTACTTCGGAGTCACGTCTGAAGAACTTCATAGATATGTACAGAACGCTAATCGAGAAGCAAAGGAACAATATGGCTTGACAGAGACAGAACTGACCCAATTCTACACGGTAATAACGGCAACCAAGAAAACCAAATCCAAGTGATTAAATGCCGAAAAAAGTCAAATGCATCAAAGTGCCCAAAAGGCAAGGTCAAAAGACTCTAGAGATATCTAACAAGCTGGAACTTGTCGACAAGGAATTCGAGATCAAAAAAGATGACGATTCTCTGTACATCCCACTCGTCGACCAACTCTTAGACGAGAACCTGAAAACCTTCAGGAAAGAAGGGGTTAGTCTCGAGATAACAACCTGCTCATTCAATGAAAAAAGAAAAAAGAAAGCGTCGCTTGTCGATCTACTTGGAGAACAATTACCTCCTCATCTGCTGGTCAGTTTGCCGCATGCAATGGATATTGTTGGAGACATAGCGATAATCGAAATCCCACCAGAACTTGAAAAACACAAGAACATTATCGGCGAAGCAGTTCTAGAATCAAACAAAAACATTCGTACAGTTCTAGCCAAAGCAGGCGCCATCACCGGAACCTATCGTCTAAGAGAGTTCAACTTCATAGCTGGAGAACAGAAGACTGAAACCGTCCACAAGGAGCATGGATGTCAATATCAAGTGGATGTGGCAAAGGCATATTTCTCGCCGAGGCTCTCACAGGAACGCAAAAGAGTAGCATCACTCGTTCAGGAAGGCGAAACCGTAGCAGACCTGTTTGCAGGCGTGGGTCCTTTTGCCATACTTATAGCTAAGACGCATGAAAACGTGAAAGTCTATGCAATAGACGCGAATCCATATGCCGTGAAATATCTGAAGACGAACATTAGACTTAACAGGGTTATCGGCAAGGCTCATCCCTTGTTGGGAGACGCAAAACAAATAGTAGATGCAAGGGTTTTAGGCGTTGCTGATCGCGTGATTATGAATTTGCCTGAGAAAGCAATAGAATTCGTTGACGTTGCGTCTCATGCACTGAAACCGAAGGGTGGAATCGTTCACTTCTACGGGTTTGTCGACGCATCAAATTCACTGGAGGACATGAAACTTCATTTTGAAGAAGCAGTTGAAAAGTCTAGAAGAAAAGTTGACGAAGTCCTATCCCAAAAAACGGTTCGTGAAACAGCTCCGCACGAGTGGCAGGCTGTATTGGACGTACACATTCATTGAGATTTGACGATCAGTGATATTTTCACTTTTTGTTCAGGGTTTCTCATTTTCTTAACTAAATCCCGTGACAGTTCATCTGCGGATTTGTCCGCATGAATTGCCAATGTCCGGCTGCATATGTAACTACTCTTTCTAATTACGATGTCAGTTGGGTGAGCAAGAATTAGCCTGGAACTTCCGCACGCGTTTATGATCTCGGCAACGCCACCAGCCTCCACCAGAATGATAATCTTGGCATCATCTTTCCGCAGATTCTCTTTAAATTCAAGACTCAAGGCATCCATTCCTTTGTTTGCGCCTACAGCGATTATACAATTACCGCTCCTGGAGAGATGCGTCTCCTTAGTGATTTCAACCGTAGCCTTGTGTATAGCCAGAATGTTGCCATGTCCATGTGCCACGATTACTTCTTTGGATTGGGAGGGGACCAAGCTATTCTAGAACCTCTATTGAGTCGACTTTTCCGTCGCCGTCAAGATCAAAGCCTTGTATGACTTTTGCGAAAGAAGCTTCATTGCCTTTGTAGTTTTTCAAGGTCTTCTTCCAAAAGTTCGCTAAAGCCAAGACGCAAGCCTTGGTGCCCACAGCCTTGTTTCCAGCTAGAACTATGACTCTTTTGCTGTTGTCCCACGGGTTCACGATCTTTGCAACCAGTCCTACATTGTCAGCGGTGTAAACAGCAGAAGTTCGTCTAGATACCAAGCCGCCGAACAGGAAACCTTCTGCAGAGGCGCGCATGTCAAACCTTATCGGCAAGTACTCGTTGATTTCTTGCGTCAGCAAATTCGTGCCCGGTCCACCCACGAGTATCAGGTTGTTCTTCTCTTCCTTCTCCGCCTTTACATCAACATCAAGTTTTATCGCGAACTCGTCAGGCATCTTCACAAACTGTCCCAAGAAGAAAGTCAGATGGGAGGCATAATGTCCGTCTCGTGCACTCGTCTTAAACGGCCCGTGAGGCGTTGGACTGCCTACTACTATTTTTCCTTCGAAAGTGGTATCTGCTCTTATGAATTCCCTGAAGAATTTCTGAATCTGCTCCTCCATTCCAAGAAGAGAAAGCTTTCTGATTGGCCTATACTCCTGCGGAAGCTCTATCCCAAAAGCAGACGAAACTGCCTTGAAATATTTCGCCGTTGCTCCCTTCTTTTCTTCCTCTCTTGAAATGGCTATTGCACCGGCTTTTTCCAGTTTTCTGACGTGATAGTACACCTTCTGTTCATGTATTTTTAGGGCTTTGGCGATTTCGAGAGGATACATTTCTTTCTCAGAAATCATCATCAGAATCTTCCAGCTAAGCGTGTTCAGGATCATCTTCAGTTTTTGCGGATCGTCAACTATCGCAATTTCTTTGACTTTCTGTGTTTTCCCATCTTCTTTCAGAAGCAGTTTCTTGTCCATGATTCTTCGCTAGAGTAGTGAAATTGCACCCTTATAAGATTTTTATTAATACTCATGCGAAAATGATGGCCGTGCGTGGAACAAATCACGGTGAAATATGAAAAAGGAATCAAACATATGTTTTAACGCTCAGATTTGTCTATTAACAATGCTTATTAGCGCAAAAACGGTTCGAAAAGGGCTTACCGTAAACAGATGAGGCTCAGAAATGTGCGGAATATTCGGCTGCGTTCTAAAAGAAGGAAACGCCGCACCAGTAATACATGCGGCTCTGAAGAGGCTTGAATACCGAGGCTACGACTCGGTTGGCGAAGCCACACTGCATGAAGGAAAACTCTACATAAAGAAAGACCAAGGGAAAATAGACGACGTTCATAACACGCGCAATCTAGACGACCTACCCGGCAGCATCGGCATCGGCCATACAAGATGGGCTACCCACGGAGCACCGCTAGAAATAAACGCCCATCCACACCTTGACTGCAGCAGAGAGATAGCCGTTGTCCACAACGGAATAATAGAAAATTTCGACGAACTACG
>JBGOYH010000130.1:0-6192 GCA_041479575.1 Bathyarchaeia archaeon
CCTCTTGTGCGGAGGAACCTGCGAGCAGGATGAGCATTGCAATCCAAGAGACGATAAATGTTGTAATGATGATTCTGGTTCTCATATTGACCCATCACGCATACGTAGGTGATTTTGAAACGTTGTTCCAAATAGACTGCCAACTGAACATGTGCAAGTCATGCAGAGAGAATCTTGTTGATTGTATAAAAGTTTTCCACCTCTGAGGAGAGAAAAATTGGGAAAGAAGGGTTGTCTGGACGTATTTCTGTTCTTTGTCGCAGTACCATCTCTGGTATTGCTGGATGTACCTTAATGGGCTGCCGCATGTGGGGCAAGTGGGTGCCCCTGCTGCCCCTGGAGACGGTGGCGGAGCTGCTGCTGTTGGAGCGCGTTGGAATTTCAGTGCGCCCATCATTGGCATTTTCAATCCGTCAAATACTGTTGACAGGAAGCCGCCTATTGGGTAGAAGATGAGTGCGAAGACCACAGAGATGCCTCATGATTCCATTGTGGAACCCCAGTCTCCTCCATAGATTGCTGTCGAGCCTATCGTCATGAACCGAGTGACTATTAGATGTGCGAGAGACGCCATTATGCCTGCTGTCAGACCTCCATTTTGCTTTCTACCTTATGCCACTTGAAGTGAAGGTATCCGGCGATGACGCCTGCTGGAAGGTAGGCGAAAATTCCTGCGAGGACGCTCATGGCAGCGGTTTTACCGAGGTCGCGGAGGAGGAGTGTTAGCAGGCCACCTGCCGAGACGCTGCCTGCGAGTGCCGTTCCGATTGCAAACCCGATTATTCCAAGAGCAATCTAGTATTTCAGAAGCCCTTCTTCTTTCGTACTCATGTATTCTTCACGATCCTTAGCTAGCTATTCATGTTATAACGATACTCGACGGTTGTTTTGACATTTTGCTGCCATGGAAAGATCGCAGACACAGGCTTGAAACTATCATCAAGATAAGTCTTAAATACCCATGAAAAGGAAAACATGAGCTATCAAGGATGATTTGAGTGATTTGAATGGCTTTGAGAGAAGGATATCTACATGATTATCTTGCTGAAAGTCTGATTGGTTTTCTGTTTGGTGTAATTGTTTCAGGGAGTGCGGGCATAGCAAAAGGCAACTGGCCGACGTTTGTGGGACTCTTTGTGGTGGAAGGCATATTTCTCATTGTACCCGGAGGATTTGTAGCTGCTTATCTCGGCTTCAGGTTTAATCGTTCAGGCGAAAACCTTGAGATGCAAGGGCTTAGTGCTGGTTTCTTCACGGGTTTTGTCTATACAATTATCACTTTCTTTCTCTCATTGGCAGGCATAGTCGCAGAGTCGAACAAAGCAGTCGATATTATGGTGGCTTGGATCATTGGAGTGCTCTTCGCTTTTCTCTTTTATTCGCTGGGAGGATATATCGCTGGGTTGTTGGAGCGGCGACCCTTTGCAATGCCAGGAATATTCAATTTGTCGCGGATTTCACGTGCTCCTCCGCCTCCACCCACAGCTGTGGCGCAAACGTGTCCCACCTGTGGGCAACCAATGACTTTCATTGAGCAGTATGGCAGATGGTACTGCCAGAACTGTAAGAAATATCCTTAGCTTTTCGACAAAACGGAAGTTAGGGAAAGAAAGAAGTGTAGAGTGTTGCTTTCTACTTGCTTTTCTTCTACACGTATTTTTTGTCCTTGTAACAGTACCATCTCTGGTATTGTTGAATGTAAGTCAATGGTCCTCCGCACGTAGGGCACGTCGGTTGTTGCGTTTGGGCCTGCTGAGGTTGCGCCACTGGCTGCGCTCCGAAACTCTGGGTCTGGACTGTTGACGGCTTCAACAGAACGTAATCTCCTGCTGCTTGAATCTGTTCCCACGGAACTTCAATGTCCTCACCCTTCTCCGTCTCAACAATCATGGTCATGCCCATCTTTCCAACTGTGAATGCGATGTCTTTGATTGTGCCGGCACTGTTTCCATCAGCGTCGATGACTTTCATGCCTATGAGGCGATCTTTTGTCATGGCTTTTTCTTGTTTCGACATACTATCACTTCACCTTCTGAATGATGAGTCGGTGAAACGATTTATAAGTTTTGAGACTCCTGAATCCATCTTCGTTTCAAAGTTCTTTGCCTCCAGCTCATAATTCTAAGCCTGCATGTTTGCTTTGGTTTTAGGACAATAGAAAGCAATAAAAACGAACCTCACTGAATATTAGGCGAGATGAAAAAATGTCCACAGGTTATGGAAACGCTGGTCCTCAAGTTGACATGGGAACTCATTGGCTCCTAAGAATTGTTGCTGCAATAATCGACAGCATTCCTTGGGCAATAATAGGTTGGGTCGTATGGTGGGCTCTAGTCTGGAATGCTGGAGCACCACTCGCAGGAGCTCTTGGACCGCTTGCATGGTTTGTCTGGGTGTTGCTCGTGCCAGTTTTCTACGGCTTACTTTGGGTCATTTATTCAGTTGTGATGGAATCGTCAGCTTCTGCAGCGACGTTAGGCAAGAGAGTCATGGGTTTGAAGGTTCAAATGCTTGACGGCAGCAAAGCACCGTCCAACAAAGTGCTCACTCGGAACTTGAGCAAGATCTTCTGGGTAATCTTTTTGATTGATTTCCTGATTGGCATTGCAACTCCTGGACCTGATCCACGACAGAGATACTTCGACCGCATGGCAGGAACAACGGTAGTCTCAGTGAAGCAAGTGTTCGCAGCTGTTCCGCCGCCTCCTCCCCCACCACCTGCATAGCTTTCAGCTGTCAATTGAGCTTGAATCCTTCAAGCCATCCCACGTTTTGTTTTTATCTTCTTCAGAGGCAGTCGCATTTTGCCTTCTGGTAATGGTTGTTGGTGTCGAAAGTCTTAAAAAACCTAAGAGCAAATGGCATAGGGCGATTTTGATGCAACAACCGGCATATCCGCCTCCACCAGCGCCTCCAGTTCCAAAAGCTTTGAGCGGCTTTCATCTTCCGGGCACAAACCTGTT
The DNA here is from genome assembly GCA_041479575.1 of Bathyarchaeia archaeon. GTDB lineage: Archaea > Thermoproteota > Bathyarchaeia > Bathyarchaeales > Bathycorpusculaceae > DASPPK01. Next base: position 2,964 of record JBGOYH010000130.1, read on the forward strand.
CGGCGGCATTAGGAGACAGCTTTCTGCTTTAGAGAATTCATCGCAGCTTCCCGGTGGAAAATCGCCTACCTCTGGGTTCATCGTGGCTTTCATCTTCGCGGCACTTGCGAGCGCCGCTTTGTCTTTTGTGGCGCAAATTCTGTTTATTCTATTGGTGGGCGGTGCCGTCACGTTGGCTGTTTTCGCCCCTTTGACAGAGGAGCCCTTCAAGGCTCTGGCAATGCTGGTTGTTGTTCATTTCATGTGGAAGAAGGTTCCAAATCGTCGTTATGGTGCCGCACTTGGCGCAGCAGCGGGATTAGGGTTTGCTATCTCTGAAGCCATTGTGTACATCGTCGGGTCTCCAACTGCGGAAACGGTTGTGTTGAGGGCAATCGTGATTCCACTGCATCCTCTTTCGTCAGCATTTGTCGGGATGGGAATCTTCGCCATGACTGCAGGCAGGTCGACTCAGGGTGGTTTGTCGAATCGGTATGGTTCTCTGCCACGACGGCTCTTTTTGACAGGAATTGCGAACCACATGCTCTGGAATAGCCTTGTTGTTGTTTTTGGTCTTGCAGACCTCGGGCTTGCTGCACTGTTGTTGAATGTCTTTTTCGTCTTTCCTCTGTTTGTAATAATTCTCAGGGACTTTCTGGGTGGTCATTTCAACTTCCAGAACTTTTTCGAGCCCTTGGAAGGACCGATGACAGCTTATCCTGAAATTCCTCCTCCTCCGCCTCCTCCTCCTCCGACGTTCCCATCGTAGTCGTCAGTGTTTCGTGAAGTAGTCAAAGAGAAAGAAGTCATTGTCAAAGTCAGATGTGGTCATTGTGACACTCTGTCTGATTCGACTCTTGGCAGATGTCCATACTGTGGCGAAGAATTAGCAATGTCTGGAAAGTCTATCAAAGTTCACGGCAAAAGCTGCGCCGTAATTAGTCTTCCTCCCTATAATCCAGCGCTGCAAAAATCTGCAGATCGCAGCATTTCCTTGTTTCTTCGCTATGCTTAAGGTTTCGGCGGTTCACCTTGTACTCTTTTCACAAGGTCGTCTCTTCTAACTAGCAGTTTCTCAAACTGTTCATCAGTGATTCTGTCTTCGATCAGTAGTTTGAAGATAGAAGAGGAAACATTAGCCATTTCCTGGTGAAACTTGATGATATCTGAAGAGTAAAGGTCGAAGATCGTTACCATGCTGTTGTACATACGGTGATACAGTTTGCTTCGACGCCATATCCTTCTCCCGCGAAAACCTGTGTAACCGAGCACTGTAAGTGAGGCTATGGCTGCCCAGCCGCCTGGAGTGAACAACCAAAGGCTTGCGTTTTCCCAGACTACTTGACTGAAGGCTTTTGAAGGGGAACCACTTACCGCGGTGAACGATGCCGGAAATGGGTCGTCTTTGGAGATGACAAAAGTTGCTGTGTTCCCTGTCGGAAGAGACATGTTGACTGGAGAAGTCTCTTTCACTTCAGTGTTCGCGGGCATGTTTATGTCAATTATTTGTTGCATTTTGAAAGTATGGCCGATATAAGCGGGAGCAACACCGATCGTCAATGTAAAATTGTCTCCGTGTTGAGTGAGCATGTTGGCTGGAGCCTTGTAGTAGAGACTGTAATGGGTTCCTTCCAAATTCGAATCTTCATAAAACTCGTAGATTTTTAGGTTGCCAATTGAAACTGATGTCAAGTCGAAGCCGACAAGCCAGTTGGCCAGTCTTTCGCTGCCTACGAAATATTCAGGTATTCTTGTTATGTGGAACCAAGTCCACAGTTGCGCTTCAGAGTTCACGTGGTTGAAAAGATAGTTTATGCCTGTTGTGTTGGCTGATATTCCATACCATTCTGTGTCTATTTCCCATATTTCTTTCAGCCACCAGCCAGGGTTATTTATCAAGTATTGGGTGAATTCGTTGAAAGTAGTGAACTGTAAATTGTGCATGTCCTTCACTCGTGACCAGTTGAAACGCTCATACATCGAAACAAAGATGTCATTGGCGCCAACCAGACTTTCACGTTTGTACATGTCGAACCACGAGCCATCCGCGATCCAAGACTGTGCTTCACTTATTGCTCCTTCCTCTCGCCATCTTACTTCGTCCAAAGAAGGGTCAATCGTGTCATGAACATACCAAGTACTCTCGCTAGCGGACTTGCAGACTATATGGGAAGTTAAAAACATCGCGGAAAGCACGAAAACCAGAATCTGGAGAAACGCAAACATCTTGAGGTTCTTAATCTTCTTCACCAACCTCGCGGTCCATTTCACGGGTGCAGACCGTTATCATTCATATCGTATATATTCGTTGCTGAAATGGCTACAATGATCTGGAACTGATTTCCGTGCTTCAAGAGTATAATGCTTAAATACGTTCCACCGCATTTTCTAATGGAAAAATGAACATGCAATCGGAAAACATCCAGTTTTTCAATACTCTCACACGTGAGAAGGAAAAGTTTGTCCCAATAGAAAAAGGGCACGTCAAAATGTATACATGCGGGCCCACGGTCTATGATTACGTTCACATAGGAAACCTGAGAGCCTTCCTCTTCGAAGACATGCTCAAGAGGTGGCTCGAATACCGTGGATACCAAGTTACCCACGTTATGAATCTAACAGATGTAGACGACAGAACAATCAAGGCGTCAAGGACACAGGGCATACCGATTAAGCAGCACACAGAACGCTATACAAAGGCTTTTTTCGAAGACACAGAGGCTTTGAATCTTGAAAAGGCAACTTACTATCCGAAGGCAACAGAACACGTCCCTGAGATGGTCGCTCTGATCAAGAAACTGTTGGACAAAGGCTATGCGTACAAAGGAGAAGACGGTTCGATCTACTTCAACATCTCAAAATTCAAAGACTATGGAAAATTGGCAAAAATCAAAGTTGGAGAACTGAAAGCTGGCGCGAGGGTGAAAGTCGACGACTACGCAAAAGAGGAGGCATCTGATTTCGTTCTTTGGAAAGCATGGGATCAAGATGACGGCGAAGTTTTCTGGGAAACAGAAATCGGCAAGGGAAGACCCGGATGGCACATTGAATGCTCGGCAATGTCGATGAAATACCTTGGAGAAACCTTTGACATCCACTGCGGTGGAGTGGACAATCTGTTCCCACATCATGAGAACGAAATAGCCCAGAGTGAATCTGCGACGGGGAAGAGATTTGTGAATTACTGGCTCCACAACGAGCATTTGCTGGTCGAAGGGCGAAAGATGGCTAAAAGACTGGGGAACTACTA
>JBGOYH010000131.1:0-6037 GCA_041479575.1 Bathyarchaeia archaeon
CCAAAGGCCGAAGCAGGTCTCAGAGGGAGTCATCTTGATGATAATTGGAGTTGTTCTCATGATCTTGTCCGCAGTTATCGGTGTATCTACAATTGTTCATTAGATAGGGATCGAATACCGAACACAATTCGGAGTCAAGAGCTGTTCAGGATGGATGCATAGAAAGGCGACAAAGTGAATAAGGATCACGCACCCCTTTGCGGAGTGCGTAATCCCGCTTCTTCCTTCCCCTAATGGCTTTGATAGAGTAAGTCTGACTGACATTATGCGGAAGATTGAATGATTTATTGATTGTGAAGGAAGGTTCTAGAAGAATGCTCTATTGGGGATGGGAGGAGGTTTAAAACTGGCTTCAGCCATTCAATCTGCAGTATGGGTTCTCTTCAGGTTGGATGATGTGGTTTGAACGAGGTCTGTGTGCGTCAGTTTGGGAAAGAGGATACAGATTTTGCTCACAAGATGACTTTGACTGAAGAGTGGAACGTTACAAGAAATGATGTTGTCCGCATGTTTGACTTCGAGCCTGCAGGTTGCTTCATGGTCGAGGTTGGCGGTAAACCTGTAGGTCACGTTTTCGCAATTTCTTATGGCTTGCTTGGATGGATCGGGCTGTTGATTGTCAGTTCGGTTTATAGAAGGAAGGGCATAGGCTCAATCTTGATGGAAAAGGCCGTCGACTATCTTTTGGCTCGAGACGTGGAAACGATTAAACTTGACGCTGTTCCTGAAATAGCGGGTCTCTATAGAAATTTTGGATTTGTCGAAGAGTATGATTCTCTTAGATTTATGGGGACAAACGAACTGGCGCGTGTAGCAAGGAATTCTTCTGTGCAGGAGATAGAACCCAAAATGGTTGCCAGCATAGTCAAGTTTGACGCGGATTGTTTTGGTGCGGAGAGAACCAGAGTCTTAAGTAGACTTTTTGACGAGAATCCAGAGTTGAGTTTTGTCTCGCATTCAGGTACAAGCGTCGTGGGCTACATTGCATGTCGCGAAGCAGAAGGCGGTTACAGCATTGGACCTTGGGTCTGCAAACCAAACCAGCAACAAATTGCGGAAGAACTTCTCTTAACATGCTTGAGCCGACTCGAGACGCACGCAAAAGTTTATGTTGGCCTTCCTTGGCCAAACAAATCTGCGATCAGAGCGCTGTCGAAGCATGGTTTTAGCCAATATTCGAAAAGCATCAGAATGACTTTTGGCAAGAGAATTGTTGAGCAGCCTAGTGGCATATTCGCGATTGGCGGAGCTATGAAAGGCTAGACGAAACGTTTTTCCTCAGTGCTTTTCTGGCGGTTGTGATGTAGCCGGAATGTGCGGTCATGAGGGTTTGCGGCCGGGTTTTTCCTCTTTCCACCTGCATACCGCGCATTAGGCATTCCACTGTTTCAATATCAGTGAAGCTGTTCTCATTAAGCGCTTCGACGGTCTTGACAACCTGGTCGATCGTTGGGCTGAAGGAAACTAGCGTTGCACTTGGTTTCAGCGCTTTGTAGGCATGAGGAATCACTAGCCATGGAATTGCCAAATCCAAGATCACCGCGTCAACATCTTGCTCATCTATTCCAACCGTAACATCCTTGATTTTCAGTTCAACAAAGTCAATTAAACCTGCTCTCTGCAGGTTCTTTTCAGCTGTCTTCTGAAACTCCTCTCTGATTTCGTAACTGTATATTTTGCCGTCTGGTTTCACATAATGAGCGAGCGCTGTCGTCATGGCTCCGGTTCCTGTCCCGGCTTCAACCACGCGACTGCCAGGGCCCATTCCGCTGAACATTACGATTAGCGAGATGTCTTTCGGATACATTATCTGCGTTTGTCTTGCGCACTTCATGATATAATCGCGAAGTTGGGGTTTCAAAGCGATAAACTCAAACCCTAAGCTGCTTGCGATTGCAGAGCCGTATTCTTTTCCAATGAGATCATCGAGTTTCACGAAGCCCTTGTGGGTGTGAAAACTCTTGCCCTGCTCCATTCTGATTAGGTAGGTTTTGCGTTGGCTCAGGCTAAGAAGTACGTAGTCGCCAATAGCTATTGTTTGATCTGTCAATTCCTTCACTATGGTGTGTATTTGAACGGGTGTTTCGAGCGGTCTTTGTTTTCTACGAGTTCGTCTATGTTTGGCCTGCCCTCTATTGCCTTGCGGATCCCGTGTCGCATTGCCTTGTAATTGTTAATGTAGACTCTTTGCCGATCGACTGCGGTGGGGTGCACGAAGACGTTTGCGATTATTACAAGCTGATCAATAGCTGCCTTTGGAATTGTTCCGTCTGCAACACTGTCGACTACGGCTTTGGCTACTGCCGTTTGCGCTGGTCCATAAACCATGCTTGCCTGCCGCATGCTGGTGATTGTCACCGTTGGAACTATAAGCGTGTCAGGTTTTACTGCTAGATTTGGTTCCAATATCGCCAGGAGCGGTTCATGTCCCGCTGTTGGTGTTGCTTTGGCTTTTGCGAAAGCTTCGGCAACTGGTCCCTCTTTCTTTCCGATTAGGAGGTCGATGTGGGCGACTTCTGCGCCTTGTCCTGCTAAGGCTTCGCCTACACGCATGTTGAATCCTTTTATTACTTCAGGCGTTATGTCGATTGCCATGAAACGTTCTTCTATGGGTTTCTCGGTTATCTCAAACGTGATTGTTTTTGGCTTGATCTTACCTATTTTCTCCAAGTCGAGGCGAAGTTCTTCTCGTGCTTCATAGGTGAGTTCGCCTCCTACGCTTAGGGGTTTTCTGGTTGGGCCGACTTTGATTTTCATCATGTTCAAAGCTTCTTTAGTGCCTACTGCTCCGCTGCCGACGATGATTCTGGTTATTTTCTGAACTTTGTACTGTAATTCGCGTGCTTGTTGAAGTTCACCTTTTTTGATGTGATTGTACAGTTGGATCCATATGTCGGGAATTATGTTTGCGCTTGCTAATATGGCGCCTGAACAGCCTGCAGCTAAACCGGCTACAAGAACTTCGTCGTGTCCACAGAGAACGTTGATTTTGTCTCTCACTTTTTCAAGGATCGCAAGTATATACTTCAGTTGTCCACTGGTGTCTTTTATAGCGACGATGTTCGGGATCTGAGCCAAGTCTTCGACTATCTGCCACGGTAGTTCTAGCCCTGTGCATTGAGGGATGTTGTATAGAATTATTGGTATGTCCACTTCATTGGCTATTGTATAGAAGTGTTCGTAGATTCCTCGGTCTGCAGGCTTCAAGTAGAAGGGCGTAACTATCAGAGCGGCAGTTGCACCTGCATCTTTTGCGTATTTTGTCATTTCTACGGCTTGGTCTGTTCCGCTGGCTCCTGTTCCCGCTATGACTGGAACTCGCCCATTGACTTCATCGATTACGACTTTGATGACGCGTTTCCTCTCTTCCATTGTTAGGTTTATGAATTCGCCGGTCGTTCCGCAAGGAACGACACCATGGACGCCTTGCTCCAAACAGTGGTTAACCAAGGCGCGAAGCCTTTCTTCGTCAACATTTTTTCCATCATCTGTGAAAGGCGTTACTAAGGCTGGAAAAATTCCTTCAGGCTTGAACATTGCTGGTCTCCACTTTTCTAGTCAACCATCCGTCTTATATCATTTAAGCTTTGAAAACGGAAAGCGTCACATTTGAAAATGCTTAAATCGATTAGAAACGAACACATAACCAGAGTTCGGAGGCAATTGCTTTGGCTGATTTGCGGAGCAAATTGAGGATTGATGAAGAGAATCTTGAAGAGATCAACAAGTTCCTGCTTAGAAAAGACAATCCGCTTGTCGATGGTTTGCTCAAGATCGTTGATAAGTATGGCGGCGTGAATGAGATAAACCACAAAGCCAAAGAAGCTTGTAAGACTGAAAACCTCATGGCTAAACTGGAAAAGAAGAAGTCTCCATTCGTCAAAGACCTTGAATGGTTGATGAAGCAACGCGACAAGGAAGCGTTCATCAGCATTCCTGAGTATAAACGAAAAATTCTTGGAAAAAAGGCCGGTTCAATCAAGTTTGACGAGTCTTTCGCCGTGACATTAGAGATCAGCGCCTTCAACTTTTTCCCGTGGCTTGTTGAAGAAGCCAAGAAAGCGATAAAGAATCAGGAATTGATGCCTGCCCGCTACATCCGTGTTCGCTCTATGAGGGAGCAGGTTGAAGATGATGATGTGCTTGCTTTTGCTGCAGCGATGCCGATCATCGGCGCCTCGTATGTTCAGACCCTTGATACAAAAGGCACATTGCCTGGGCCTGATGGAAAACCAATCAACGTTCACTTGGGTGGCCCAGACACCATCACAGGATATTTCGGGGGCGTAGGAGCTCCAAACGAATACACGTTGAAATGGGTTGATGAGTTTCTGCATTACTACACTGAGTATGGTCTTCCACAGGTTTTGAACACGAACTCAGGCACGGTGCTACTTGGCTATTGGCTACGCAAGCTTGGAATAGACATCGAGTTCAAGATTTCGGTTTTCTTGGGAGTTGACAACCCGTATTCGATTCTGTGGACCTTGATGACTGCGAAGCTTTTCAGCCATGAAGATGGCTCAACGCCTCTGATCGGCTTCAACCTTTCCAACGCTGTTAGCAACGAAACGATAGAATTAGCTGCTTATGTGCGCAATGCCTTCGACTTTGAAAACGTTGTTCGCATTGAGCATCACATCACCGAGGCTTACAAAAGCATTGTTAGACAGCCTTACGATCGGGCAGCTGAGCTGGTGAAACTTGCGGATCACGTGAAGAACATTAGTGCCAAACATGAGGGAGGAATTCCTGCGACAGAAATGAAACGGGATCATCCTTCAGACATACTGGATTACTTCATGCCAAAAAAGGACATCATGGAAAAGGGTCTGATGCCAAAGCTTTTGCTTAATTACCTTGACAAACACGACGCAGTAAACAGAACAGCTGAAGCCTTGACTAAGCACGGATTGAGTTTCATAGCAGCACAGAACCTGCACAGGAAATAGTGTGTGTGGGCTTCAAGAGTATATTTTCCACGTTGAACTTGTTAGTATATGGAAGGTAGATCGTTCTCTCTTCTACCAAATCTCTTTGGGCTTGCGCATGACAAGATAAACCGTGGTGGCCACGAAAAGCACGGTTGTAATGGCCAAGACTGTTGTCAGACGCCGCGTGTTGTCCAATTCCCCCAGGTTTCCATTCATGGTTGTATAGTTTTCCTGCAGCTCCCAGTATGTCTGATTAAGCTGTTCAAAGTTGCTCGTAAGGTTCGTGTACATTTCGGTCAGCTGAGAATAGCTTGCGTTTAGATTCTTTACTTGTGTTTCAAGGTTTTTGAGAAACGTGTTTTCCACTTGAGTCATTGTGAAGCCGGTGACGATGTTCGGGAACACCAGTTCTATGCCTCCTAAACTGGCGGAGTAAGTTAGCTTCACTTCTCCGTAAAGCACTCCCCAAACATAGTCTGGCACGTTGACGAGGACATTGTACGGTTTTGAAGCGTTGTTCAGGGCAAAGTCATTGTCGGTGAAGTTCGCCAGAGACAGCTTAACGGTTCCGTTCAAGAACCCGAAAACCTGTAGATTGAAATGCTCCACATGGACGTTGGTCTGACTGATTAAATTCAACGTTACTGTGACGTTTTTGGTTGGCTGAGTGTGCGATGTGGCGTTGACTTGAATTCTGATTCCTGGAATTTGAGAATCAAGAAACGTTGTCATGTCTTCTTCTGGTGCTCCGTGAACTTGGACAGCGCTGACCAGCGCCAAACTCAATCCAATGATACCCAACATAAGACTCAGTTTCTCAAGTGTCTTCATCGCTTCACCCTTCAAGAATGATTACTCAGCGAGTTTTATGAGAACATTATTTAACGTTTTCTATCCTTGCCACAAGAGTTGCTGGAAAAACGGAAAACTCTAGAGCTTGCGAGAAGGCTACCTTATAGAACGGATGAATCGTTGGTATATGTAGACGAAATATATCAAGGAAAACGCCGTCAAGAGCACTTCGAATGTCAAGATCGTAAGGTCGTGTTCCACCGCCATGAAGTATCCGTTGGTAAGTATGTCGCTGAAGACTAGGATCTGCA
>JBGOYH010000132.1:0-6014 GCA_041479575.1 Bathyarchaeia archaeon
CAACAAAGCTTTCTTCCTCTGCAGCAGCTATTCTGTTCACTTTGAAGAGCTTGTCAACGTTCAAAGCGCCAAACCCTATGACATCGAACCTGCTCATCGAAACAGCTCTTTCAACTGAATTCTGTATTCACCCAGTTTCCCGCCATAATTGCCTGCAGAGATTTTCGCCACATCCTTGACCGTTAAGGCCGCTTCGATGCCTGCTTTCATAGCTTTCTTTACGGCTTGCATTGAAACGCCGTTGATCACAATTTCGGGGATATAGTTGACACCTTCAGGCACCTTTGATGTTTTCACCAGTTTCTTCTTCAAAGACGGGCAGTATTCGTGGTTCGTGCTGGGTCCGATCCATGGAAATCTTGTCTCAGTCTTTGACCCGGCAGAGCAAATGTCAAAAGAGGTTATTACTCCGTCGATTTCGTGTATTGCCGTAAGGGCTTTTGCGCCAGCTTCTTTCAGTGCTTCTTTGGTTTTGCACATTACCCAAAAATTTGCACCCATGACTCCATGAGCGTAGCCTATGTAATGTTCGATTATGAAGTCCGGAACCATTATTGGCACAACAATTACTTCGCGGTCGTAGCGCTTCTCTATCCACTCATAGCCATCACCGCAACGCCCCACTCGTTCCATCATATCCATTCTTCCTTCAGCCCTCGGCAACGCATCAAAGACGGCGGTGAAGGGTTTCACTAGTATGTCCTGACGGATTCGATACGAGAGCTCAACTTCGAACTTCTTCAAACTTTCTGAGAATGGCTTTTTCGAATCAGTCCCACCCCAGAACTGCAGAATCGCGCCTTTGCGCTTGTCCGGCGTTTCTCTTTCACTTAGCCATTTTTCTATTCCGCCTTCGACTCTGCCGATCACTATCGACGGGGTGGCAGTTGCGTCTTCAGCAGCTTGTCTGACTATTTCCTGGTCGTCCGCCGTGACCGCGACTCGGCAGTAGAATCCTTCAAAGGCTTCTGCGTAAGTGTCTTCAATCAAATCTTTCTCAACCAAACTCATCCCATCTTACCAACGGTTTCTCCTCTAACTTTCTTTCTAAACTCGGTGCTTTCTCTTGCCAGATTTTCCATATTTTCTTTTGTAATTATTTTAGCTTTGGGCAACTCGCGAGGATGCAGCTTGAGAAAATTGTCAATCAATTCCTGATCCCCAGAACTCTTGGCTAGTGTTTCAACGCTCCAGTTAGACACTAGATCTAGGGTTTCACCTTTTCCAAATCTAATGAAAGCCTCAGCAATAATCGCAGTAGCTATGCTGTCCGCAGATATCAGCGCGATCTCGGCGTTTTTGACAGCATACTGATTCCCATTGAATGAAACAGCCAAACCGCCATTTTCCTTTACAAACTTGAAGGCTTCCTGATCTGTTATGCTGTCACCTACATACATGACATCCGCCAAAGCCACATTCAACTTGTGCACAACATCGTTTATGGCCTCAGCTTTTTCACTGCCGCCCACGGGATTGACTTCGGAATAAATTCTTCCTATGTGCATCTCATCTATGGTCTCCCAGAAAATTTCGTCCAGCTTCTCAATTGTTGATCGGACGTTTTTTGAGAGGTTCTTGAAGCTCCTTGCTTCAGGCGGAATTTCAAAAACAGGCATTTGTGCGATTTCATGACCAATTTTTTTCAGTTGCTCCTTTTCTTCCTGCGTTACGTCGTATTCATCTAGATTCAGTCTTGTGCAGTAGGTGTTCTTGAACGGAAATTCTACGGCTTCACACAGAGCTCTGATGTAGTGTTCATAACTTGTGCTGACAATATAGGATGGAGCAATATTGCTTATATGACGAAGCGAGTTCTTGATATTTGTGATCAAAACAAGGTTTCGAGCAGAGAAATCTCTGATTTTTTCATCTGTAACGTCGTAAGCTTTGAGGAATGGTAAGACAAGTTTCAGCGTGTCGCCGGCCTTATAGCCTGATTTCTTCAATACATCCGCGAGGGCGTCGTCATATCTGCTTGTTACCGCGAAGATTTTGTCGCCATGGGGCACAAAGCGTGCCATTATTTCGAAAGCATTGTCGTTTTTGGAGATGGGTCCTTCACAGTCTGAGATGAAAACCCTTCTCACGGCTTGCGCCTCAATTTCTTCAGGTGCTTCCTGCTTTTCTTTATGTGGGTTTCTGATGCAACGTCAGTTCTGTACCACAGGGCCCCGCCTTTGATCGCTTTGAGCCCTTCAAGCGAAATCTGTCTCGCTGCTTCAATTGTGTCCGCGATGCCTACGGCGCATGCGGCTCTCGATTTCAGTGCGAATGTTTCATTGTTGCGCTGCTCCATTGATGCGGGGTATATTCGAATGTCATTGCCGTATCTCTTTTTCAATTCGTATGCTTTCGATAGGTCGACAGGTTTGTCGACTTCGTTCTTATCAAATGCAGCTGGGAAAGCTTCATCGTATCCACCGTAGGACGGCGGAGCCTTGTATGTGACGACCGTTGCCGCCTTCACTAGTTCGATTTTGGTTAGTTTGCCTTCAATCATGTTGAAGCAGAGGTTAACAAAATCGTTTTTTAGAACTGGCAATATGTTGATTATCTCAGGATCTCCTGGGCGGCTGTTGTTTTCAAGTATTTTCAACTCTCTTCCAGTATGCATGAAAGCAACGTATAATGGGATGCCCCTCAGTGCCGTGTCGTCTTTCCCTTTCCATTTCTGGAAGATTCTGTTCACGATTCTAACTTCCTTCGCACGGTCTGCCTCAGTCAAAAATGGCAGCACGTCGCCGGCACCTTTGTAGGAGCCCATGCCCCCGGTGTTGGGTCCTCTATCGTTGTCAAACGCGCGTTTGTAGTCTCTTGTATCTGGTAAAGGCACAAAATGCTTTCCATCGCAGAAAGCCTGAAAGCTTGATTCTTCGCCTTCAATTTTCTCCTCAATTATTACCGAACCGTATTGATAGTTTGACAGGAAATGTTCGAAAAGCTGTTTGCGGGTTTTGAAGTGGTCTCCCCAGACACCCACCCCTTTCCCGGCTGCTGGCTTATCTGGTTTCACGACAGCCTTGTTATCCAGTTCGTCCAACCACTTGTACACTTCTTTTTTGACTTTGGTAAGGTTCTTGTAGTCTTTAGGATTGAAAATCTTGAAGCGGGGATTTACTTCAGGGACAATTCTGTCGAATAATAGTCGCTGTTGAACTTTGCTTTCTTCGATTGCATACTCTTTGGTTGGACAAATCATCGGTATGCCCGTTCGCCTTTCCACAACGTCGCGTATTCCTTCGATTATTGGCTTTTCTGGACCAACGATTCCAAAATCAATTCTGTCTTTGTTCGCTTCTGCAAACCTGCAGATCTCTTCGATGTTTAGGTCAGGTATTACTACCTGTTTTGCGGCTCTTTCTGTATTGAAAGGGTTGTGTTGTTTGTCTGCAATATAGAGTTGGACCTTGTAGTCGCGACTTCGGTTAAAAGCATCTACCATGGCTGCCTCTCGGGAACCGTATGAAACTACAAGTATACCTACTTTTTCCATAGTCGACCAGCCATACTAATGAAATAACCCTGAAAACCTAGTTTGAATTGCAGGAGGCTTCCTGAACTGCTTCTTCCATTTCATATAGTCTTTCTTTCTCTTCAAACCCCTGCGTGAATCGCTTCTTCATTTCATCCGCAATCTTCTGCGCCAACGGTGTTGGGTACTTGCCTGTTATGCACCCTGTGCAAAGCCCGTTTTGTTTGAATCCTGTTGCCTTTACTAAACCTTTGAGCGATTGATAGCACACCGCGTCAGCTCCTATGACCTCTGCTATTTCCTCGGTGCTGTGTGTTGAACCTATGAGTTGACCGTATGTTGACATGTCTATTCCATAGAAGCACGGCCCGATTATGCGTGGGAAAGTTACGAACACATACACTTTTTTGGCGCCCATTCTGCGTAACTTCTCAACTATGACTTTGGTCGTGTCCCCTCTGACGATGCTGTCTTCGGTTACTATGATGCGCTTTCCTTTGATTTTTGGAGCCAGTATGTTTATCTTTCTGTCTATAGTTGGACTCCGGTCTTTGCTGAGTAGGATGAAAGCTCTTTCAGTTACGTAGCGGTGTCTGCGTGATGCTCTTTCCCATCTGAGTCCGGAGGCATAGTGAACTCCTAGAGCCGAGTCGTCGCCTGTTTCAGGCACGGAGAGAATTATATCTGCGTCCCTAACTACGTCTGGGTTCTCCTTCACAAGGTTTCTTCCAAATTCCTCGCGAATCTCATAGACATATTTGTCGTCAAACCGTGAGTCTGGTCTTGCAAAATATGCAAACTCGAAAGCGCAGAAGGCTTTTCTTTCATCATTTGCGAGGTTCTTTCTTTCAAACCCGTCTTTTGAGACTTTTACAAGTTCTCCTGGCTCCAGCTCGAAATCTCTTATGAAACCGTTTATGTCTAAGCTGGCGGTTTCCGAGGAGAACACGTAGGTTGAATTATCCTGACTGTGTCCTGCGCATAGGGGTCTTATTCCATGTGGGTCTTTGAAAGCGAAGAAGTCACCATCCTGGTTTATACAAGCAACGGAGAAGGCTCCGTCGATTTCTTTCATGCAAGTTTTGACGGCTGACTCGGTGTCTTTGCCTTTCAGAAATTCGATCAACAGTTTGTGGCAGATCAGGTCCGCGTCGCATTCGTATGAAAAATGCGGAAACTGTCTGCATATTTCTTTTTTGAGCTGAAACGTGTTCACGACATTGCCATTGAACGATACAGCAAGCTTGAGGCCCTTCTTTGATGCTGTCACAGGTTGAGTTCCTTTGACAAGTGATTTCTCATCGCATTTTCCTGAGGTAGTATACCTCACGTTTCCAATGCCAACGTTGCCAGGAAGACGTCCAAACCATTCTTGAATTGCGCTTGTCTTTATCTTCGGCACAAGGTCAAGACTTCTGTGAACGTGGAATTGTCCATCTAGATAAGTGAGGAAACCATGTGACTGGTGACCTCTGTGATTTTGCGCCCTCAAACCCCAATATATGTGTGAGAACACGGGTCGGTTATCGTAGTTTGCTGCGGCAAATACTCCGCATTCGATCCCTAACTCTTCTCCCATGGCTGGGCAGTAATGGACGGGGTATTTATCAGTTTTTAGCACATTTTTAGCTAAAAACCATGTTGGCTTTTACAGAAACAATGACAAAGTCTGGGATCACGGGGTGAGCCTGAACTTGTCTCGAGGGTAAAGCGTGACTTCTCTTATGTTCTTCCTGCCTGTGAGCATCATCGTGAGCCTTTCTAGGCCAATTGCCCAGCCTGCGTGCGGTGGCATTCCATAGTCAAACGCTTCCAGATGGTACTTGAAGGACTCCGGGTTGAGACCTTTCTCTTTCAAGCGTTCTATTAGAAGTTCTTTGGAGGCAATTCTTGTGCCGCCCGAAACAAGCTCCATCCATCGCCACATCAAGTCAAAGCCTTCGGATATTTCCGGTTTGTCATCTCGCGGTTTTATGTAGAATGCTTTAGATTCAGTTGGCCAGTCGACTAGGAAGAAGAAGTATGGATGAAGTTTCCCAACGGTTCTGAACGCTGGGGTAGGTATATCTTCACCCCATGGAATCTCTATGTCTTCATGCTTCAGTTCGTCCAGAAGCTGAGAGTATGTCAGTCGCTTGAATGGGACTTCCGGCACTTTCACTGTGTGTTTCAGCGTCTGCAACGCTCCTTTGCATCTTTCAGCCACTGTCTTGCACGCATGCTGCATTAACTGTTCAAGGATCTGCATTACATCTTCAGCAGTGGCAAAGGCTTGTTCGATGTCTATCGAAACAAACTCGCTCAAGTGATGGCGTGTGTGGGATTCTTCAGCTCTGAAGAAAGGTCCGATTTCGAATACTTTTTCGAGACTCATGACGAGCTCTTCTTTGTAGAGCTGAGGGCTCTGGGCTAGGTAGGCTTTCCTGTCGAAATAGTCCAGTTGGAAAAGTGCTGCGCCGCCTTCGGTTGCTGAGGCAATTATGCGTGGAGTGTGCACTTCTAAGAAGCCTCTTTCGAACAAGAAGTCCCGAATTGCTTC
>JBGOYH010000133.1:0-6002 GCA_041479575.1 Bathyarchaeia archaeon
GAAAAACGTCTTACGCGTGCCCACATTGCATGTCAAAAATAGACATACAAGTCGAAAATCTCAAGGTTGTAAATGTGAAAGCAATCGAATACGGCGAGGTTTTTGACTCCCCTGCAAAATGCGCCCACTACTCTGGCTTTGTGGATGCCATATCATACGACATGACTGTACCGGACGACTGCCTTGTGTGTCCGAAGATTCTTCAGTGCGGCACCAAGAAGTACCGATAGACTATTCTTCAATAGGCTAGACTGCGCTTTTGCGTGATTCTATTTCGCCAAGCATAGATGTTAGGACAAATTCAGTACCTCGAGGACGATGTTAAGAGAATCTGTACTTGGCGTAATTCTTCTGTTGTGTGCGTTGGCATCTGTTGTGTCAGGCAAGCCTGTCCAAGCAAACACGCAATACCCAGGATTGACAGAACTGGAGTCGCGAGTTGTGAATAAAACTGACTGCAAGTCCTGCACTTGAACTCAAAGAATTGCTCAGTTTTCTGGAAACTAACCATTATTGGCGGTGATTCGATCAGAGGGTTGAGCGGACTCTGTCAAGAGATCAACATGCGCTGCTTAAGGTTTTTATGATTGATACAATATCATCGTTAGCGACCCCAGACTCTCTCATACGGGGCTGTCGGCTAGTTTGGTCTAGGCTTGGAGACTTGGGCTCTCTAGACCCCGGTTCAAATCCGGGCAGCCCCACCACGACGAATGATTATCAGTTGAATCAAAGTTATTTCCTGTAGAGACAGTTGAGAATTGAGCTAACAGGTGTTTTAAGTGGTTTTTGAAGGTTTTTGAAAGATTGAACCCAAATTCACGCGACTTTCCGACAAGTTCTTGTCAAGATACAACACGACATTGCGTTTCTGTCTCATTTGCATTTGCACCCGAAGGGGTGCGAGGGCACGTTCTATGTTACAAGTTTGGTGATTAATGAAAACGACGTCAGCTGAAAGTCTCAATACGATCTACAGATCCTTCTGAACAATGTGTGCAGTCAAACGAGTAACAAAGTCCACAACTGACTCAGTATCCAAGAAACCATCACAACAAATATGTGAATCTTTACAGATTATTACCATATTCTTAGGGTGCGAGACTTGAAAATAAACATCGTATGCATCGCATCCGCGATCTTAGCGTTCATAAGTTTGGCACTGCCTTGGTGGAGGACAACATCAGTAGAGACATCGACGTACAGCTTACAGTCAGCAGAATTTACAGTCACCCTTCGCGATGCAACAGTAATCTGGACAGACCTAGAAGTGAAATCTGTAAGGAATTGGTTTGCAACACCTGTGCCCATGAATATGGGGTTTGCTCACATTACCACAGTCTTCATCATAATAGCTGCGATTCTACGAAATCTTGGCAGTGTTGGAAGAGGAAAGAGGAGAAGACCGCTCGTTGATCCGCCCCAAGTCTCCGTTTCCTAGAAACCCCATGTTATGAGAAGCAGACAAAAAAAGACCAAAGAATTCAAGTAACGTGTACTTCGTGCACATGAGCCTATCTCTTTCTAACCTCTTAGTTCTCTCAAGCCGCTGTGTTACGATATCACTTGGCACATGAATTTCATATAGAGGAATACAGGAATAGCTAGACACATATGTGGTTACTATGGCAAGTGGCGATTGGTGTGTTGCAGTCTTCAAAAGTACACCAGAGAACTTCAGGAATGTTCTTCTTGATTTCTACAGTTTTATGACAGATCTTAGTGGTGTCAGAAGTCTTCACTTCCTGATTAGAGACCGCGTCGAAGACGAAGTTCTTGTCAGCTTTCGCGTGTTGGTAGAAAAGGAGGCAAAGGAAATCATACGGAGCAAAATTAGTTTCAAACTCAGAAATCTGGTTTCTGACAAGTTCGCTGTTGACCCTGACAATGAGAGCTCGCTTAGCAAATATGTCGCTTGGCCTGTTGAAGATAGACTATCCAAGTCTGGCACTAAGAAGTTCTCAGAATTCTGTGATATCCTCAGTAAGATGAGCGGCCTGGTCATACAGATGCTGAGAAGTGAATATTTCAGTTCTGATGAGAGAGTTGAAATTGCACACGTGATGTCTTGGATGCTTGGCTGCATGGAATACGGTCTTTTGAGCACTACTCACATGGAAGTTGGCTACTACGATCGAATAGAAGATAAGTACTGCCGCTATCTCCGAGAGGATTTTTCAAAGAAATAATGTTTCATTCAAAAGAGTCTTCTGCGTTTCTAGCCATCTCTTTGCAAACCTTATTTCTCTGGTACGCAAAAATTTAACTTCTGATTCCGACCATTCGAATGTGGTGATTTTGTTTGAGCATGGGAAGTGCTAAAAAGAAGCCAATGACTAAAAAAGAAAGAGAAGAGAAAAGAAGAAAGCACAAGGAGAAACGCTTGAACAAGTAGTTTCAATCGTTGCGCCTTATTCGATTCTTGACGAGCTCAACGAAACGTATCTCTCTCAAGCCTCTCTGTCACGAAATCATTATTCAACCACTGTCCTCATTCACACATTCATCAATCAAAGTGACGGAATTAGTTACTAAAACAAGTTTCTAAGCGAGAGAAAAAAGCAAAATTTTCCAAAATTTCTTCCGCCACGCGGTTTAAATATTAAGAAAAACGAATCTGAGATTGATTTTCCAATGTGTTTGGGCGATAATCATGGATGTCAAAATTACAAATGTCTATAATAATGAGGTCTTACCTGAAAAGGGCCTAAAAGGCGGACATGGGCAATCCTTTCACATCACGACGGATGATAAAGAAGTTCTCTTTGACGTTGGTTGGAAAGGCAACAAACAGACGCATAACATGGAGACACTAGGAATTAGAGCTGACAAAATAGACAAAGTGGTGCTTTCGCATGGTCACAGGGATCACACGGGCGGATTGCAGGCATTCCTCGAAGCGAGAACCGTGGCAAAACCAGTTCAAATTGTCGCGCATCCAAATGCTCTCGAACCTAAATTAGCAAAGAAACTGTTTCTTCGCTTCTCAATGGGATTCCCGAAACTCAGTAAGGAGCTTATGGGAAAAATGGATTTGCATTTGTTCAAAGATTCCGTGGAAGTCCTCCCACACCTCGCCACAACGGGAGAGATTCCCGTTGCGCAACGACCAGAGAAGCCTGGAATACCAAAGAACACATTTCACAGAGTTGACGGGCAATGGAAATGGGATCCAGTGGTTGATGATTTGTTCCAAATTCTTCAAACAAGAGAGGGATTGATCATAATAACCGGTTGTTGTCATGCTGGAGTACTGAATACATGTGCAAGAGCCACGCAGCTCTTCAATCAAAAAATCAAGGCAATAATCGGTGGCACCCACATGTTAGAATATTCGAAAGAAGATATTGAACATGTAGGAGATGCCCTGCAGAATATCTATGGAACTCCAGAACTATATCTCAACCATTGCACCGGGAAAAGGGCAATTGAGCAACTAAGAGGCCGATTTGGATCACAAATAGTCCACGATTGCCACGTCGGCACAGAATTCATGTTTGAAATCTAATGCGCCAAATCGACAGAGGGCTATCGAAAACCAGCGCGCTAGACCGTACTAAGTCTACCACCTTGTCAATAAGACAACCAAAACATATGCATTGATTCATCCTTTCCTCTTTCTACGCGTCGTACTAGAAGTCTTTGAACGGAAAAGGTTTTATTTGAAATTCCAACACGTTAAAATGTGCCTCACCAAAATCACGAAACACGTAGCTAACGCTTTCTCCCCAGAACACATCTGTTTCAGATGATGAGAAGAGCAGGGATTAGAACATCCGGCTGTGATGACAGCAATTGGTTGCTGATGAAACCTCATAACTCTCTTTGGCACTGCAGTGGCACGTATTTCGTGCTCACGCCTTCTCCAAAGTTCCTCGGTTTTTCTAAGGTCTTACACATTCAGCCTTAGGCCTATACGGTCGCTTTCTCGTCCGCCTTTGTTTGTGATACTCACATTCGAAAACGCGAATAACCATGTACCTCTTGTCCTGATATTTACATCCACAAGGCAGAGTAGTTGTCTCTTCCGTCATTTTTTCACCCTTCTGTCTCTAAGTCATCATGGGAGAAACTGTTTGTAAACCGGGTGCCCCTTGAATCGCAAAGTGGTTTCAGATTTTTCAACGGTTCCACTCGGCAAGCGCATGCAAATGGAATTGACGATCGCTCCGTCGGGAATGAAACGCACACCGTCCAGCAGTTCGCCTTTTGTCACGCCTGAAGCCACGAATGCCAGTTCCCTGCCCTTTGCCAACTCGTCTTCACAATATGTCTTATCAACATCAACGCCTTCTAACGCAAGCCTATCCATCCGTTTTGAATCATCTTTTTCGTCTCTCCAAACCTTGACAAGCATCGTACCGCCTAGACACTTCATGGCGGTTGCAGCTATCGTTGCTTCAGGACCAGCTCCTGCACCCAAAAGAAGGTCAATACCTGAACCAGACCTGCAGGTCACAACTGCACCCGCAATGTCACCGTCAGGAATCAGAATTATTCTCACACCCATCCTTCTCAGAAGCTTGAGAATATCCATATGTCTGTCTCGTTCCAGCATTATGACAGTAAAGTTCTCGAGAGGCAACTCCTTTTCACGGGCAACAGTTCGCACGATCTCCTCCACGGACATGTCAAGGGAGATTTTTCCTATTGAATGGTGATCAGTGGCCACTTTGAAGTAGTACCCGTCGTCTGGAAGTACCTGAAAACAGCCAGAAGGTGCACATGCAAGAGCAGAAATAGCGTCTTTCCTGCCTTTGGAAGCGGCAGTCGTACCGTCAACAGGATCAACCACAAACTCGACCTTCGGACCCTTCCCGGTTCCAACCTTCTCCCTGCGTAAGAAAGCAGGCGCATTGTCCTTGGGTCCTTCACACGCAATCACTTCGCCCTCCACATCCGTCTGAGCCAGAATAGCCCTTGAAAATTGGACAGCCTTCTCGTCTATCAAGTCACAGTTGCCTTGACCAATATGCAATGCTGCTCCAACAGAAGCCGCTACGGTGATCCGCGTTAGGGAAGGCGCCAAAGCTCTAAGGGAAACCAAACAACACATCCCCAAGCCTAAATAGCCCTTACGATACTAAAGACTTTTCCATTTGCCCTCAAAAACCAGCATCTTCGGCGACTATTCAGCAGACGCTGTTTGACTCTTCCTCAGTCCTCTGAATCTCAGTTTTACAGTCAGAATTTTCTCTGTTGCAAACAGTCGCGAAGCCGCATACATGATTACGAGGGTGAAAGCTGTAACGTAGATTATGCCCAAGCCAGCGGTCAAATAGTCTCCAATCGTGACCGCTTTGGAGGCTATGATGGGTTGGCTGAAAGGAATTGCATAGAAGACGGCCCTGAGCCAAAAAGGTAACACGTTGATGTCGAGGTACATCAAAGCGAGTGCTGGGACAAACAGAAACGGATAAACGTAACTTACCAGGGATTGTGCGCTTCTCACGTCTTGTGCGAATGCAGAAAGAATGACTGCTAGCGCTAAAGCCGAAAGTAAGGTGACGAAAAGAGATACTCCTAGAAGTAAGTAGCCGAAAAGCGAAGGAACCAACCCTAGGGAGACCAAATCAACGGACGGTCCTGCTGCAAAGGATGACGTGAAAGAACCTATGTAGTAGTTGAACCCGAACATGTAGGCTATTGCGCCTACGCCTGCAACGATGATTGATCCTGAAAGCTTTCCGGCGAGAATGGCGAAGCGGTCTATGGGCAGAGTCAGCAGTGTTTCTAGTGTTTTCTCTTCTTTCTCCATGGCTACGGAGGTTGCTGCTATCTGCATGGAGTAGGTCAACAAGATAATCATGGTGATAGGCAGTGCAAATGCTTGTGAAAGCACAAGGCTTGAAAGCATGCGTGGATCCATGTTTTCAACTATTTTGCCTTTGACAATGACGGATTGTTCTGGAACCAGCAGGTTTGGAGCCACGTTTCTGTTGAAATGCTCAACCAGCTGATCAACGATTGAGGAGCCTATTCCTTCAAACAATCCGGAACCA
>JBGOYH010000134.1:0-5970 GCA_041479575.1 Bathyarchaeia archaeon
ACATAATAGCAAGAGTAAGAGCAGACACGATGGACAGACTGAAGGAAATTGTAACCTGGAAAGTCAGGAGACTCGACAAGGTCAGATCAACACTAACCATGATCGTTGTAGAAGAAGGAGCAAAGCAGTAAGTACTCCCCCTTTTTTATTGAAAACAAACAATCCTTATCTATGTTCCAGTATCAATTCTGATCTTAGAAGACAGGTTGCCGCAAATGACTAAGAAAACACTACACATTGGACTAGACGACACAGACTCAACAAGAAGAGGATGCACGACATACATTGCAGCCTTGCTCGTGGAAAAACTGCTAGAACTAGGCGCAAATTTCATTGACTACCCGAACCTGATCAGACTCAACCCAAATATCCCGTGGAAAACAAGAGGAAACGGTGCGCTTTGCCTCAGAATACGACATGATGAAACGGTCGAGTCACAAATCAAAGAAACAGTAGTCTCAACAGTGGAAGAACACGCAGACCTGCAATGCAGAGGCACAGACCCGGGAGCAGTATTCTTCAACGCCGCAAGGATTCCTAAAGAGATCCGAGCTTTTGCCAAAAACACCATGACCGGAATTGCAGACCTCAAAGACGCAACGAAATTATTGAAGAAATTCAACGGCGAAGCACTGGCATTCAAGGGAGGTAGAGGAATCATCGGTGCCTTAGCGGCTGTCGGAGAAAACCTGCAAGCGGACCACACGTATGAAGTCATTGCATACCGTAGCCCAGAAAACTATGGCGCAAAACGACAGGTAGATGAAAAATCAATCTTCGAAATGGACAGAGCAACAAAGCCCTACACATTTAACAACGTTGACACCGAGAAGAAAAGAGTCATAATCACACCTCGAGGACCTGATCCAATTCTTTTCGGAATTAGAGGCGAAAGTCCTCAGATAGTGAAGGAAGCCTTCTTAATGGTCAAGGCTTTAGAACCCGTCGAAAGATGGGTCATCTTCCGCACGAATCAAGGAACAGATGCACATCTTAAACGTGTAAAGCAACTAGGCCAGATCAGACCGTACAGCCCCGTGATCGCGAAAGGCACTGTGTCAGCATCCCCCAGAATGATTAGGGGAAGACACATTATATTTTCAATCAAGGATGACAGTTCGGAGGTCGACTGTGCTGCTTACGAACCCACAGGGGCTCTTCGTACTGCCGCTAGGAAACTGATTGTTGGAGACGAACTGGAAGTCTATGGCGGTGTTCGTCGTCCTTCGCAGAGCAAGCCTGTGACGATAAACCTTGAGAAGATTCGGGCACTGAAACTTGCATCGCAAATCGTTTACCGTAACCCTGTCTGCCCGAAATGTGCAGCCCGTCTCAAATCCATGGGAACAAACAAAGGTTTCAGATGTGACAAATGCGGCGCAAGATATCCATCTATCAGAAAAGTTGGGGTCAAAGTGAAACGCGACATAAGAAGAGGTCTCTACATGACTTCAACCAGGTCTCAGAGACACTTGACTAAGCCATTTGGCCGTTACGGAATGGAGAAGTGGCACGAAAAGGTTGAAAACCTAATCGGCGAATGGCACTTTCCCTGAACCTATTTTTCATTCACCTTGAAGATTTCGAGCAGCATCTGGTAGAGTTCGTCGCCACCTTCAACCTTCGAGAAAAGATCCTTTTCGGCCTTAAGTATTCGCCCCATAGTACTGTAGGTTTCTCGCCATTCCAGCTCCTTCCACATCAAACGATAGTTCTTCAGCTCAAGCCATGCACGGAAAACCAGGATTGCAAACATTCCCAGCGTAAGCAAAAGGTTCAGGACATACAAATCAAATATCCCGTCCAAAGATCCACCTCCTCTACGCACTTTCATCGTATCCTAATCAGCAAAATACATTTAAACAACACCTAGGATAGCTCAAACAGAGAGAAGGTTTGTCATGAGTGAAGTCATCTCGCCGCTTGTTTTCCAATTAGGTGTTGGAGGAATAGGAGGCTTCGTAGTCGGGTTTGCTTTGAAAAAACTAAGTAAGCTCATACTAGTCCTCATAGGGCTATTCACTTTGGCACTTATCTACTTGAGCACACAAGGCATAATCAACATAAACTACAGCTCGCTATGGAGCGCACTCTCCAACCTGATCGGTTTAGGTAGTTCGGTGTTCTCGTGGGTTGTCGGCGTGATTTCGCTGTTGCCCTTTGCAGCAAGCTTCATAGGCGGCTTTTTGCTGGGACTCAAGCTCGGATAAGAATCGCTTCTAAGGATGCCAATCATAAAACACAGTTTTACCATTCGGCAAACCGAGGGGTGAAAAGACAGTTGGCAAAACGTTAATAGTGCTGGTTGAACACTGATTTTGTGACTAGCCATGGATGATGAACAAGAGTTTTCATGGCCGTCCAAGTTGGTCAGATACTTTCTACACGGAATAGCATTCTCAATCCTGTTTCTCCTATTGGGGATCGTTTGGATATTCATCTTTGTGATATTGGTAGGAGTTGGATTTATCATAGGCTTCGTAATTGGGTTCATCGTGCTCTTTCTCTTTATGGGTGGCCTCAACACATTACTAACCGACTTCATATGGGCGACCACCGTAGAATCGGGTTGGAAGACCTTGTTGATTCATGGCCTTGGCTTATTTCTCATACTGTTAATAGCAGGCACACCAAGCTATCTCTTGGCACGCAGTTCGCCAAGCCTAGCCACATCAATAGCACTTTTTGTCATATACTCGTTCGTCGACGGTTTCATCGCCAAAAATGTGGCCTTTCTGTGGGAAGAGGAATCTGCCTACGGCCGCTCAGAGAGAGGTGAGACCCCTGTGGAATCGAAAGTCCAAGAAACACTAATTGAAGAAGAGAGAAGAGGCCCCTTTACGGAAACTGAGGAGGTTAATGCAGAGTTACTCTACGATAAGCTCTTGACTAAGTACGTAGGCCATTGGGGAGTTCAAACGGGAACGCAACTCCTCCACAACGAAATCAAGGCTTACACGTGGCATGGAGAAACTTTCGCGGAAGCTGTAAAAAGAGTCTATCAGCGCCAAAAAAGAAGACCATCAAAATAGTTTAAATGCCCGTGTCTTGTTAATCCTTTGAAAAATCGCCTTTCATAATTTGATGGAGCGGCCAACATTGAAGAGATTTCCAGCAGAGGAGTATAATCTTCCATTTTTCCATGAGGCAGGCTACGTCAGAAAGCTGTGCCCCAAATGTAACACATACTATTGGACTCAAAACCCAGATCAGGAAACGTGTGGAGAAGCAACATCGGAAGGATGCGCATCATACACTTTCCTGAACAACTCGCCTACAAAAAGAAGCTACAGCCTGCGTGAAATGCGGGAGTCTTTCCTGTCATTCTTTGAAAAGCATGGGCATGCACGCATAAAACCGTACCCCGTCGTTGCCAGGTGGAGAGCCGACCTCTACTTGACACATGCAAGCATAATCGACTTTCAACCCTACGTCACTGATGGACTTGCACCAGCCCCTGCTAATCCCTTAGTTGTCTCGCAACCTTGCATTCGACTTGTAGACATAGACAACACAGGACCAACTTTCGGTAGACACCTAACGATCTTCGAAATGGGCGGTGCACACGCATTCAATTATCCAGACAAAGAGGTTTACTGGAAAGACCAGACCGTCAGATATCAGAACCAGTGGCTTACAAAGGATTTAGGCGTGAAACCTGATGAAATCATGTACAAAGAAGAGATTTGGGCTGGCGGAGGAAACGCAGGACCATGCGTCGAATCCATAATACACGGACTAGAAGTCGACACACTGGTTTTCATGCAGTACAAAGTCATAAACGACGAATTCGTCAAACTGCCAATCCGAACAGTCGATACAGGCTATGGCATAGACCGTTATACGTGGGTCTCGCAGGGTGCACCGAGCGGTTTCCACGCAATCTACGGAGAATTGTTGGACAAAATCTTCAAAATGGCTGGAATGACCAAAATCGATCAAGAATTACTTACAAAAGTGTCGAAAGTCTCAGGTTTGGTAAGCGTTGACAAAACGGCAAGCAGACTCGAAACTAGAAAAAAGGAAGCCCAACTGGCAGGATTGAAAGTAAACGAACTAGACAAGTTCATAACACCAATCGAGAACGCCTACGCAGTTGCAGACCACACGAAATGCTTAAGCTTCATACTCTCGGAAGGCGTCGTCCCTTCAAACATTCAAGAAGGATACTTAGCGAGACTTGTCTTTCGAAGAATCTACCGCCTTCTAAGAATGCTGGGCATTCCCGACAAACTGTACGACATCATGGAAATGCAGATTAACATGTGGTCCAAAGACTTCCCACAAATCAAGGATATGCGCAACGAGATAATGGAAATGGTGAAGGTTGAAGAAGAAAAGTTCGAAGATACCATAAAACGCGGCGAAGGAATGGTCAA
The DNA here is from genome assembly GCA_041479575.1 of Bathyarchaeia archaeon. Classification (GTDB taxonomy): domain Archaea; phylum Thermoproteota; class Bathyarchaeia; order Bathyarchaeales; family Bathycorpusculaceae; genus DASPPK01. Next base: position 4,380 of record JBGOYH010000134.1, read on the forward strand.
GCGCATTTCCGAAGAGTTGAAAGCAAAAGGCAAGAAGGAAATACCTGCCGAAACGCTAAGCGAACTCTACGATTCACATGGACTTCCGCCTGAGATCGTCAAGCAGGCAGCAGAAAAGGAAGAACTGAAAGTGGAGATTCCTGACAACTTTTACACCCTTATCGCTCAAAGACACATGCAAGTGTCCAAGCCAGCAGAAGAACAAACCGCTTCCGAAGAATGGCTGAAGAAATCTGTTGAGAACCTGACTGCAACAGAGCCACTCTACTACAAAGATCAGTACATGAGGGAGTTCGAAGCAAGAATCCTGAAGGTAGTTGACCAAGAATTTGTTGTACTTGACAGAACATGCTTCTTCCCTGAAGGCGGAGGTCAACCGCCCGACAGTGGCCACTTAACATTCGATGGAAGAACCGCCGAAGTCATAGATGTACAGAAAGTCGGCACCGTCATCGTCCACAAGATCAAAGGCGACATTCCAAAAGAAGGACAGACGGTGAAGGGCGAAATTGCCTGGGATAAACGCTACAGTCTCATGAAGAATCATACAGCAACTCATGTGATCGGCGGAGCTGCAAGACGCGTGCTGGGGCAACATGTCTGGCAGTTTGGAACGCAAAAGGGGGTTGAATCTTCGAGACTTGACATTTCGCATTATCGCAGATTGACGCTGGAAGAACTGCACAAAATAGAGACACTGGCGAATGAAGCGGTTCTGAGAAACATCCAAGTTGACATCTCGTGGATGCCCAGAAATGAAGCTGAAAGCCTCTACGGTTTCAGACTATATCAAGGCGGCGCAGTTCCAAGCAAAGAAATCCGCGTCGTCAGAGCTGGAGACTGGGACGTCGAAGCCTGTGCAGGCACACACTTGAAAAGCACTGGAGAAATAGGCTTCATCAAAATAATCCACTCAGAAAGAGTGCAGGACGGTGTTGAAAGACTCGAATACTCCATTGGCATTCCAGCAGTCAAAGCCGTTCAAACAAACGAAAGCCTCCTCATGAAGCTTTCACAAACCTTGAACGCACCTCTTGAAAAGCTGGATCAAACAGCAGAGAAAATCGTAAAAGAACTGAAGGAAGCAAACGTTGAGAGAAGAAGACTGATCAAGGAATTGGCAACACGAGAAAGCACAGATGCAGACACAGAAGCAATTGGCAGAATTGAAGAAGTCAACGGCATAAAGATCATAATACGCGATTTTCAGGATTCAGTTGACGTTGACCGCATGGTTCAGACAGCCACTGAAATCGTCAAGAAAGATGAAGCTACAGTAACAGTGTTCTACGGTGCAAATGAGAAAAACGCAAGAATAATGGTGATGGCAGGAAAAGCTGCAATCGAAAAAGGTGCAAATGCAGGCGAGGCAATCAGAGAAGCTTCAGCCTTCATAGGTGGCGGGGGCGGAGGCAAACCCAACTTCGCGCAGGGCGGTGGAACACAGGTTGAACAACTGCCTCAGGCAGTCAAGAAAGCAGAAGAAATGCTAAAGAAACAGCTTAAACCCTAAGCTTTTTTTGGGAACCTTTCACATTAACATCCAATCCTTTGAGGAATTCCTATGAAGTACAGAGACTTTGGAAAACTA
>JBGOYH010000135.1:0-5962 GCA_041479575.1 Bathyarchaeia archaeon
ACTAGGCGTTCTTCCCTGGCAGGCCCTTCGTTCTCCTCGGCAATTCTGTCGATTTCCAATGCGACTTCAAGGTTTGTCGGCATATAATGAAGACCAAAGGTTTTTGCAGCTTTCAATTTGGCTTGTTTGTATTCCTTCTCTACTCCTTGATATAGCAGAGTGGCTGCTTCCCTCGTCACCTTCTTTCTTGAACTGACAGAATCGGCAGTCACAAATTCACCGAAGAACTGTGGGGTTCAGGTGGGACTTAAGCTTAGCGTTTGATGAGCTGTTCATAAAGCTCCAGTGTTTTCTCGGCTATCTTGTCCCATGTGAACTCGTTCAGGACTCTGCGTCGGCCGTTCTTCCCAAGCCACTTTCTTTTTTCATCATTCTCTAAAACGTTGTTTATGCCCCAAGCGATGTCTGATGGATTGCTTGGATCTATGTGATAACCGCACTGTTCCTCGCCGCAGCAAACGACTATCTCCCGCATGCCGCTGATGCCAGCGGCGCCGACGACAACTGGGCGTTCCATGCTCATTGCTTCAAGAACCACTATTCCGAAAGGCTCGTAGAAGCTTGGAAAGACTGCAACATCGCAGGCCGCGTAGTGAAGTATGCGTTCCTCTTCTGGAATAAACTCGAAACGAAACTTCACGAAATCACCCATTTTCGTGGCTTTGACAAGGTTCATCAAATATTCTTGCAGGTCACCTAGACCTACGATTACAAGTTTTGCCTTGGGGTATTTCGGCAATATGTGGGGCAAAGCCATAATGAGTTTGTCGACGCCCTTAACGCCAACAAGCCTGCCTATGAAGAGAATCATGTATTCATCATCTTTGATGCCGTACATACTCCTGACTTTCTTGATCTGCTCAGGAGTCACTACCGCTGGATTGTATTTTTCTGGATCCACACCATTATAGGCAACTTGGATCTTTTCTTTCTGGAAACCAAGGCCTACAAGCTCATCTTTCATTGCATACGAAACCGTCACGATGAGATCAGCCGCTTTGGCAGCGTGAAGCTCAATGTTGCTTACAGTGCTGGAGCCATTTCCAAGAGTTCTCCCTTTCTCGGTTGAATGAACGTGAAACGCGAACGGCAGACCGGTCTCTTTTTTGACAATCATTCCACCTATGGCCGAAAGCCAGTCGTGAGCAACGACAAGGTCATATTTGATGCCCTCTTTCCTTATGAGTTCATTAACAAGTTTCGAGGCACTAAGATAATTGTAGACAAGGATTTTTGAGAATAGTTGTATCCCTCTTCCCCACTTCTTAATGTCCTCCGCAACCACATCGGGCAACGAGTCAGAAATGTCGATGTGCAACGGGCGGTGTATTTCAATACCTCGCCAGATCTCGCGTGTTGGCAGGCTGCCTGCGTCATCGTTCATCGTGAACACAGTAACATCATTGTCCATCAGAACAAATTTGCGTGTGATTTCAGCCGCGTAGGTTCCTAAGCCCCCCACTATCTTTGGAGGATACTCGTAGACAAGGACAGCCAGCTTCATTGATTATCACCGTTACTCCTTTTTCCAATAGTCCCATATTGTTATCAAACATTGGCTTATTTACCTTGCTAACTCAGCCTCCAACTCACCTATAGCAGTCAATTTGCATCGGCTTCGAAGTTTTCCTTAACAACCTATTCCTTCAAGTGACTGCCCGAAACCCCTTCCAATCTGTAGAACCATGAAAAACCTATTAGGTACATGCGACACATCTAGACTGAGTGCAACAGTATGAGTATATCCCCCGTTAAACGCCTAATTCTCGAAACCATGTGGATGCTTGACAAGCCTGCAAAACCAGCAGAAATAGCAAAGGACACTGGAGTGAGCTTCAAACAGGCTTGGATGCACTTGTTAGGGCTTGTCAAATTGGAATATATCAATTCACCGGAAAAAGGATTCTACGTCATAACAGAAAAAGGCAAAAAAACCCTGGGAATCCCAGAAGTTGACAAGGAAAAAGCAACAGAAATCTTGGCATACTTGCCGATGGGCAAATCTTTCCATTTCTATGCGGACATCGGGAAACCCTTTAGTGTTTTTGCAACGAGCCTCGGAGACTTCTGCGACAAGATCCAAAAAATCGATGGAAGCTCAATAGAGTTTCATATGCACCGCGGAGACTTTGAAGCGTGGTTTACGTCTATAGGCGACATCGAGTTGGCTAGGAAAACGCTGCTTGTCAGAGAACAAAAGATGGCAGGAGAAGAGCTTCGGAACAAGCTCTACGAAATCGTCAAGAAACGGTTCGACGAACTAGCCAAGATCAGAGGCGCTTAGCTACACTCTACGCTATTCCGGCCTGAACCGTTCCTTGAGTCTCTCAAGCACCAGTCCTGGAGTTGTATATTCCATCTCTTCAGGGCCTAAACGGGCTGGCTCGAACTCTCCCACTTGTCTTAGGACCGTTGCGCTTTCCAAGGCTTCACGACATAATGCCCAGCAAGAGAACCGACATCGCATTTTACGAGAGATTGTAGTTTTTCTAGCCATACAGACTCACCTAAAATTCTCTCCCGCTGTGGACTTGTCTGGTTAGTTTTGAAAGATTTCCGAAAAGAAAACGATATGGAAACCATCAAATAACAAGAACAACAATACTGAAAAAGAGGACAGGCCAGTGGACGAGTTGAAAGTTGTATCTGCCAAGATTCCTGAAGAAGTCTACAAGGAAATGCTACTGAGGGTTCCAGAGGGAGACCGCAGCAATTTTATTCGAGATGCAATAATGGAGAAGCTCCAGAAGACTCCTAGGCCAGACAAAATCCTCGAACTGCAAAAAGACATGGAAAAAATGTGGAATGAACTGGCAGAGATTAGAAAATACCTTGCAGACCTAGAGTTACTGACATATGACCGTGGAAAGACTAATCCTCACACCTTCGCCATGGATGAAATAGACCATAAAATTGTTGATTTTCTCATGCACTACAAAGGCGCAACGACACCTGAACTGGCAGAGTACTTGAAGACGAATAGATGGCTTGTCTTGAATAGACTGAGAAGAATGCAAAAGCAGTCCAAAAAACAACTTGGAAAACACGTTATAGAATACTATCCGGGAGAGAAGTCAGGAAAAAAGAAGGCGTGGTGGATAAACGAAGAACTCGTTGAAATGTAGTTTGACCGGGCAAGAATTAATTTCCGTCATGCTTCAATGTATTCTGTGGGCCCGTAGCCCAGTCTGGATTAAGGCGTCGAATCTAATGAACAGATGCGTAAGCCTCCGGCCACAAATCGTGGAAGAAAGCCGGAGAACAGGGGTTCAAATCCCCTCGGGCCCGCTACCAAATCAATTTCTTGCGATCTTGTCCAAGACATTGTCCCCAATCGTGTTTTCATCTATCTTAAGTGTCTCGGGTTCATCTTTTTTCAATATGGCACACAAGGCCTCTGAATCAAGCTCTTTCACGAGTCTGGATATTTCTTTCTTCGCTGATCCGAGATGCATCTGCAACATTGCTTTGTCCTCGTACACGCGCCCGGCGAGTGGGCAGATTTTCTCCATTTTTATAAACCATTCAATTTTCCCGGTTCTGGAGTTGATGTCGAAGGTTATTGGTCCCGCCACGCATGTCTCAGGTTTGACATCATGAACTAGGCACTTTCTGGTTTTCTTGTCGTGAAAAACGCAGTATCCGCCTTTGTCTAACTTGGGAAAAACATATTCTGTTTTCACAAAAGGGTTCATGATTTGGACATTGTTCATTCTGAGGAAGGCTTCTATGATTTGTCGCCGCTTGTCTGTCACAGGCGGAGTCGTTTCATGGCAACAACTCCAGCTAGTTTTGCACTGACTGCACGTGTCAAAAAAGTCCTCTTGTCTCTGGCTTTCGTTTTTCGCGCGCATCAGTCTCTCCATTCTAGAAGTATGGTTGATCATCAATAAGACTTTCTGCAAGTTTCAAGTAAACATCAACTATTGCTTCTTTGAATTCCGTTTTTTGACTCTTCGCCTCTACTTTCTTTCGTACAATTTCCGATAAACTGCCCTGTTCTATCCTTCTCTGGACTATTGGCAGATACTTCTTTTCTTCTTCAGTTGCATTTTGAAAAGCAGTTCGCAAGTAGGACAATAGAACTTGGCGAGCAGTTTTCCCATACGCACTCTTCACTTTCGCTTCTAGCCCGTCCGAGATAGTTGAGTTGAAATCACTTGTCAAGACCTCATGAGGCGAGAGTTCTGTGTCTCCGTTCATTAAACCTCTAAGCAGGGCTCTTGTGAAACAGCTCAGTGCCACATCAGACCTTACACATTCTTGTTCATCCATGACCCGAATCTCAAGCGCTTTCCTATCGAAACGGAAAATCACTCCTCTCGAATTGACCCAGTCTTTGCCTAGCAAGAGTCGATCGACGCCTCGGACAGCCAAATCACGAGAGTATTTGTTGATTACTTGCTCTTGGTACTGTCCAAATGAAACTGCATATTCCGGAATAACGTCTCCAGTGACCGATGGCACTTCGTGTTGGTTCTCTTTGTAGAAACGGAGCCTGTTGTCAACACATTCTCCAAACTTGCCTTCATAAATTGGCGACGACGCAGCGATGGCTGACAGGTAAGGAAGTATGTTTGTAATCAAGTTGTGCAATAGGACTCCGCTTTTCTCGTCTGAGTAGGGAAGGTTCAACTGGTAGCTTTGGATGTTGAGCCATCCGTGTCTTTTTAGGTTGAAAACCTTGCTATATGCTGCATAGATTTGGCGATGGCGGTGTGGCCAAACTCCTGTTTCATCGAGCCTCAGTAAAGGATGCATGCCTGTTCCAAGAAGATGAGCCCCGTAATTGCGGTTCACAAAGTTTTGAAGCGTCTGGACTGCCTCATGCATGGTCTCCTCGAACTCCACTGGAGATGAAAAGGGTTCATTGGGTTTGACTTCTATGACGTGTAGTTGGAGTTCTTTGCCGAAGCTGAAGTGGGGCATTTCCACAAAGTTGACGATGCGGCCGTGAAACTCTTTGAGCACTTTGTCAACGATCGGCAAGGCTTTCAGCTCATCATTGACCAATGAGAATTCGTGTTCTGGGCCTAGTACTTCAAGGGTTTTGTACGTAACTGCTCCTCTTTCACTCTAGTCGTTGTCAGAAATTCGGATATAAAGATGCACTTCGTCTGGCTAGTTGTCTCTAATGAATTGTCAGTACAGACCCACCGACGTTCAGCACCTAAAAAACACGCGTTACGTGCGACTGTTTGGAAAAACAAAATTCACTCAAAACTGTACAGTTAATTTTAAATACGGCAGCGGTAATACCGAACCCTTCAGTTATCTGGTGTCACATGGGTGCTGGTCGTCTCTAACATCGACCTAACGACAGATTTACCGAGGATGAAGCCATCCGCGTTTCTCAAGTCATCGATAAGAGATTTTACTCTCAATCTCAACACTGACTACCGCTACCTGAAAACCGGGTATTACGTGTCTATGCATGCAGAGGTTTTAGGGAATCCGGTTATTCCTTCAACTGAAAGCATAATCGACGCCAGCAGAACGCCGATTTTGCTGCTTAAAGCATCAAAAGCAGGCATTCCCACTTTGCCTTACCTGATGACAGACTCTGTGAAGCAAATCACAACACAATTCGCTTTTCCTGTTGTGGTTTTCGCAGTGAACCCATTCTCCTACGAAGGGTATAAAATCGCGGGGAATAGGAGCTCACTATACAGAGCTGTGAAGAGCTTGAGCATGAACTACAAGTTTGCGGTTTGTGTACAGCCATTGAAGGGGGAGATGCTTTCCTTCAAGTCTATCTTTGGAAAATGTGAACACGCTGGAGAGGTTGCACAAATTTCAGAAAGAGTTTACGATACTTTCAAGATTCCAATATGCAAGTTACACGTGCAAACTATCGGAGATAAGGCCTACTTGTGCGGGCTTCAGCCTCTGAGAATTGAAGAGGTTTTCCCGTCTGATTTGGAAACGGTTTCGACAGAGATTTTCAGGTTGTCGAACAAGG
>JBGOYH010000136.1:0-5947 GCA_041479575.1 Bathyarchaeia archaeon
ATGCACGCGCGCTACGTTCAATCCTTGACCCACGAACTTTCCTCACAAGCACGCATACAGTGAGAGTGACCGACATCAACAACACCAGCGCAATGCCCGCAGGGAACTCTGGGACAACGTTGGGGGAGGAACGCATCACGACAAGCGCCGCAACCTTGATGTGGTCTCCAAGATCATCTTTTTCAACCCAGTTCAGCGCCGAAGTCGAGGTTGAGTTGTCATAGGACGTGTGAATCCATCCAGGCGTGCCCCTGTTCCACAAGTCATTGTAGAAAAGCGGGTACGAGTCAAGCATAGCGCTCGCCAGCACAGGCGTGGCATCAGAAATCCCGAGATCCACTCCCCAGTTAGCCTGAATCATATAGTTCACATCTGAAGGAGACATGAACGTTTCATGATCCGAACCGCCCGGCGATTCCGTCCAAATACTAATGCCTAGGTCTTGAGAAGCCTGAACAACTGTCTGTGCAAGCAAACTGCCCGGTGTTTCTGAAACGTAGAGGTCGTCGCTTCCAATACAGTCTAAATTGATCATTGCCGTAATATTCGCCATATCGCTTTTATGTTCCTTCACATAGTTCGCCGAACCAACCAAGTAGAATTCTTCTCCGGCAAAACCAACAAAGAGAAGCGTGTAATTAGGCTGATAAACGCCGCTTTGAACAGCTTCAGAGAAGACTTTCGCGAGTTCCACAATTCCAGCCGTTCCAGCGCCATTATCACAAAATCCGCTACACATGACCGTGTCGTAATGTCCCGAAACAATCACGAGCTTATCGGGATCTTGGAACCCATTGATTTTGCCGACTACGTCGTAGTGAGTTCCATTGTCGTTGATGACGGACGGTATTGTGACATTTGCAGCCAAATTCAGATTTGTATCCTTACTATTCTTGATCAACAGGCCATCTTCATAGTCCACAAAACCAACTGGAATCGACAGGTTCCAATAGTATCCTCCGTTCATCGGAACACCGCCGCCAGAAGAGAAGAACGGTGGAATAAACGAATCCCAACTGTACCACCATACGTAGACCACAGCCGCAGGAGTCTGTGAACGCAGTTTACTCGCAAAAGGACTGTTCCAATTCGGGTGGCTCCGAACCTCCCTGCCGACCAGAACAACTTTCCCCGTCGTGTCAATCGAGTCCCACATCGTGTTTATCGGAACCATTCCTATCTGGCTCCGATCTGAAAGCACAGGCAAAGGCAACACAACAAGATCAGCAAAAACCCCGTCGACAGGAGTGGGCCAACTCAAATGCTCACACTGAAAAGAACCGATAGAGGTCTGATCGCCAACCGTGCCAGAGTTTCCGTCCCCATCAATTACTAAGGAGGCATTGTCCAGCAGAGTCCAATTCGTGAACTGGAAAGGTTCAAGCCAGCTCTGCAACCCGAAACTCTCAAGCTTCCCCTTAATCCAGTTCGCCGCTTCAAACGCTCCCGAAGACCCCGAAGAACGAAAATCAGGATGGCTGTATGCAATGTTCTCCAACTCCAAATCATAGTCATACGCCCTTGAACCATTCACAGACGAAACAACCTGCTGCTCAAAATCGAGAAGACTTGCGGTATCAGCATTCGAAGACGAGTCCAATTCTCCACGAACTCCGGCTAACTGAAATGCCGGCGCCAACACAGCAGCAATCAACAGAATCGGCAGCACCAGGAAAAATGGTTTCTTTGTCAAACCATACTCCCCCAATAAATAGACGATTGAATCAGTAAATAATGCTTTCGAATAAGCCAGGAAATCACCCAGAGCAGGGTTCTATGGATTTCAGCTTCGCTTCTAAAACACTCTAGACTACAGCGAAGCCGACTCTCACTGGCTCGGTTCTTCAACAATCAATCTTGTGCAATTGCTTCTTATCGAGCGAGGCATTCAACCATTCTGCCACAGGCCAAACAGCGCGCGCGCTTGAATCGTGCCGAAACGTTTTTGCGAGGGGTCTAACGGGCGAAAGAGTAATACTTCTAGGGTTCAGAACGGTGCACGCATGGAGAAGTTGCAGGTTAAAGGCAGTTTCTTTCTCAAGGTTAAAGGCAGTTTCTTCAAGGTGATTACTGTGAGACCTGTTGGAGATAATAGGTATGTCTTTGGTTGTCGAGAGCTTGACTCCGAGAAGAGTGAGGTTTTGACTTTCAAGATGTTAGGGGTGCTTGACGCAATGGATGCTGCAGCTTCGGTGATGAGAGACCCAAAGGCATAATATTTTGCAGTCGTGATGGAAAATGGAAGGAGCAGCTTGAGAAACGCCTGCAAACAGACGAAAGAGTGACGCTCACAGCCCTCGGAGACGTCAGGTATGACGTAATGAGATATGTAGAAAGAAGAAAGGATGTGAAGATAGTCAAGCTCTAAACGAGGTACATGAAATCAAGAGAAAAGGGTCTAGGATTGAAAGTCACTGTCCAGAAGCTTAGCACGCATGTGTGTTCCTAAATTCCCTTTTTCAATTGTAATACAGTTGAGTCGCGCCTTCTAAACGATTCTTCTCGTATCCCAAGGCACATCACCATCCATAGACCAAGCAAAACCAGAAGCATAAACTACCTCACAAACGAATTTAGGAACAGGCACGCGCGCTATTCTTATGCAGTGGAAGATGCTGCGACAGGTGCTTGTGCGGGAGCAGGCGTTGGGATTGAGACAATTCTCTTGTGGTAGATTCGCGCGGCAATACAAAGGGCAGCAGCTACGATAGCAAGCCAGAAGACCCATGTGAAAGTTGTTGTAATTGGAATGCTAATCGAAATGCCTCCACTATCTAGGCTGGCAGTCGTGGACCCCATGACAGGAAGACTAAACGGAAGGAACATTCCCGCAAGGGTCGTGACGGCAATCAGTGAACCCACGAACAATATCAGGGTAATCAAAGGTTTCTTGTATGCAAAGCCCAAGAGATGCTTGGAGTAGTTCTTCTCTGGGGTAAATGAGTAGATGAGGAGGGCGATGGCGCTGGCAACTAGCGACAATATCGAGGCAAGGTTAAGGAACCAAAATAACGGAATAGCTATGACTGTCCCGAGGAAACTCAAACCAAAATTCAAAGGCGAAACGTTTGCTTGCACAAACGGCGTGTTCCCTTGACCAGCAGTGAGCTGCCACCATGGCAAAGCATACCCCAAAGAGAAAACGACCACCACAATGATAGCAACTCCTCCAGCCAAACCCAACCAATTAATCTTCTTGACATTCATGTCTTCCAATCTCCTACGGTCTCGGAATCTCCATTGGCTCAGGTTCTTCTAGAGAGATTGTGATTCCTTGAATGTTAACCTTCAAGTCGGTTAAGTGCACGTAAATTTTCGACTGTGGTGGGTGAAGTTCTAAGTCCTTGACGTGGCTTTCGCCCTCTTTAGTGTAGGTCATCAAAAAGCTCAATTCGCGCGTGGATTTTGCTTGAATGGTTATCGGCGCACCTAAGACTGTCGCATGCCCGAACATCACGCCTGTGTGATTAGCACATACAACATTGGCGGTAAGTTCGTTCAATACCATGTCGAAGCCGTAGGGATTTGTGATTTCATATTGAAAGGAGACGGTTCGCTCAGTTCGATTAATTGTGGGATTGCCAGTAATTTTGACTTCAGGTTTGTCTGAGGTGAAACTGTGCGCCAAGTCTTGAAGATTAGAAGGTAAAACCAGATTCAACAGGTTGTCTCTGTACATTAACAAGCCTGCGGCAATAGGACCCACAGTAATTGCCACAGAAATTAAGGTAAGCACCAGTTTTACCTTGTCCATGGTTCTTTCTCCCCAATATTTTCTATGGATACCTCGTTATCGGAGACACTATATCAAACTTGCCAATAGATAGCCCGCGCCGTAAAGCGAAGAACAAGATATTCGAAAACTCGATACTGCCGATGATATCAGAAATGCAACCAATGATTTTCGAAAATTGGACATAGATTTTCACACGAACTATGGGCATTCCGGAAGCTTGCTTAGCGCGCATGCGTGTTCCGAAAATGGTTAAAAATGGTTTTAAGTCCATTTTTGTATATGTGGGTTCATTATGGATTTGTTTGATGAGTGTATTTTGGCTGTGCTTAAGGAATAAAAACCATTTTAAACCAATTTCGGGACAAGCCAGCGCGCTACTATTTTCTGTCTTGACTCCAGAAGTGCAACCTTAACACTGCGTAAACGGCTGCTGATACAGCCCAACCGACTAAGATTACAGGAATAACAATTGAAGGAGCCATGGCAAAGACCAACCAGAAAAGCACTCCACCTGCTGGTATAGGAACGGCTATGCAGAGAATCATTAAGAGCTGTGTTAGCCAAAAGTTGTGAATTATACGTCTAGGTTTTTTATGAATCCAAACTTCAACTTGAGCTTGTTTATCTTCGGACATTTTTAATCACCGTTATTATGATGAGAAAAAGAGGGATATTAGCGCTGCGCATGCTTGTTCCGAAAATGGTTAAAAATGGCTTTTATTCCCGTTTTTGAGTTTAGACGCTGTTTTTGGCTTTTCTGTATGTGAACATGTTTCCCTTCTCGTGAACTGGCGCCCATGTTTCAGAACAGCCGTGTGCTCCTTAGGAACCTGAAAAAGAAGGGTCTAACCTCAAATTACATGTCTGTGAAGACAAACGATGGCCAGTAACCATACGTTCTATTCCTCGCGAACACCTTTTCCGTTCACAAGAGTCTCTTGTTCCCCTCTGAAAAGGATAAACATTATCAGATAATCCTCGTGAACCAATCAAAAAAGAAGGTTGAAACAAGCTTGAAAAGGCAGAAGGAGAATTTAGACCATTTTAAACCAATTATTTAATTCGCCCGCGCGCGTCGTATTTGTACCAGAATTGGAGGGTAGCCAACTCGATGGTGGGTATAATTCCTGAATTGCGCGCGCGCCGTGCTTGGTTCACATCAGCCGGACTTTCTGATCATCTGAAGAAAACAGTAACACAATTCTAGGCGAGCATACAACATAGTGATTCAAAAAGAGGTGTGTCTGTCATGGAATCCAGATTGTTGCAGAAACTCGTCAACAAATCAATGACAAAAGAAGAACTCTTGCAGAAGGTCAATCGTAACTTTGACCTGCTTCCTGAAGTGGTCAAAGGCGTCTCCTCACCAAAAGCCACAATCAGATATGGTTGCGCCAAGGTACTGATGGACCTAAGTGAGAAACACCCAGAAAAACTGTATCCTTACATGGATTTTTTCACAAGCCTCTTAGACAGCAAATACAGAATCCTCACATGGAACGCCATGGCCATAATAGCAAACCTCGCCCGGGTTGACAAGGACCAGAAGTTTGATGCCATATTCGACAAGTACTACAGCTTCATGAATGACCCATACATGGTCACCGTAGCCAGTGTCGTTGGCCACTCCAGTAAAATCGCAGTGGCAAAACCATATTTAATCCAAAAAATAACAAACGAGCTTCTGAAAGTCGAAAACATGGCGACAACGCCACATCTGACAGAAGAGTGCAAGAGGGTCATAGCCGAAAAAACCATCGAATCCTTTGACAAGTTCTTTGATCAAGTCAACACCCAAGACAGAGTGATTTCCTTCGTAAAGAAGAATTTCCACAGCCCGCGAGAGACTCTCAGACAGGTAGCAGAGAATTTCATCGCAAAATGGGACAAGTAACATCGCGCGCTGCGTGTTTGGGGGTAAAGTTTTATCCAGCCACCACCACCGCCAACCAAACTTTTATTAAAACGAACATGTTTTCGTCGGTTATGGATAGATTTGTCGATGAACTGTTTGTTCGTTTGAGAGAACATGGCTATCAGGCACGAATGGTTTCCATCTCCCATTTGCAACTGTTGCAGAAAGAGATAGACAGCCTCCGCAATCACGGCTTGCTCGACAGTGAGTTCTATCAACACCGCCTTGCTTGGTTCAGCTTCCAAGTTCCTGAAAACTTGCCGAAAGCGCAATCCTTGATTGTTGCCGCCGTCCCC
>JBGOYH010000137.1:0-5944 GCA_041479575.1 Bathyarchaeia archaeon
CGCCGATCTTCAATCCAGCGATGTCAAAAATCTTCTGTTCTGTTTTGAACATGAACATGTCTTTAGCCTCCCAACCCTGTCATGGACTGGTGTTTATTTAGTTTTCCAAGCTGCTTCCGAGCATTTCGATGCTTCTTGGGCATCTTCATTTCCGACGTGTTTTCCTATTGCTGTAGGACATTGGGAATATGTATGAAAGAAATGTCGAGTCAGTGAAAATACGATTAGACGTGGGCTGGACGTTCTTGCTTTTCACATGATTCCCAAGTCGATGAGTTTCAATCCCAAGGACATGCTTCCTTTGAATTCAATTTTTCCAGCCATGAATGCTCCTATGGCGTTCAGTTTGCCGTTGACCAAATCAACGAAGTCAGCGTCGGCGATTTTGACGGCAATTGCGGGAGAGGCATGTATTCCTTCTTTGATGTCCATCTTTTGGTCTCTGACTGTTATTGTCCAGTCTCCTCCTTTGGATCCTGTTATGTTCATTTGAATCACAGCATCTAATCCTGCAGCTTTGGCTGGGTCGAACCTGCTTGGCAAGGATTTTTCGAAGAATTCCCTGGGGCTGCTGATGACCATGATTATGCACATCCACAAGACAATATATGAATTGTACTATTTTCAGGCGGTGGAAACAAGAGAAAGGTTGTGTGTATGGCTGTCTTAGGTTACTTTGAAATACTTTGACTTCGGGTTTCCGCAGACTGGGCATTTTTCCGGCGGTTCGTTTTCAACGGTGTTTCCACATACGCTGCAAACGTAGTATTCAGCTTTTGGCGGTTCTTTGCCAGTTTTCAGTACATTGCTTGCCTTGGTAAAAAGGCCAGCATGTATTTGTTCAACTTGGTTGGCTACGTTGAAACTCCAACCTGCCTGTGTGTTTTTCTCATCTTTCGCCGTTTTAATGTATTCAGGATACATCTGCTTGAACTCGAAAGTTTCTCCGCCTATTGCAGCTTTCAGATTTTCAGTTGTTGTTTTCACTTCTCCCATTGTTCTCACGTGGTTCATAGCATGGACTGTTTCTGCCTCGGCAGTGGCCCTGAAAAGCTTGGCTATTTGTGGATGTCCTTCTTCTTCAGCCTTCTGGGCAAAAGCCAGGTAACGCCGGTTTGCCTGTGACTCGCCTCCAAAAGCGTTTTTCAGATTCTCAAATGTCTTGTCCATTTCACTTTTCACCTTAGCTTTCCGTTGTTCGCCTAGGTTCATATAGGTTCTGTTGAGAAACTAGGGTTTGCAAGGAAGTTTAATATAGCATGAGAAACAAACTGAAGCTACAACTGAAAGCAAGGTGATAACAGATGGCATCAAAGAAATTGTTGGAAATGCTCAACGGTGCAATCGCAAGAGAGATGCAGGTTTCAGTGCAGTATATGTGGCAGCACGTTCAATGGATAGGCGTCAAAGGCTATGCAACAAAAGACGCGTTTGAAAGCATAGCTAGGCAGGAAATGAAGCACGCCGAAACCATTGCTGAACGACTCTTCTATCTGGGCGGCATACCTACAACGAAGCCTGATCCAATTAACGTTGGGAACGCCTTGAAAGAAATGGTCGCGCAAGACGTGAAAGATGAGGAAAAAGCCATTGCAATGTACAAGCAAATAATCGAAATGGCACGCAAAGAGGGCGATGAGACAACAGCTTTCATTTTCATGGAGATACTTAAGGACGAAGAAGACCATCACGACACTTTCACTACTCTGCTTGAGCAAGTGTAGAACCAGTCTTTAGTGCGAGACACCCCAGACTAATCCTCTTTTTTCTCATTTTGGTTTGCCTTCTTTTTGCATTTTGCGAAAGTTTAATTCGTTAAGATACTCAATAGAACAGATTGGATGAGAAGGATGAAACCCAAAGCAGAGGTACCTACATGCGAAAGATGCGGTTTCCCGATTGATGACTGCAAATGTGTTTGTCCATATTGCGGTGAATCTTCTGGCTGCGAATGTTGCATAGGAAACGACAAAGTGACTGGCGGCTAGAATCCAATCTTACATTCTAACCCTGTTGGTTGAAAACTTTTAAAGAGGGAATTTGATGAAAGAAATAAGCTGGATGGCAGGCGGAGCTCAAGGCACTGGAGTTGATTCTGCAGCCAATATTTTCGGCAGGGCTTGCGGCTATGGTGGTCTCTACGTATATGGCAAAAGAGAATATCATTCCAACATAAAAGGACTCCATAGCTATTTCCATCTGCGTGTTTCAGATCGCGAAGTCCAAGCCAACGTGAACGATGTCGATTTGCTTGCCGCATTCGACGCGGAAACCGTTGTCAGACACATAAACGAAGTTGTTTCTGGGGGCGGCATAATTGTCGATAAGGAACAGGTCGGTACAAAGGTCTTTAACATCCCTACCTTGCCATATGAATACAAAGACGAACTTCAAAAGCAAGTGACTCAGAAAGGTATAGGTGACACAATAACTGATTTTCTTGATTTTGCGCAAAAGGCAGGTGTTCAAGTTTTCCTGATTCCCTACATGGATCTATTGAAACGAGTAGCGGCAAAACTGGGTATAGAAAAGATCAGCACCGTAACACGAATGATAAACGTTCTAACAATAGGCGTTTCTTTCGCGCTCCTGAAGTATGACATAGGTCTCGTCGAAAAAGCGATAAAAACGATATTTTCAGACAAACCGAAAGTAGCGGACATGAACATCATCGCGCTCAACGAAGCCTACGACTACACAAGCCAGACCTTCAAAAACGCTTTTCCGCACAACCTTGAAAAAGCTGAAACAACCGAAGAGAGGATTTTCCTTTCAGGAAACCACGCTGTCGCACTAGGCAAAGTCCTAGGCGGATGCAGAGTCCAAACGTACTATCCAATTACACCCGCCGCAGACGAAAGCGAATACCTGGAGGCACACGAGATTTTCAAGACCAAAACCGGCGAGGCATCAATAGTCGTAGTTCAAACCGAGGATGAAATCGCCGCCATAAACTCCGCTTCGGGAGCCGCGCTAGCAGGAGCAAGAGCAGCAACCTCAACGTCTGGTCCTGGTTTCTCTCTGATGGTCGAAGGATTAAGCTGGGCAGGAAACTGTGAAGTGCCAGTTGTAATAAGCTACTACCAGCGAGGCGCTCCAGCCACAGGATTGCCCACGCGTTTCGGACAATCTGACTTAAGATTTGCAGTTCACGCGGGTCACGGAGACTTTCCGCGCATGGTGCTCGCTTCAGGCGACATCAAAGAATGCTTCTATGATGCTGCTTTGGCATTTAATTATGCAGAAAGATATCAGATGCCCGTGATCCATCTCATTGACAAGGCATTAGCCAACAGTTCTCAAACATACAGGATCTTTGATATCGGCCAATTCAAGATCGAGCGCGGCGCGATTCTTAGCGAAGCTGACCTTCAGGGTCAAGAGTACCGACGATTCCGTTTCACCGAGAACGGCGTTTCTCCAAGAGTCTTCTTGGGCACGAGAAGAGGGGTTCACTGGTACACAGGCGATGAACACAACGAAATCGGCCACATAAGCGAAGAACCTGCTAACAGGATAATGATGATTGAGAAAAGAATGAAAAAGCTAGAAACAGCAGACAGGGAGATACCGGTTGAAGAAAAACTGAACTTCTTCGGAGACAAGACTTCAAAGAATATGGTCATAAGCTGGGGTTCTCCGAAAGGCGCCATTCTAGAAGCGATGAGCAAACTCGGCGAAGAAGGCTTCAGTCTAGGGTTCTTACAGATACGTATGATCCAGCCGTTTCCCAAGGAATATGTCGGCAAGGTTCTGGAAGGTTCACGGAAGATCATAACCGTTGAAAACAATTATTCTGGGCAGTTGGCGGAAGTTGTGAAGGAAAAGACGGGAATGCAAGCGAATTTTCACATTTTGAAATACAGTGGACGTCCTATGTCAACAACCGAAGTGTATGATGCATTGAAGAGAGTTCTTGTTGATCAAGCGGGTGAAAGGCAGGTGTTAACATATGGCTCTTAAACCTTCAGATTTCAAGACAGACGTTTTCGCAGACTGGTGTCCTGGTTGCGGAGATTTCGGCATAATGACCGCTCTGCAGATGGCGCTTGCTGAACTAGGGCTGGAGCCTCATCAGGTTGTTTTGGTTTCGGGGATAGGTTGCTCTGGGAAGGAGCCGCACAATGTCAAAGCATACGGTGTCCATACGTTGCATGGAAGGACCTTGCCTTTTGCCACGGGAATCAAGGTTGCGAATCCTGACTTGGAAGTCATAGCCATCGGAGGAGATGGTGACGGGCTTGGAATAGGTGCTGGGCACTTTGTCAACACGGGAAGGAGGAACCTAGATATCACTTACATAATACATGACAACGGGGTCTACGGATTAACAAAGGGTCAAGCATCTCCAACGCTGAAACTAGGTCTTAAGACAAAGGCCATTCCAAAACCAAACATCAATCAAGCAGTTAACCCGATCGCGCTTGCAGTCATCGCAGGTTACTCGTTTGTCGCAAGATCATATGCATATGATGTAAGGCACCTGAAAGATACGATAATCCAGGCGGTCCAGCACAAAGGTTTGGCATTCATAGACGTTTTGCAGCCATGTCCAACTTACAACGACATTAACACAAAAGAATGGTACGCGGGCGAAGACAGAAAAGATCCAAAAACAGGCAAACCGGAACCTAGGCTTTACAAGCTGGAAGACGTGGGCTTTGACCCTGTTGTAAGCGATGAAGCCGATGATTTTGGCAAAAAGATGGACGCTTTGAACAAAGCTCAAGAATGGGGAGACAAAATTCCTATCGGAGTCTTCTACAGGAATGGTCTCGAGCCGACTTTCCTAGAACGCATCACTCACAGAATACCCTTCTACATGAGCAACCCGCCTGCAAAACAGGCAATCAGCGACAAAGCCGGCATCTCCAACGCAGATCTCTCAGAGTTCTTCGAAGAGCTAAAAACATCCTAGCCTGGAATGAAATCTCGAGGAGAAATTCTGAATTGAGCTTGAACGAGTACGAACGTAACAGAAACTTGGAGAAAACGAAAGAGCGGAAAGGAGACGCTCATGACAAATCTGGAGACATCTATGTAGTTCAAAAGCACGCTGCGACTCATCTTCACTACGATTTGCGCTTTGAAATGGATGGCGCCTTGAAAAGTTGGGCTGTCCCGAAAGAGCCTCCGATTGATGTAGGTGTCAAGAGATTGGCCGTGCAAGTTGAAGACCATCCAGTGGAATATGCGAACTTCGCGGGAACCATTCCTGAAGGCGAATACGGCGCAGGAACCGTGGAGATTTGGGACAAAGGAACTTACAACTTGGTGGACAAAAAAGAGGACAAATTGATTGTGGAAATAAATGGCGAAAAGCTCAAAGGCGCATATGTTCTTGTCAGATTAAGGGACAAGAAAAACTGGCTTTTCTTCAAGAAAAAGTGACTGCACAAAGGGTTGCCAAAGGCAGGTAACCAAGCGTGTCATGCCTTGCAGCTATTCTTCTTTCTCAGTTTCTTCGCTTTGCGTTTCCGTTCCGTCGACCACTTCGGCCTCTGCGAATTTCCTGCTTATTCTCGTCACTTTGACTTTGACGTGTTCGCCTTGTTTTGCGTTCGGCACGAATATGACCAGACCTTCTATTCTGGCTATGCCTTCTCCTCGACGGCTCAGCTCTTGAATATCTACCTCGTATTCTTTTCCAACTTCAACCGGTTTGGGTATGAAGCCGCCTCTTTCTTCTCTTCTGAATCCTCCTCTTCTGGGGCCGAATCTTCTTCTCTCTTCCATTTTTTCACCTCTCATGCAAGTTAACGAAAACTGGGGCTGGTGACCATTTCGTTTATTCTACTGTGAGTGTACCGAATTTTCCGACGTTGAGCTGGATTTCGCCTCTGAAGCTCGTGACGTAACCGTTTTCGATTCTTACTGTGTCGTTTACGTTTACCATTTCAATCTGGTCGTTCCAGAGAGTCAGCTTTACCGTCCCTGTTTCGTC
>JBGOYH010000138.1:0-5888 GCA_041479575.1 Bathyarchaeia archaeon
AGAGCATGAAAAACGTTGAGGTGTTCTGGAACACTGAGATTAAGGAAATCGTTGGCGAAAAAATGGTCAAGAAAGTAATTATGCTCGACAAACGTACGAATGAAACCAAAGAGTTGCCCGTTGACGGTGTTTTCATCCAAGTTGGTGAAGACCCAAACAGCCAGGTGGCCAAGGAAGCCGGTGTAGCTGTGGACCAAGGCAACTACGTAATTGTTGATGGACTCCAGCATACGAACATTGAAGGTGTCTATGCGGCAGGCGACGTTGCAAACCACCCTGTTAAACAGGTTGGAACGGCGGTTGGACAAGGCATCACGGCCGCGACTGAAGCCTACGCTTTGGTCCGAAGACCATACTATAGAAAATAAGAAAATGCCTCAAAACAATTATATAATTCACAATCATTCTTGGTGAATTTCCAACAGTTCCTTAGAAAAAGCTGAGCAGCATTGATTGGAGAAACGACTCTAATGAGCGAAAAATGCGTGGCAGCGATCGAGATCAATCAGGACCTTTGCAGCAAATGCTCAATTTGTCACTCGGTCTGCCCATATGAGGCCATAAAACGCGACCCTGAGACAGATAAAGTCGAAATAGACATGCAAAAATGCCAAGTATGCGGCATATGTTACAGCGCCTGTCCTGTCTTGGCAATACAGATAGTGTACTACGACTATGATAGCTTGCTCAAATATGTAACGGCAATGCAGGAAAAATGCAGAAGCGACACGCTTGTACTTATGTGCAGAGGAAATTCGCCGTCTACAGGCGAAGTGGAAGAAATCCTCAAAGAGAATGGTTTGAAAATAGCTAATTACATCCCGCTACGTGTGCCTTGTGCGGGACGAATCCCTGCCGAATTTGTTTTCAAGGTGTTGAAAAGCGGCATAAAGAAGGTCGTGTCTATCCAGTGTGAGGACAATTTCTGCCGTTTCAAGCAGGGCACCAAGATAAACACTAGAAGGTTGCTGCTTGGAAGAAAAGTGCTTGAACAACTCGGCCTAGACAGGGATGCTTTCACAATCATAAAATACTCTAGGAAAGCGGTCTACGACACCGCGAAATGCGTAGGCTGTGACAAATGCATTTTCATTTGCCCCTACAAGGCAATAGAAGCACAGCAACTGGCAACACCAAAAATTCTCGCTGATTCTTGTATGGGTTGTGGGGCATGCGCGCTGGTCTGTCCTTACAATGCGATCGAAGTCAAAGGTTTCGAGTTTGACAATGTGCTCAAACGTTACACGGAAGCTGCGAAGAAACTGAAGGCGCAGGGTGTGTCGCCACTAATTCTGGTTTTTGTGTGTCAATGGTCAGAGTTTCCGGCGTTGGATAACCCTGAGAATCCGCTGTTTAGGAAGAGGGCCGTGCCGATGGAGATTCCGTGTTTCAAAGCGTTGGATCCGGTGCACGTTGTCAGCGCGTTGGAGAATGGTTTCGACGGCGTCATGGCTGCGGTGTGCCCACCTGAGGATTGCAAGCTTCAGGAAGGAAAGGAGACTGCTGAAAGAAACGTCACGGTTCTCAAGAACGTCTTGAAGAAGATGGACTTGCTTGAACGCTTCGAATTGTTCAATGTTCATCCGCGGTGTGTAGGCGAATTTGAAAAGAAATTCGATGAGTTCTGCAAGAAAATAGCTTCGTTGCCGCCTTTGAAGTTGGAGACTGCGGAGGCGCAAGCCCATGTATAGGATTCTTTCTAAGAAGGAGCTAGCTCCTAAGATCAAGTTCTTTGAGGTTCAAGCTCCTGAAATAGCTGAGAAATCCCGTCCCGGGCAGTTCATTATTCTTATGATAGACGAGAAGGGCGAGCGCATACCCTTGACCTTGGTTGGGTACGACGTAAAGAGGGGTTCGATAAGCTTTGCCTTCAACGAAGTTGGCAAAACAACGAAGCAGTTGGGGTGCCTAAACGAGGGCGACTGTATTGCAAGCATTACTGGACCGCTTGGAAACCCGTCAGAAATCAAGAATTTCGGCAAGGTCCTGTGCGTTGCAGGCGGCGTGATGACTGCGCTGATGCTTCTGCAGTTGAAGGCCTTAAGAGAAGTTGGAAACAAGCTGACTACTGTTGTCGGTGCAAGAATCAAAGACTTGCTCTTTTTTGAGGAAGAGATGAAGTGTTTAAGCGACAAATTCTACGTGGCAACTGACGACGGTTCAAAAGGCTTCAAGGGTCTGGATTTTCTGAAGGAGATTCTTGAAAAGGAGAAGTTTGACCGTTGCGTGGTTTATGGACCTGTGGTCATGATGAAGAACGTGTCTGAAATGACTAAGCCCTACGGCGTTCCAACAATTGTTACGTTGACGCCCATAATGATCGACGGAATGGGCATGTGCGGAGTATGCAGGGTAACCGTGAGCGGGAAGATGAAGTTCGGATGCGTCGACGGCCCGGAATTTGACGGACACAAGGTGGATTTTGACGAGTTGGTCAACAGGCAGAGGATGTTCCTGCCTGAAGAAAGGTTAAGCTCATTCATCTGGGAAATTCAAGGAAGCTGTGCGTGTGGCGGAAAGTAAACCCAAACCCAAAATCAAGAAAGAAGCCGAACCGATGCCTAAGCAGAAGCCAGAGGAACGTAGGAAAAACTTCAACGAAGTTGCTTTAGGCTACACGGAAGAACAGGCAAAGACCGAAGCAAACCGTTGTCTGCAATGTCCAAAACCGCAATGCGTTTCGGGCTGCCCAGTAGAAATATGTATTCCAGACTTCATAAAACTGTTCAAAGAAGGAAAATACGAAGAAGCAATAGCCAAGATCAAAGAGAAAAACAGTTTGCCCGCCATTTGCGGACGCGTTTGTCCTCAGGAAGAACAGTGCCAGAAATGCTGCATACTAGGCAAAGTCGGTGAATCTGTCAGCGTCGGCAGACTGGAACGTTGGTTGGCTGACTGGGAAAGAGATCGAGGAAAGACAAAGCTGCCAGAAAAGGCTTCACCGACGGGCAAGAAGGTGGCGATAGTCGGTGCTGGACCAGCTGGGCTTACGGTTGCGGCAGACCTGGCAAAATTGGGTCATAAGGTTGTGATTTTTGAGGCCCTTCATGTGCCAGGCGGAGTTTTGGTTTATGGAATTCCAGAGTTCCGTTTGCCCAAAAAAATAGTTCAGGCCGAAGCTGACTACATCCAGAAACTTGGAGCCGACCTTTACTTAGGCTATCTGGTTGGCAGGGTCTATACTATTCCAGAATTGCTTAAGCAAAAAGGGTTTGACGCGGTTTTCATAGGGACAGGAGCCGGCTTGCCTGCATTCTTAGGGTTGCCAGGGGAGAACCTGGGCGGAATCTACTCCTCAAACGAGTTCCTGATCCGTGTAAACTTGATGAAAGCCTATGCGTTCCCACTGTATGACACGCCGATAAGGATTGGAAAACACGTGGTCGTCATAGGCGGCGGCAACGTTGCAATGGATTCTGCACGTTCAGCACTGCGCTTGGGCGCTGAGGAAGTCTGTATAGTTTATCGACGGTCACGAGAGGAAATGCCTGCCCGAAAAGAAGAAATTGAAAATGCGGAAGAAGAGGGAATACTCTGCAAGTTTTTGGCCAACCCCACAAAGTTCTTCGGCGATGAGAAAGGCTGGGTCAAAGCAATGGAATGTGTCTGCATGGAACTTGGCCCGCCAGACGAGTCGGGCAGGAGAAGACCAGTGCCGGTGAAAGGTTCAGAATTCGTCATGGACACTGACACGGTCATTGTTGCTGTTGGAAGGACCCCGAACCCAATTGTACAAAGCACGACCGAAGGATTAGCGGTTACGAAATGGGGCACGATAGTGACGGATGAGAATGGTAAAACAAACATTGAAGGCGTCTACGCTGGCGGAGACATAGTCACTGGTGAGGCAACGGTCATAAGTGCCATGGGGGCCGGCAAGAAAGCAGCCAGAGCCATAAGCGAATACCTAATGAAAAAATAGCCCACTAGCTTGTTTAAATCTGCCTATTCCTGCGGATCTCGTATGATTGGAGATTTATCCAACAAACTACTAATTTTTCTGAAGTTTAGTTACTGCCCATGCGTTTTGGAAGCAGTAGGCGTGTGCGTTTTCTTCCATGCGAAAAATGGAGTGATCAAGTGGTCATGAAATTTTGTTAATTGAGCAAGCTGGTTTTCCTCAAGCACATGAGTGCTGTAAAGGCAGATCGCACATACGGTAGATGGGATTTGCTGGGCCAGTATTCTCTCATACCTCAATAGTTCTTTGCTTTTCGCGTTTTCAAAGAACACATCGACTTCCGCTGCAACGCATAAGCCTTCGAAACCTGCTGTTTGCTTTTCTTTCAAAAGTGCCGACCAATTGGCAATGATGGTCTTGGCTTGCGCTTTGCCTTTTTTCAAATACCATTCTTCGGAAGACAAGAGCGTAAACGCGCCACCATGAATTCGGTCAAAGCTTATTCCATAGCGCTCAGCTTGCCGAGTCTCTGAATCTAGTTTATTTTCCGAGACAACGTAGAAAGCAGCTTGGTGTTTCAATAGTCCCTCTTTCAGAAACGAGAAGGATATCTCACGCTTCAAACTTTCTGTGTCGTATAAAAATAGAGAGTGATCTCCAAGAACAAGATTTCGAACATAGTTGATTGGTGCATTAAGCTTATTCCGTTTGATCTTTTCAGCTATGAATTGAACGTCTTCAATCAAGCCGATTGCCATCCGTCCTGCATCTGTTAAACGATATTTGTTTGTCGAAGGTTCATGCTCAACTAGTTCTGCAAGCGCCCTTAAGTGAAAACCCAGCCTGCCATGATTACCTACTGTAATGCATTTTGACAACTCATTGAACGAAAGCTCCCTTTGTTCTTGCAGAAGCTTTAGAATTTTTCTTCTGATAGGGTGATTGATGGCGTGAAGGATCTTCCAGTTGTTCTCTTTCAAAGGTTCGGACTTCAACTACGAATACAATGGAGCGGGGTATTTATTTTTAAGGTGAAGCTCAGAACACCTAAGCCTGCTATCCATGAAGGGCAAAAGTCTCGGCAGATTTTGAGTCTGTTAAGGTGCAGGAGCTTGTAGGCAAACGACCTTGCCCATATCGGTAGGAGTTTGGCGAGAAGCCAAATGTTGAAGAAAAAAGACCCATATTTCGCAAAGCTGTACCTATACTTCACGGATTTCGCATTGGAGTTTCTTTATTATTTCTTCAGCCTTCATCGGCTCAATTTTCAACGTGTAGAGTTTGCTTGGCGTGCGAAGCTTCAATTTAACAACATCCTTCAAACGTTTAACGGCGCAGTATTCTGCACGTCCGCTCATCGAAACGAAATGTTCAGTATCAGCGATTTCCGTTGGCACAGTGGTTCACACCTGTTTGATGCATTTCTGGTTCATACACAAGTTCTTATCTGTTTTGGTAGATGTCCAAGATCAGAAAGGTCGGTCTATTTCCTTCAACATACCTTCAAGAGTTTTTCTCTCTGCTCCAATTAGAGGCAATGCTGGTCTGCGAGGGTATCCTCCTGGCAATCCTTTCGATTTCATCGCGTCTTTGATGGCCGAAAGCTGATTGAACCTCTTCACGAGTACCTCGTTTGCAAACGATATTCGACTCTGAAGTCTAGCCGCTTCTTCATATCGCTTGTTCTTGAAAGCCTCATACAACTGGCTGCACAAAGTGGGAAACACGTTTGCAACGGCTACGACTGCACCCTTGCCTCCAGCCAATAGTGTTGGCAGAACAATATCAGCAGCACCTGCCAGGACGGAGAGTCTTTTGCCCGCTAGCCTTATGATTTCAGTTATAGCGCCAAGGTTTCCGCTGCTGTTTTTTACCCCAATCACTTTTTCATTTTCAACTGCAAGTTTGTGAACAAAGGCAGGTTCCAAGGAGATCCCCGTGAATTTTGGGACGCTGTAAACAACTATTGGAAGGTCAACTGCTTCCG
>JBGOYH010000139.1:0-5749 GCA_041479575.1 Bathyarchaeia archaeon
GTTTGGTCTCGACAAGGTATGCTATGCACATACGACAGATCAAGCCGTAAGAATCGCAGAAGACTACCTCGCAAAAGGGTATGCCTTGTACTTCCATCCCATATGGCTATTCCAAAAAGGAACGATCAACCAAAGAAGCGCGTACTACCAAGCGCTGAAAACGATCTTTCGAGTGGATAGCGACCTCGAATCGGTGAGCTTCAAAAAGAAAATCTTCTTCAAAACGGCAGTTGATGCAAAAGAATATGAAACGGATATTATTCCGACAAAAGAGTTTCTCGAGAAAATCAGGCAAAGAGGCGCAGACATTTTCAGCTTCCTCGAAAGAAAATGGTGCAACGCAATTACCAGCCCTCCTAAGAACTGGGTGAGAGCAGATGACAACGTTGCACTGCTGACGATAACAACCCGTGACTACTGGTGGAAGAACGCCGGCAAGAAAACTCGCAACATGGTTCGCAAAGCCGAAAAAAGCGGAGTAAGAACCGAAATTGTTGAACCAAACCAGAAACTAGTCGAAGGCGTGTGGCGAATATACAATGAAACGCCGATACGGCAAGAAAGAAGCTTCTCGGCCTACGGCATATCATTAGAATCTGTGAACGACGACGTGTACCTCCCACGAAACTGCACCTACATAGGAGCGTATCTCGAAAACGAACTCGTGGGATTCACAAGACTCCTACATCGTGATAGAATCACGATAATCTCACAGATACTATCACTCCAAAAACATTGGAACAAAGCCATAAACAATGCCATGATCGCAAAAGCTGTCGAAGTCTGTGCCGCAAAAGGCGAAAAATGGCTCATGTACGCCAGAATGGGAAATCACCCAACATTAGACAACTTCAAAAGAAGCAACGGGTTCATCCAATTCCCCTTAACACGTTACTATATACCTCTAACAGAAAGGGGCAGGATAGCCATAAAACTAAACCTCCACAGGGAAATAAAGGATGTCCTACCGAATTCAATAAAATACCGCCTTATTCCAATCTATAACTGGGTGAGCAGAACCAGAATGAAGACTAAGATTCGTTTCAAACCAAAACCCGAGTCATAGAGCCCCTTGATCAAGCATGGTTTTGGGCTGCATTGTTTCAAACAGGCATGCCCCAACTATGGTATTATGATAGCTCTCGATGGTCTTCTTGAGATTTAGATCGAATAATGGCTGCTACGCCGTTGAAAGAATTCCTCAGCATTTGCAGAGCGCGTTGGAGACAGAACCTGTTGGTAATAAGCTCTATAAAGGAGAATAAAAGAGAATTGTAATGAATATTCTGAAGCGTGTGGGAAAGATATGATTATAATGTTTCATCGTATAGCAAACCAGCCTAGATGTTGTCCAATAGAGAGGTTTGAACATCAAGTAAAGTTTGCGAAGAAGATTGGAGCCACATTGACTTTTGATGACGGTCTCAAAGAACATCATACTATTGCATTACCAATCTTAAAGAAGTATGATATGAAAGGCTATTTCTTCGTAATCACTAACTCTCAAAAACAGATGGCACCAGCCCATAAGATTTGGCTATTGCTAGATAGAGCGGACACTTTGATTGAGCAATTTGATGTGCGCAAAGAAAAATTCTTACCTTCGAACTGGTATGTCTATGATTCCGTAGGTGTTGCTAATCTCAAATTTTACTTTAACACGCACCAAGAAGATCTAGATCAGATTTTTGGCCGGTACTTTGACGAACAGGAAGAAATCGAGAAACTCTATATGAATTGGGATGAAATATCCGAATTGCATGAAAATGGTATGAGAATAGGAAATCACACACACACACATCCAATATTATCCAATTTGTCTAATGAAGATCAGGAAAATGAAATAAGACTTTCTACGAATATTATAAAGAAAAGAATTCAAAAACCAATTGCTTTTGCCTATCCATTGGGTATGTATAACGAGTTTACTCTCGAATTGTTGAAAAAATACAGGTATCGTTTGGCGGTTACGGTTGAGCCAGAAGATCTATTGTTATTGAGGAGGATAGATACAAACGAGTTCTATTGAATTCAGAACGCTAGAAGAGAAAGACTTTCCAGAATGGTGCACTCTGCACGACAAAGCATATGGGAAAAACAATGTCTTAACTGACAAAGTCTTTCTTCATTGGTATCTGAAGAAAAACCGAAAATATGAGACAGTCATTGCAGTTGATGGAAAAGCAATTGTCGGCGCTTACGGTGTTTTACAAGCACTATTGAGAGTGAAGGATTCAGTTTACAACTTTTGCTGGTGGGTTAGCGGAATCGTATTACCTGAGTATAGAAATCAGGGAATCGGAAAAACCTTTGTTAGAATTCTACTGGATAAATTCGATGTGTGCGGCGGAATAGGATTTAATCCAAGTGTCAGAAAAAATTATATTCGATTTGGCTTAAAGCAATTTGACTTCAAAACATTGAGACGTTTCGCATTGCTTCTCAATACAGAATCTTATTCACTGATACGGGAGAAGTTCAAAGAGGAAATGAGAGTGCTTTTGCCTATTAGTACTGATACTGAAAAGGTAAACTATCCAATCGAAAACTTGAAGTCATTTAACAATTCTGTGGTTAGCTGTTTTAATGAAATGAAACATCGTGTAAAAGTGAACACACATAGAACTCCTGAATATCTCAACTGGAGATATATCAAGAACCCTAAAATACAATACGAGTGTAGTGCAGTTCTTGAGGATGAGAAATACAAAGCCTATGTTGTTTCAAGACATGAAAGATTTTATCCAACAAAATTGTTCGCTACAAGACTCATAGACCTCGTTGGTTCACCAGAATTTGCCTCTGAACTAATAGCACATGAAATCAATAAGGCAAGGCAAAGAAATGATGCTTTTCTTGATTTCTCTTTCACTGGCAATTTCTACGAAAAGATATTGGAACATCACGGCTTTTCAGAAATTCTTGGAGATCATTATGGTGCGTTGCCGCTTGTTTCTTCTCCTACGGAATACCGAGAAAATGAAGAGTTTATTTGTTTGGGAAGCAAGCGTTTTCCAGATTTGTTCGGTGATATTGAATTTAACGACCTTTACTTTACTCGTGGTGACTCTGATAGAGATCGCTATAACAAACTCCCGAACCGCTGAAAGAACACGGGAAGCGTCGAAAGAACACAAAGAAAGACAAAGAACCTAGTCGAATACAAAGGCTTGTCTAGGTCTCCTGCGAATTTCTTCAATATTAATTTTGGTGCTCCGTCTTCGTCAAATCCTGTAAGAATGACTTGAGTCATTTCAAATTTCGTGCCTATGTTCTTTTGCCACGTTCTGAATTTCTTCTGGAATTTCAGAAGTCTCAGAATCACATTGAGGATTGCCACCAATAGGGCAGATCGTAACAAGAGGGTTGTAAAAATTAGGGTCTTCAAAGTCTTGCGTTGTTTGCCAAATCTCCTTGCCGTTCTTGGAGAATATTGATTTCTTGTTCTTCATTGTCCATCACCTCAAGATAGTTAAGAGTCTACGCCATAATTCCAAGGTTGAAAGCCAGAACTTGCATTCGCCAAAGTTGTCGTTTTCGTTTGCAAAAATGGGTAGGCGCGCGGAGTAGCGCGGAACCAAGGGCTTATGGCATGCTCTTAGAACTTTCTTGATATTCAGATCGAAGAATCGCCGCCACTCCGTTGAATGAATCCCTTAGCATTCGTCCTTCTTTTGTCTTGGCAGAAACTATTTCCACGTCTGCGCTTGATTGTTCCGCTAGTTCGACAAAATTCTCAGTAAGATCTTGAATCTCGGTTATGCTCAGAAAAGCGGCCGTCCCGCACTTTGGACAATGTTTTATGAGCAAGTTTTGCTCAGGTCTCGTTGTCAACTGATTTTCTACGGTCTGCTGTTCCTCATAACTGCAAACGTCACACTTGGCAAAAATCCGCAATTGTTTCAACCCTTCCGAAAGCAGAAGATTTCTGACAGCACGATCTTCTAAAGCTCGTCTAACCTCTTTCTCCCCATATTTTGCTAATCCTGAGTTGTGCTCGACTTCAGCGAGAAAACCTTGCATCACCTTTTTTTCTTCCACGTAGCGTTCGCGAACCAGCCGAGAAAGCACACGTGTACTAGATGGATTCAAGGGGTACTTGAAACCAACCAAAGTGCGCAGTCCCTCCGAGAGCACTCGCTTCAAAACAGGATATGGTTTAGCAAAAAGAACGGGCAATTGAGAAACTGCTTTCGCTCCCGCTAGCGGGATACGCGTGTACTTCAAGAACTCCTCCCGGTATTCATTGTACACATTTACGTCGTAAACTCCTTCCGACCTTAAATCTAAAAGGATTGAGATAGAGCGATCAATAGTAAAAGCCTTTATGACCAATTCTTTGTCATGTTTTGAATAGACATCTGGCAACGCAACTACCGTTTTTTTCCAATTGGTCCACACCTGAAAGAAATTGCGTGTCCAGCCGCTTTTTCCGGATGAAGCTATGGAGGGCCAGCCTGTGAACATGACGTCAATGGCCTTCAGACCTGCCAAAAACTCAAAAATCGCCGCAAAATGTACCCAGCCTGTGCCAATGTAGTTCTCCAGAATTTCTGGCATCCATGCTTTTGTGGGCGAAATGGAAAAGCTCAGAGTACCCACGTTCGAAAATAACTGCAAGAAGACGTCTCTTGCTGATGTGTACCGCTTGTTATGTACAGATGTTGCATAGTACATAGCCACACTCAAGGCCAAGAGATCCAAGTCATTCTTACCGAGAATGCTGTATACCCTCTTAACAGAATTGGGCAGGAGTCTCCGCCTATCACCGAGTGGCCAAACGTACTTACTTGAAGCCATTTTCACAGCATTAACTAGATTCTGATCGAAACCCAGGTCCTTTTCATTTGACCTATAATATAGAAGCGGATAGACTTCTTTCTTGAATGAAGATAACATCTCGATAGTGTTGTCTGTGGAGGCATTGTCTGAAACGTAAATGGGTATTTCGTATGGCCTAACCTGCGGCATTAGCGAGTTTAGGCATCCTATTAGATAACGCGCGTTGTTACGGGTTGGTATGCATATTGAAATCAACGGATCATGATCCATGACAATTACCCGCGCCTCATGTGTCGACCGCTTTTGAGAACGAAGTAAACGAATTTATCATGTATTGGATCTGTCGTGCAGCGATTCCTGGCCACAATCCAATCCAAAAAGTATCCATGCATATTTTGTCCGTATTTGCCAGGTTGCTTATCACTCTATAATTTACGTTGTTTTCTGTGAATGCAGGTTGCCTCGTAACGTTGCCCGCAAACAATAATCTTGTACCAATCCCTTTCTTTTCCAGGAAATTGATCAACTCTTTCCTCTGAAATCGCATTCCATCTCTTAAGGTCAAAGGGAAGCCAAACCAACTGACATCCGACTTTGACAACCACTGAGGCAAGATAAAATACTCGTCTAAACCCTCTTTCTTGAATCCGTTATAAAGCAGATTGAAGTTTTCTCTTCTTTTCTCTATAAACTTTGGAAGCTTTCTCAATTGTGAAAGACCTACTGCTGCCTGAAAATCTGTAGCCTTCAAATTATACCCCAAATGAGAGTATATGTACTTGTGATCATAACCAAGAGGCAGAGTGCCCATTTGCCAACCGAACCTGTTCTTGCAGGTGTTGTCCTTTCCAGGCGGACACCAGCAATCTCGCCCCCAATCCCTGAAGGAACAAATTATGCGATGTAGTTCAGAGTCATTCGAGACAACTGCGCCTCCTTCGCCCATAGTTATGTGATGCGCCGGGTA
>JBGOYH010000140.1:0-5743 GCA_041479575.1 Bathyarchaeia archaeon
AGTCTGCAACGCTTGGAACGTCAACGTCGCGATGGTCATTGAACCGTTGAAGGACGGTGCAGGATAGTTGGCTGCTTGCGCTACCCAGAGTCTAGCGTGTGTGGCGTTGTAACCAGCTTCCAAACCTTCACCGTAGTTATGAGCGTTGCCTTGCCACTCAGTCGGACTCTGAATGACAAAGTTCGTACAGTTGAGCAGCGTACTGTTCCAATACAACTTGAACTCCCAACCGCGCAGGTCCGTGACACTTGTGACCTTCACGTTCACGGTGAAGACTTCGCCCTTGAAAACAGTGACTGAGCTTGGATCGACGAGTACGCTCGCTCCTCCAGCAGTAGCTGGTCCTACTTTGGGGCCACCTGATTGGGCAGACTTTCCACTGCCTCCCATGCATTGCCCATAATGGTTCGCCAAGATGATAGCGTCATAGATGTCGACTGTGTTATCTCCGTTCAAGTCTGCTGCTTTGTTCCAGCGGGTGGAGTTCATGCTGGTTCCAAACGCGCCTGCAAGGATGATGGCGTCATAGATGTCGACTAATCCATCGCGATTTATGTCGGATGTTCTGATACTAAGCGAACAGGAATACACTCCTGAGCCAGTTACAGAGTAAGCTTCGACTTTCCAGTAACCTGATACGCCAGTATAGTTGAGCAGGTAGTCAGTTGATCCAGGTCCATTATCGCAAACGCTAACAGGCGTGTTACTTGGATCGTAGAGCTTGATTCCAAAATCAACGTAGGGTGGAGGAATCATGGAGAAGTCTATCGTCACACTCCCAGTGGCATTAACGTTGAAGCTGTACCAATCCTGGATGTCTGTTCCTGTAGGATCATTTAGATAGCCATAGAAACCCCTCGGAGAAGTTATGTTTGTTGCGGTTGTGATGGTGTTTCCAGCATCGGCTCCTGTCCCCGCGTCGTCTTGTCCAGCATTGCCTTCAATCCATATCGCGAGGTTAAGAGTATCGTTGACCAAAAAGCGATCTGGTATGGCACCCGGAAACCATAAAGGTTCCGCGTAAACCCGATACGTCAAAGGAAGAGTACGCCAACCAGGCGTACGGGCGACGGGTATCTCCAGTTCTACGGCTGTGAATGTAACAAATTCTTGATAGTGCAAAGTGCCCTGGTCAGCATAATCCTTGTAAGTATCTGTTACAAGCGGCAGATACTTGAAATCGATGTATGGCGCAAAAACGCCAACTCCCGAAGTGTTTGTCGATAATCCCTGTCGGAAGAATTGCGCAAACAGCTGTACTCCTTTCAACAGAAAGAGAATCCACGCCCCAGGCCCCGATATAAGTCCAGGCGCCCCCAACAACCACATTGCGCCGCCTGCCAACAAGCTCAAATCTCCACCACTAGCTGGATTCTGCAGCCCGTTAATTCTAAGACCGCTCGTATTACCCTCTCTTGAATTATCAAGGTCAACTTTCATATTGGCATTCGACCATTCGTCAGGAGGCTGGTCAATCTCGAACCATACGTCGCTAAAACTGCTGGGAGTATCAATGAAAGATTGCATCGCCCCATAAATCCCAAAGATTATCCTGACGTGCATGTCACTTCCCTCCTGCCTGATGTAGCTCACCAGAGGGTTAACAAAGCAAGTTGCGTTTACAGGATACAATCCCCAGGGAGATACTATATGAGACATCGAATTTGCTTGTCCTCTGAAACTCAAGCTTTCAGTAAAGAGAGCAGCCGCGGTGCCGATAAATCCTCTGCCATAGTCAGCATCCATCCAAGAACTATTGCCCGGGACATTGCACTTGAATCCATTCACGCCAATATGGACATATGCTCCGGAGGCATTGTTCTGCATGGACCTTTGGTTTGTCTTGCTGAAAGAAATAACAGCTCCCGGATAATACGTAGTGCCCGTGTTAGTGTCCGTCCAGGGACCAAAGATGCTCATCGTCACGTACTGCGAGAAATCGTCGTATTTGAGAGGCCTGCCAATTTCTGCCTCGAAATCCCACGCGTATTTCCATTTGAAGTTTTGCAATACGTTGTCCGGGCTTACTGTCAGCCGATCATTCTCTGTCCCGGGCGCAGGCCACAAATCAACATTATCCAGATTCGTCTGATTCATAAGTCTCCGGAAACCTGCCCCGATGGTGACATTATTGGGATTCTTCTCAGTCCATTCTCCTTGATCACCAATAGCCTCTTTCCACACCCGATAGAAAGTGTACCCACCACAGTGAACCCACGTCAGTCCTCTTGTAAGCATCGCTTCAGCAATTTTGTCCACCCAAGCCTGATTCGTGTACCCAGATGGAACAGGCAGATACTCACCGTGAGTATTGACCACGATGGCCCCGACGTAGCTCTCGATGATGGACTTGTACTCAGACCATGTCGTCACGACCTTGGGAATTGCATTGTAATATGGAGGGTAACCCACATTCAACTTCGGGTGAACCCTAGGTAAGTTCTCTTCTATGTATTCGCCACATGGAGTGCAGGCAGCGATTGCCCCTCTACTTACGGCATTTGTATCGTTAACCCACCAACCAGAGACACCGTCAAGCTGAATGATGTACACGTTCGCCTCGCCGTTACCAGCAAACGCTTTGTAGATTCCCACAAAAGCAGAAACTAGCAAGCACGCCACAAGAAAGCTCGTCGCCATCTTTCGGAGCATCAATCATCGCTCTTCGTCTTCTTTTTTCTGCTGCCACAGTAATACGCGCCGGCCCCACTCCCGAAGATTGCCATGGCAAATATGGACACCGTAACTGGAAGCGTCGCGGCAGTCGGTGTGATGGCATTCTGTGCCGTGGCGATTGCATTCGTTGCATAAGAATCAGCCATTTTGTACTCGCCTTTGGAATATGCATCTAAAGCATTTTGGAAAAGAGTCAGTGCGCCGGGTAATCCGATTGTTCTTCCTTCACTCTGAGCACGCAGTATCGCCTCCGATGCACTGTTACCTTCTCGCCCATACAGTTTCTTCAAGCTGGAGTAGTCTTGGAGGATCGCGACCGCGGTACCAAGAAAGCCCGCAAAAGCAGCAGGACGCTTGCTTTCTCCATAGTAGTCGCGAAACTTCCATGTTCCAAGATGAACATAGACGCCAAAGTTGAAGCTGGTGGTATTGGGACTGAAACGTATGGCAGCGTGAAACGCACCGCCGCTGACGAACCCGCTAGTGAACAACGGGAACAAGTCGAGATCTCCAAAGTCATCATACAATAACGGATTCCCAGGCAAACAATACTCTGCCCAATAGTCGGGGATCAATTTGAAACCATAAGTGAAGTCGCTCTCAACAGTGGCCGGAGGATAAACACCTTCTGCGTTACGAGAATAACATGTTGCGTTTCCTTTTCCGATGTGAGACATCAGTCTCTGAAACCCAGCTTCGCCCCATACAGACTGAGTTCCATTCTGGAACCACACGCGATAGAACGGGTATCCCCCCGCGTGAACCCACGTTCCCCAACGATTCAGCATGAAATCAGCGATCCTGTCCGCCCACGCCTCCTTAAGATAACCATCAGGAACTGGCAGAAACTCATCATAAGTGTCCACAACGATGGCGTTGCTATCCGACTCAATGACTCTTCGATAAGTTGTCCAATCCTCAACCATCACACAGGAAACGTTCACGTTCAGCTTCGCGACAACCTCTCCCCAAGGTTCCAAGTTGAACTTGAACTCTTTGACTTCTGATTGCCCACTGTTTATTTGGACTGCACTAATAACTCCATCAATCAAATCTGAATGATTTGAAAAATGGTAGTTTCCCACACCAGACAGGTTCAAAACGTAAACCTTCAAGGGAAAGACGTTGTCGCTGACAACGTAGTATCCGCCCTTCATCCCAACGGCTTTATCCCAAACGAATCGGAACAAATTTCCGTTTGAGGAAGCATCTATCAAGGAAGAATTGTTCACTGGCTCCTTCAAGAAGCCAGAAACCTTAATTGCAGACAAAAGGATCACCGGAACCAGCAAAGACAAAAGCAGGAAAACTAACCATTTGGAACGTAGTCTACGTCTCAATACAATACACCATCTACTCTGCATCAGATACGACATCTTTTGAACGTTCAAGTATTAAAAGCTTTATGAAAGTAAGTTCTGTTAGCGCGCGCGCTTCATTTGGCACGTGGAGACAAGACTGTGTCAAAAATCATTGATGTTCTATAAAAGAGCTCATCCGATCGACTAAACTCCTGCTGCTTCTGGGACGATAACCAGAAAAAGAAGCAAGATTTTTCCATTGCGTGTGAAGACGCCATTTCTCCACGACCATCGTCAATCAGCGCGCGCACATCGCTTGGTGAGATTCCCAGTTTTCAGAGTCCGCGCGATACATAGTTCGCAAAGAGCGAGGTCTCAAAGTTCTGGCTAGCTCCTGAGTGTGCGCAAGTCTTATCTATGCGCTCCGTCGAAGTCTTCACTGGAAGATCTGTTTGTTATTAGAGCTCCACGCTCTTGTTCAATCAAGGTGGAAGTCGATAGTTTTCCTGAACCTGGTTTTCTTTGGTTGTTTGTTGCTTACACTTGTATTTGCCGAGTACCAATTGCAGACGCCCGTTGACTTGGGCTGGCATCCCAGTGTTCTGGGGGACTTATCTGGAGCAGGCTGGATAGGGATGATGCTCAGTATTGTTGCCTTCAATCTCGTGCTTAACGGATTCTTGGTAGGCAGTCTCTCTGGGATCTTGCTCTTCCCTTTGCCGATTGGGTTTCTCTTTTATCACGCTTTCAATCTGGGCTTGATATTATGGGCTCTGCCCAGTTCAGTGTTCTGGTCAACGATGTTTGCATTTGTTTTTGAGGGAGAGGCTTATGTGTTCGGCGCCTTAGGCGGTGCATTGGTGGGCTTGTCGTGGATAATGCCGAATTGGATTTATGGTCCAGAACATCTCAGCAGAACTGTTGCCGTCCGGAAATCGCTGAAGGAGTTGGCCTGTTTCTACCTTATTGCCGTAATACTGCTTCTAATCGCTGCTGCCATTGAAGCATCGACCTTTTTCCCCTGAACACCGTGAAAGGAATTTGCGTATATTCATCCTCTAGTTCCTCTTTTCAGGTTCTAGTAACTCTTAGGGTCTTAGGGAAGTCTGTTAACCAGGGGGGCTTTTCTAGAAAGAGCCCTAGCGAGTTTCCAGAAGACAATTTCAGAGATAGAAATCATCTCATCGTAATTGGCTGATTTTCTTAGTCGGTACAGCAACCTCTCGGAGTTTTTCCACTAAGATATGATATCTGTTTAATGAAATCTGCAAAAATCTGTATTATCTCTGCATATTTCTTCTGATTTCCCAATTTTAGAGAATTGATGTAGGTGTCTCTGTCATGGCCTAAAAATAGCAATTCGGGATAGCCACATCGTCTAAGCATGAAATTGAAGATTTCTCGCTCAACTCGTCCGTTTCTATCTGTGAAGGGATGGATTAGTTCGAAATTGTAGTGAAACATTACAGCAGCTTCAAATGGGTGAACTCGTTTTTCTACCTGTCTGTAGTATCTGTTTATCAATTTGGCATGTTCTGGTCTTATCAAAATGGCTGGCGTCATTGGAAGATCACACCCCCTATGCTTATGTCGTCAATTCGTCTGAAAACACCAGCGCGCGCTATTTTAGACTCTCCATGAGGGCGGACATGCCACTTGCCGCAAGTGCCAGAAATTCAAATGTCTTATATGCTTCAGTCATGCTTTCCGCCGAATATTCGACCTTCAACGGATTGATTCTCTTAATAGTCGGCAAGAGTTCAGCG
>JBGOYH010000141.1:0-5722 GCA_041479575.1 Bathyarchaeia archaeon
CCGGATTTCTATCGGTAGTTCTGTTGTTTCCTTGCAGGTTTCGAACACCATGCATGTAAGGGTCTTTTCTATTCCTCTGACCCGTCTCAGTTTGTCAATTACGATTTTTCCCACTGTGTCAACGTCTTTCCCCTTGAGTTTTATGAGCAGATCCCAGTCGCCTGTGATTATGTGCACTTCTTGGACTTCTGGGAATTTCGCGATTTCAGTGGCGATGTCTCTTTGCGAAAGTTGTTTTTCATTGTCTTTGAATTCGTAGGAAACTGAAGCCAATACAAAAGCGGTTGCACTGCAGTCAAGTTTACGTGAGTCGAGAACTGCCCTGTATTCTTTTATTATCCCCAAGTCTTCCATACGTTTTGTCTTTGCAAAAACTGTTGTTATGGGCGACCCTACCTTCTTGGCGATCTCTCTTGCGGTCAGTTTGCAGTCTTCCTGAATGAGCTTAAGGATGGCAAGATCCTTTTCGTCGAGTTTTGCTTCCATGATTGTAATTATTACACGTCATAGATATAAAAGGCTAACTTTTTTGGAAGAATTATAATCTTTTTTATAAAAAATTTATTATCAAGACTGCCATTCTAGCAGAGGTAAATCTCAGTAGTGAGTGGTGAGGGAGAGAAGTGTATGAGCGACAAAAACAAGTGTGTTCAAAGGAGTTTGACTGTTCGCAAACTCGGATCGGTTGAGCTGCCCAAACCTTTGGAAGAGGTAGCTGAAAGCGAAATGGAGAGAAAACGAGTCATCGGTAGAGTCATGACTCATGTGTTGAAATACCTGAGCGCAGAGTTCACTGGTAATGATTTTGAATGGCTATTGCCGGTGGTTTTTTCGCAGTCGACTGACCCGCTGTGGCCCGATCAGAATGCGTCGATTGAAAAGAGGGTGGAAGTCGAGATCTATGGGAAAGCCGTTAGGCCTACAGCAAGCATGATCGTTCATAAGCTTGTGGCTTGTTCTCTTGCCTATCCTAGGCTGTTCATACTTTCTCCGAACGTTAGAATAGAGAAGGGAGAACGGGCTGCCACTGGCGTTCATGCCTACGAGTTCACTCAACTTGATTTTGAAGTCAGAAACGCTAGTTCTGAAGACATTAGACGTCTTGTTGAAGAAGCAGTCTGTGGGTTGATAGCGAGTGTGAACAAGGAAATGAGTGAGGAATTGTTCTATTTGAGGAATGGTCGCAGTTTGGCTGCTCCCAGTATGCCCTTCAAGGTTTATGATCGGGAGGAGCTTGAGCAAGAGTACGGAGGACAATGGGAATCTCCGGCAGTATCGGAAAGCTCTCGTCCTTTTTGGGTGACGAACTTACCTAGGGAGTTCTATGATTTCGAAGATTTTGAAACAGGTAAGTGGGACAACTATGATTTATTCTTGCCTGGATATGGAGAAGTATTGTCCGGTGCTAGACGGGAGTTTGAATATAGCAAGATAGTCGCAAAAATGGAGAAGAGCGGCGTCAGAACGGAGAATTACGGTGTACTGCTCAGATTGGCAAAGGAAGGACGATTGAAACCGTCTGCAGGCGCCGGGATCGGCCTGGAGAGGCTTGTCAGCTGGTTGGTTGAGGCCAAGCATGTTGGAGAAGTCCAGCTGTTCCCTAGAATACCTGGAACAATCTACGAGTTGTAAGGATGTATTCGCCAAATATGGAGAAGGCGGTGAAGGCACAGGAAGCTACTGAATTGGGATACTACTTGTGAAAACAATGCTTTTATTTTCATACTAACAAGTCTCCGAATGAGGTCAGATTGGAGTGAAACTTGACTACGTGAGGTTACTCGTCAACAAGTTCGACGAGTGTTTCTGTTTCTATCGGGACGTTATTGGTCTCAAGGTAACGTGGGGCATGGAAGGATGGAGTTACGCTAGCTTTGACGCTGGAACAATCAGGCTTTCAATATTCAAGAGAGAACTGATGGCAAGAGACCTGGGCACTGCAAAGTTGCCTTCAGATGCTGCTTGTCAAGATCGTGCAGCGTTGATTTTCGGCGTGAAGAATCTCGACGATACAGTTAAGAAACTGCAGGAACAAGGAGTCCATTTCATCACCAAACCAACCGACTATCTCGATTACGGTATCCGTTCCGTACATTTGAGGGATCCCAATGGAAATCTAATTGAGATTTATAGTCAACTGCCAAAACATAGATGGTCAAAGGAACTCCGCAAGGAGGACAAGCTATTCTAAGAAGTAGTGCCGACTCGCATCCGTGCACACACCGCCATTCCGAGTGTGAATATCCATGCGGTTACGAAGGAAAGTGGGATATTCTGCAGGTTGCAATCCTTAGTTTTAGAAAAGTTCGATCCAGATTCCGTCAGGGTCTTCTATGTAAGCCCATCGGCTACCATCTGCTTTCATCTCTAAGATAGTCCTGTGTCCCGCTCGTCGGGCTTCTTCTAAGGCTTTGTTTAGGTCGTCGACCTTGAAGGCTAAATGGTCCAATCCCTCTCCAACGGCGTATTCGGTATTGTAGGGACTGCTTTTTTCATAGTAGTTCAGTTCTAGGATGAACCCGTCCTTTTCGCTTTGTAGGCCAACGGTTTCTCCTTTAGTCTGTTCGACCTTGCTCCGACCTGTAACGTTCATGCCTAGTACTTTTGTGTAGAAATCGATGGACTTCTGCAGGTTTGTCACTCTGATTCCGACATAGGCAAACTTCGTTTTCATAGTTACCATCAATTTGTATGATGGCACTTACATAAATGGCTGTTCATAGGTCACAATGAATGATTTGGCAACGCGGGACGTCGCCGCAGTGACGGGCTTCAAAGAAAATGCAGGATTTGTCTTGTGTTGTTGACGACTCTTACAGTTCTGGTTTTTCAGCGGGAACGTGCACACCCGTTCGCATCATACCACATGCATTTTGGTCCCAAGCAACCGATTGGGGCTCCTGCCAATATTATCAGGGGACATTTCTTGCGCATGTTTGTTTCAGGGTCAAGATATCCTTCAAAAGCTCTCTTCACATGTTCCGGAGCACTTTTCAGAGAAATCTTGGAAGTTCCCTGTTCCTTCAGCAACGGAATCAGGTCGGTAAGGCTCAGTATGCCTACCAAATGGTCAGAGCTCATCACAGGCAACTTCTTAATATTGTGTTTAATCATGATTCGAGCAGCGCTGGCAATTGTAGCAGCAGGTTCTACAGTCACGAGCGGTCTAGACATAACTTCATGCAGCTTCGTCTCAGCCGGATCCCTTCTCTCACGGACTACTCGCTTCAAAATATCTCTCTCAGTTACAACCCCGACAGGTTTGCTATTCTCAGTAACCACTATGCACCCGATTTCATACTGATTCATAATTTCCGCAGTCTTCAAGACGCTCTCTTCGGGACTCGCGGTCTTGACATTTTTGACCATAACGTCCTCTACTTTGGCTGACATGTACCCCAACCGCTTAAACCCACTCTTGCCTTGAGTCTCAAATAGGTTATGAATGTAGAATCTTGAGGTATAATCAAGATTGGCAGCATCTCTTGCCGGTGTGGTGCGGGGGATGCGGCCTTAAAACTTGTTCGGATGTGAAATAGCATTCTTGGCGCGCTTCTTTGCCAGCACCTTCAAAAAAACGTCCTCTTGATCTTTATAAGAACGACGTTCTTCAAGAGAGTTCATTTCTCTTCAGATCTGTTGTTAACAATCGCTGTCTCTTTATATATTGTTAACGTGCATTTAGGTTAGCTATATCTTGTCACATCGATTTCTCAGA
Organism: Bathyarchaeia archaeon; assembly: GCA_041479575.1. Classification (GTDB taxonomy): domain Archaea; phylum Thermoproteota; class Bathyarchaeia; order Bathyarchaeales; family Bathycorpusculaceae; genus DASPPK01. Next base: position 3,719 of record JBGOYH010000141.1, read on the forward strand.
TCTTCTAATAGCAGCATCTCCCTTAGCTGTGAGAGAGTAGTAGGCTCGCTTTCCTATTCCCACTCTGGTTACCCAGTTTTTGTTCATCATTTCTTTGAGAGAACGCACTATAGATGACGAAGCTTTGTCCAATCGCCCGACGATGTCAGTTGGCGTAAGTCTTCCTTTGCCTAGTTCTCTTAGTATTTGATATTCTAGATGCGTTGGGATTTCCGTTTCTGTTTCTTCTCTTGAGACATGTTCGGGCACTACAATTGTGGATTTTAAGTCGATAGCTCTCTGGATTGCTTCATACGTTCTTTCTAACATGAGATAGGTATTCGGGGCTGACACGTTTAAGATTGCTTTGATTGTTTCGGGTGGAAATATCTCTCGGACTGTTTCGATTGCCATTTTTTCACTTTTTTGTACTTGAGAAATTCCCAAGAAGGCTCTTGAGTGGATTATTTTTTCAGCGTCCCCTTGTGCGATTACCCCTGGATATGTTTCTACTGTTGATAATCTACGCACTGATGAAGTTACTGTTTCTCTAATTGATTCCCCGAAGGTGTACGTTAAGGCCATGATTCCTCTTTTGCCTTGGAACCATGATTGGTTTCCGTCGAAGAAGTCTGAAAGCAGTGTATCTGAACTTACTTTATCTAGTTCGTCGATGACGAATATTGGAAGTGCATCCGTCTCTTCCAGCCGACGGATGAGGACATCTGCAACGTATCTAGTGTCTATTGTGGTGGAAGTAAGGATTGTTTCGATATCCGGTTGTCTCAGTTTGCCAACAAGCCATTTCATGCCCTTCTCAGCCAGATCCGAGGCTAATGCTAGCGGCGGGAAAATCACACTGAAGGCTTCAGTTGCCTTGCGTGCGATCCATGGTGCGTATTTCTGTGTTCCTTCTTTCAGTTTACCTGCTTCTTTCTTGAATTCTGCAACTTCTAGAACTCCTGAGATAACTGACCTATAAAATGCGTCTTCCAATTGCTTTATGTTTGAAGCTGCTTTTGCTCCCTTCACTGTGATTGTGACTGGCATGATTTTTGCCTCTTCCGAAGCTGATAATGCATTCCACAGTACTCCTTGCATTGCTGTTGTTTTACCTACGCCTCTAGTGCCGTATATGGAAATTCTGCGTTCTTGGCTGGTTATTTTGGGAGTCTGTCGTGCAGCGAAGCCTTCAATATCGTGGTATAGCAAGCAGAATAACTCGTCTTCGTAAGAGACGAGTTCTCTTGTCATAAACTGTTGAGATGCAGCAAGATCTTTTGAGTATGGCATAATTAACATGATTTTAGGTTATTAATATATAAAGATTTAGCCATAGTTAACATTGGTAAATTAGTGCGGGGGATGGGGCCCCCACCCGAATTTATCGGTAAAAAAGCATATTAGATATGCTTGGCGAGAGTTCGAATCTCTCCCGGGCTACCACTCTCTAGAGTTTGATTATACTAAATTCTGCTGAGGGGTTTCGCTCATTTCCCCTCTTTTTCTGTTTTTAGGAGACGATCATCCTTGAATGAGTGTAAAGTCATTCTTGTTTTCAGAAGGTATGAAGAGTTTTGGAGGTTCTGTTTTTCAGAGTGTAGAGATTTCGCGCGCGCACCTTTTCTGGATTCTACAAACAAATGAGAAATAAGGTTAATAGAAGGCATTGAAGTCAGTGAGTCCAGGGCGCGCGAGTTATTGGAGGATGCGACCCGGTCTGTGAACTCTATCTTTTTTCTCCACTCAAGATATGTCTTCCAGTCAAAAGCCGATAGACTACTACAATCACGGCAATCACAAGCAGTAGATGTATCAATGCACCTACGCCAGGCAGAGCAAAGAATCCCACTAACCATAATATCACAAGAATAACAACAATCGTCCAAAACGTATCCATAGCCAACTCCCCAACTAAGTCTCAACTACTGGTTTTAGGTACATGTGAAGTTGTGCTTTTGAGACCATGAGATTAAGACCCTTAGCAGTCCAGCGTACAACCCCTTTCACTAGGGCTGAAATGGC
>JBGOYH010000142.1:0-5673 GCA_041479575.1 Bathyarchaeia archaeon
GGCAACTTCTTGCCTCTTCGCAACTGCACTTCATACTCTTCGAGTCCACGTTCCAACGTAAAACTTGAGAACCCACCTTCCTCCAGTTGAAGCCCAAAGACGTAGTCGCAAGCCTTTCTAACCCTTTCATCCGTCCTGTCCATTCCCAGTTGTCCAAGAACCATTATCTGCCAGTAGGAAGACTTATACTTCGGAAGATAGGGGTTTGCTGGGCTATTCCAATAGCCATTTGGCATTTGCTTTTGAAATATCTTCTTCACAATGGGCGAGTCTGCAATTGCATGTTTTGCAGCTGTTACCTCAGAATCTCTTTCTTCTTTGCCAAGGATGTCGCGCAACGTGAAATATCGTACTGACGGGTTATCTTCTTCAAGAAGATAATCTATAGGACTTTCCTGCAAGATAGCTTTCCAGTTGACCATATCCAGGAAGCCTCATATCGTTACTATCCAGTCAAATTACAGTGATTGGCGGGCCCGACGGGAATTGAACCCCGTAGGGTGAATTTGTACTGTCTCAACCCTTCTTTTTTTGTATATTTCGCTGCGCGCGCTCACACTATGTGATGCAATGCATATAGAGGGTCACAGGATTCCACATTGTACTGCCTGCGCAATTCGTCTCGGAAATCAAGTATTGTCCTAACATCGAATGTGACGAAGACCGTCTTTTCGCTCGTTCCAGCTTGGTGAATTATGGCACTTGCGATGTGATCACTATCTGGTTTATGTATTCCTAAAGTTTCAACTTCAGATACAATTCTAGAGTCTGTAGTTACACTGCACGTCTTCACGAACCCTCTTTGAAAAGTAACCAAATCATCGTACAAATCTCCAATCTCGCTTGTCAATTTCAGTAAACTCTTTACCAGCTCCATCAGGAAACCGTCAATGTCCGTCTTAATTCCTTTATCCAAAATATCCGCCAGAAAAGGAATAGTCCACTCCTCAATCAAAGTGATAGGAGCGGTCAAACCAACTTTGGTCTTTTTTGAGCGTCGTAGAAATAGTAGAACAAGTCTTCCAAAGCCAATATGTCACCCGCTGTCATCGGATCGGACACAGGAATGTTGTGTTTCTGTCTGCATTCTTCCAATTGAAACTTCATAGTTTCCCTAACGACATTTCCCAAAAAATCGGATGTCTCTTTGACTTTCTTACTAATCTCTTGCTGGACAGAGTCACATATATAACATGGAATCTTGTGAGAAGAAGAATCTTTCTTGAGCTTCTCAACTCTCTGGGTATTCTGTCCTAGAATACTGGACAACACGACGGATGTATCCAGAAAAAACAGCCGACAATGCCAGCTTTACTCAATGCTAATCAGCTTTTAAAGTCAGCGATTTATCGGGGAGCATTACCATCTTGCTGAACATTCTTGCTGTCTGCTCTTTAGAGTCAATGTTCTCATGAAGGAGTTGAGGATTGAAGCCCAGCATAGTTTCTCGGTTTCTACCAGTTTTCTATTGTATTCATCGAAGATTTCTTGGAATTTAGAGAAATCAACGTTTTTTATGTCTAGGAACTTCGGGTCAAAAAGTTCTGCATAATCTCTTGCGTTCCATATTGAAACATATTTCTTCAAACGGACGTAAGAGAAGTAACATTTGTCCATTTCATCTATAAGTGGACTCAGCAAACTCCGCATTTCGCCGATTTTCTTTCTATACATGTCGAAGTTTCTAGCACAAGAGGCATAGAACTCGTGGAATCTAACTTCCTTCTCCATGATATTAAGAAAGTCATCGTACGTGTTATCGAATGTCACAAGTCTGTTATAGAAGGATAAGGGAAGGTTTGACCTAAGAAATCTATCAGCTTCTATTTCCAGATATACATCTCTACTTGATTCAAACCTGCTTTTTGCGAATTGAATAAGCGAAAGCAATGGTCTGCCCTTGCGATCTGACTGCTTAACCTCATCAACTGCCTTCTTCCACTCAACATCCTTCTCATAATTTTCGATACTCTTTTTGGAGAAGATGCTAACTAATTCGGCGGCATCGAACCGCTTCGGTATTTCGATTGTGCCAAGAACAGCTTCGTTCTGAAAGGTCACCATATCTGCATAGGATTGCGTAGGCTTAAGCTGTTCAAAGGTTCTGGTGATCCTCCTGAACTTCATGCCAAATTTCTTTATGGTTTCAGTTATCTCAACAGGTCTAATATCTACAAGTCCGTAGCGAAGCGCGCTTCCACCGACGGGGCAGGCTCAATTTTGGGGCTCGAAAACCTCGCAAAATTGACATAGAGCGAAGGAGTGCAGTTCTCTTCTTGTCTGCAGTTCAGACCTGAAGAAGGTCAGCTGGTCACGTGGGAAGAAGAGAATTTCCGAACACGCATGCGCGCTCCAATGAATCCGTCCCTGAGTACTCTCTTCTTCATCATGACATGGGCTCTTCTGTCTCACTGGCTAATATGAGAATAGACCGGTGCTGCTGTAAATCGCACTCCTTATTCTTGCAGCAGATTATTATTGCTTCTTCATTTGGGTCACTTTAGCGTCCTATTTAGCTTCGAAATCCTCGATAAACTTAACTTGCCTGCCAAGTTAACGTTGAGTTCTTCTTCTGCCGTTTCGAACCATGCTCACTCTCTCAAGAATATCTCTGAAAAGCGCGCACTTCACCAATAGTTAAAGTTAAATATAGGCTATTGGTTGAATTGTAGGGAGGACCTATATGGCGAAGCAAAAAAGGAAACGCTTGATTATGGGTCTCATTGTCTTTGCCACATTTCTAGTTGCATACTTGTCGGTCTACCTGAGAGGAACAGCACAGACAACAGCGCCGAATGGCGCTACCTCAAGTTCCACAAATCCACAGCCTGACTTCCCATTCATTACTTCGGGTGTATGGTGTGATGACCCAAACTGGAAACCAGAACCATACTACGGTATGACAGGCTATCTTACTATCACGCCTGCACCCGACACTGAACAGTCGCTCTGCTTGATGAGGGGTAAAGATGTCACCTTAACTCTTCTGCTTCGAGCAGTCGCTCTCGTGGCAAACTTCACGGAGGCGCACGTAAACGTAGACCCGAAAAGCAAATGGGGAGGAAGCTTAGAAGTGGGCTTGGGCGGGGAAAACTTCGTCAACATCAACAACCTTGTCAGCTACTTCCCAACCGGGAACCTCACCATAAAAGCGGGGCAAACTATCTCTGTCAATATGATTGTCACAACGCCAGCAGACCTTCCAAACCTTCAAAAATTCTACTTAAACGCCGTCGGAATCTCGGCAGACGTGCCTATCCTTGACAATATGAAGGTGTTGGTTTATGGTTAGAGACATTCTGTTCCTCTTGCTGATTGTCGCGATAGCTTCTGTCTCGGCGTCTCCGTTCGCACTAGCACAGCCAGCGCAACCCCAGCCATATGTCGGAGGATACTTCGACATGGCTTCAACTACTACGAACAAAGTTCACTTGGCCACTACCCTTTTGAATACTGATCCCAGCCACATTCCGCCCGGCAATTTTTTGGCTGTAGTGAGCAGCGTTGCTGGTGCATCGGGATCAAATCCGAGCGGATACATATACCAGAGTGTCGTCGCTGAAATATCGGATGGTTCGGTCCAGTTCGCCCCCCAGTGGTGGTACGCTGGAATTGGTCATTACGTAGACCAATTTTGGATCGGAACCTACAGCTGGACTGCCTTCCATTTCAGAACGGACATTGCGAACGGTGTCATCACGTATAGGTCTTATGCTTACTGGACGCCTACGCAATACCAGACAGACTCACCCATAGTTAACACAAGAACATCGTCGACATCTGATAGCAATTTCCTGGTGGGCAAGATAAATTATTTCGGGCGTTGGGTCAAATTCTTTCAATATGGCATAGAGAGCGGCGTAGCAGGGCCATTGACGAATTGGGAGGCCTACAACGTACATCCAAGCTATTACGCCGGCACATCGTGGAGGTATGGACCAGGTTATTCATTAGGAGGGATTTTCACTGAATGCACTTGGACCCCAGACACAAGACTCTGGGGGATTGGCGGTATGGACTACCTTGGAGCGAATGTCGGCCCTGGTTTTCCCAACTGGGTGGATTGGAAGTATACGGGTACCACACTCCCCTACGGCTCGCAACTTTGGAGCGGCAGTGGAACCGTCAACGAAGTCGTGAAATCACCATATCGATAACGAGGGCACCTATAGATAGGCAAGATGTAATAGTTTCCTTCTTGATTGCGTTTAGAGGTTTTACCAGCAACAACATGGACATCTGCATAAAGCAAATCCACTTCCAACGATAGGCGCGCAGTCCTGCTTTCTCCCATCTATAACATACTCTTCATTCGAAAGGGAAGTTTCGGTTTTATTGAGAAAAAAGGGGAGTGGCGGGAGACGTCTCCATTGACTGCGAAAATAGGGCAGCCCCCGCTCACTCTGCAGTTATGCTGACTCCGTCAGCCGCCACTCTCGCTTTCTAGGCCACAGCCCAGACCTAATCATACGAGATGTGAAACCACAGGGAGCTATTCCAGATCCGATTCGAGTCCAGAATCACGTTGCATTCCTAGAACAGTACATCGGTCTTCTACAAGACGATGGATTGAGCCCAGGTCGAGTCTACCAATACGCGAAACATGTTCGGACCTTCTACAGGGTCAATGGCGTCAAGATTGAACTTTCAGAGCCGCTCAGTCGAAGAGTAACGTTCAAGGATCGAGCACCAAAACCTGAAGAACTCTCGCATTTGCTCGACCTAGCAGATTTGCGCGAGAAAGTTATAGTCTCCATCCTTGCCCTGGGAGGATTCCGCGAGGCGACTCTCTCAAAACTCCAGTACCGTCATGTCAAAGAAGATCTGGAAGCTAACAGAACACCGATTCACGTTCATGTAGAAGCAGAGATCACAAAAGGCAAGTACGCGGACTATGACACTTTCCTGGGCTCGGAAGCTGCAGAATACCTCAGACTTTACATTGAACAAAGACGACGCGGAAGCCCTGACCTTAGAAACCCTCCAGAAACACTGACAGATGCATCACCCTTGATCCGAGGAAAAAACCACAACCCCTGCGCGATAGGATCCAAACAGATCCGGAAGATGGTTCACGACCTCTACGCACGCGCCGGCCTTCTGAAAGAACCTAAAGGAAGAATGTACGATCTTCGAGTCCACAGTTTGCGGAAATTCTTCAAGACTCAGCTGCTCTCGCTCGGAGTCCACGAAAGCTACGTCGACCACATGATGGGCCACGTGACGGACATCTACCACGACATTCAATCCAAAGGAATAGACTTTCTGCGCAGCGTCTACTCTGCTTCTGGACTGTCTATTAGACCAAAGACCAAGGTCAGCAAAATAGACGCTATCAAAGAAATCATCCGAGCCTACGGAATGAACCCGGAACAGGTTCTGACCAGGGAAGCCCTCAATCAGCCAGCAAGGACCCAGGTCAACCCTGACGAATACGAAAACACTCAGCTGCAGACTCTAAGCAAAGCACTCAGAGATCTCATACGAAAGGACGCTGCTGAAACCCTACAGGCAGTACATATTCGCACGAATGTTGGCGGGCCCGACGGGAATTGAACCCGCGGCCTACGGATTAAGAGTCCGCCGCTCTAACCTTACTGAGCTACGGGCCCGAGTTTCTTTCGGAAAAGAACCTCGAGTAAGAAAGGATATAGAGCTTTCGGTTGTGTTTTA
>JBGOYH010000143.1:0-5671 GCA_041479575.1 Bathyarchaeia archaeon
GCCTTCACAGACACTGGGGTCGGTATGCCTAAGGACACGATGCAACAGATCTTCACGCCATTGTTCACATCAAAAGCTAAAGGAATGGGTTTTGGTTTGGCCATCTCCAAAAGAATTGTAGAAGCTCACGGAGGCAAGATAACAGTGGAAAGTAGGGTAGGAGAAGGATCCACCTTTACATTATCTATTCCCATCGAACGGCAACAAACGGGAGGTGAAAAGATTTGGATAAACATGCCAGAATCATCGTTGTCGACGACGATGAAAGCATAAGAAAAACGCTTGCGGCGATACTGGAAGACGAGGGTTATCTAGTCGATACAGCGGAAAGCGGGAAAGAAGCAATCCTGAAAACTAATGCGAATTTCTATAACCTTGCCTTGATCGACGTTCGACTCTTGGACATGGAGGGTACAGAGCTTCTGATCAGGATCAAGGACACCGTGCCAAGAATGCGCAAGATTATCATTACCGGGTATCCGACGGTTCACAATGCGATAGACGCCGTTAACAGAAATGCAGATGCGTACCTGTTGAAACCTTTCGATGTAGGCAAAGTCCTTTTCGTCATCAGGGAACAGTTGAAGCAGCAAGAAGAGGAAATGGAGTTCAGTCAGGAGAAAGTCACGGAGTTCATTGAGACTCAGGTCAGGGAACTTGACACGGCAACCGTTAATCGCAAGTCCAAGTGATAGTTCCGTCTTACTCTTTTCTTATTCGCCTGTGACTGCTTGTCTTTTTCCATTCATCATACTTTTGCAGGGCTTCTTTTGTTTGCGTGTTTGTGAAGTCCTCCACGCTTCGGTAGGGTGTGTTCATTTCCTTCAGGGCTTCTTCAAGCATGTCGTATTGTTCCTTGGGCATTTCTATATATTCACATTCTCCTTTCAACCAAGTTAGGCGGAACCTTATTGCGTCCCGGATGAACTCTTCCTTTGTTGTGTAGCCTAACTGCCTGTTTTCCTCTATGAAGTTCTGCGTTTGCGTGAGCAGTTCCTGTGGAAGTATTACAGATTCGTTGATCAATGCGTTGATTGCATCTTGGTATGTCTGCATCTTGCTTGTCTGAGTCATCAATTCGCCCATAAGAGCGGTGAGTTTCTGGTGAATGTCCTCTGAGATCTTGAGGGTTTTCACGTCGTTCACTGTTCAGAGACTTGAATGCAGGGTGTATATTTTCCTTTTGGTATCAGAGGTGGAGATAGGTTTATTAGGTATACCAAGTACACCAATATCAGAGACAAGGGATTCCGCAGGTGAATACCCGTGCCGTTTGTATTTCATTGCAGCAAATGCGGATCAATATTGTATGAGGACCCGAAACCTGTGCTCCATGATGGAACGTATAGACGTGAAACATATCTTGAGCACGTCATTGCGAAAATTGGTGGGAAATGTCTCTATTGTGGTCACAAATTGAACGTCCTTCCTGTGAAAATAGAGGTCTCGGCAACGGGGCTGAGGTTGGTTATACGATGAAAAGGGCAATCTGCAATCCACGATATTTGAGCACAGGCGCGCGCTAACCTGCTTCTTTCTAGAAGTGCTAGTTGACCCGTGCGGTGATCGTTCTTCGTTGGATTTGGATCTTATGGAGAAAAGCTTGGTGGTCCTTCGAGAGTTGAGTGAAAGAGGCTACACGTTGACTTGTGAAGAAGACGGGTCAGTGTCATGTGAGAAGTCAACAGCTCCCGAGAAGGTGGACTTTGAAAAACAAGCTGTCGACGCGGTGGTTAAGAGGAGATTTTAGCGCCGTTCTGAGAGTCGGCAGGGTTCCTCTTTTCTTACATGTTTTCTTTGACCATTTTTGCCAGTCTCTTGATTCCTTCATCTATTTGTTGTTCGGATGAGTAAGAGAAGTTTAGTCTCATAGCATTGTGGCCTTTGCCGTCGCAATGAAATGCTGAGCCGATAACGTACGCTACCTTGTTCTCTAGGGCCTTTGGGAACAACTCGTTTGTACTCATTTTTTTCGGCAGTTTGACCCAGAGGAACAGTCCGCCTTCAGGTTTGGTCCATGTCACGCCTTTTGGCATGTATTTCTCTAAAGCGTCAAGCATGACTTGCCGCTTTCTCGCGTAGAGTTTCCGTATTTTTTCAATCTGTTTTGGCATCAATCCACGTTTCATGTATTCTGCAACTATGAGTTGTGTGTATGTTGGTGAACAGAGATCCATGCTTTGTTTTGAGACGACTATTCTGTCCATCCATGCTGTTGGCGCCATTATCCATGCTAGACGCAGGCCTGGGCAGAGCAGTTTCGAAAATGTTCCCAGTACTATGACTTGGTCTTCTTTGTCGAGGCTGTATATGGCGGGAACGCTTTCGCCTGTGAATCTGAGGTCTCTGTAGGGGCTGTCTTCGACTATGGGGATTTCGTACTTGTAGGCCAATTGCAGGAGTTTTCTGCGTCTTTCAAGCGACATCGTTACTCCAGAGGGGTTTTGAAAATCCGGAACGACGTAGATGAATTTTGGTTTCTTCTTCCTGTTTGCCAGCTTTTCCAACACTTTTTCCAGTAGATCCATTCTCATTCCTTGTTCGTCTTGGGTTACGCCTATCATTCTTGCTCTGTAGGCTGTGAACGCTTGCAGGCCGCCGATGTACGTGGGCAATTCAACTATGACAATGTCTTTGGGGTCTAGGAAGACTCTGCCCATAATGTCTAGGCCCTGCTGCGATCCTGAGGTGACAAGAATGTTGTCAGGTTTGATGGATGGTTTTTCGTGTGCCATCCACTTGGCAATTTCTTCGCGTAGAACCCATTCTCCCTCTGTGGGTCCATACTGTAGCGCTAGTGCGCCCTTTTCGCGCAAAATATTGCATGATATTTCTTCAAGATCCCCCACCGGGAAAGTTTCTGGCGCTGGAAGCCCTCCTGCAAAAGAAATCATGTCAGGTTGCCTCGTCACTTTGAGAAGATCTCGGATTTCAGAGCGTTTCATGCTGAGGGCGTTTTTCGAGTAGAATGCCGTAAGGTCTTTGATCATATTGTCAACTTCCCTTCTTTTTGCTTGAAGTTGATGCTTGTTTTGGAATGGCTAATTAGTAGACATATAAGGCTGTTGTATTTTTTTGAAGAATTTGAATGTCTAGCAGCAGATTGTCTGTGTTTCCGCGACTCGTTTTGCGATGCGGTTTTGGATTTGTGTGTCCGCGAAGGGGTATAGAAGATTGTTCCAGAAGCATTATCTCGCGGTGGACGCTGTTAACTAAATCGTTTTGGGATTAAGGGAGAAGGAGTTCTTGACGAGGACAGCTTCTGGAATCTTGCTCGTTCTTCTGCTGACAGCAATGACGATTTCAGCCTTTGACGTGAGGTCTGTTCACGCATGGGCCGGGACAGTCTATGTCAACGCAGATGGTTCGGTAAGCCCGCCAGACGCGCCCGTGACAAGGAGCGGCGACTTTTACACGTTGACTGGCGACATAAGCAGCAGTGGTGATGGTGTCGTCATTCTGAGGAATGATATGACTCTGGATGGGGCTGGCTATTTTATTCAAGGACCTGGCGGCGGTGGTTCAAATGGGGTATACATTGAATCGAGATCAAATCTGACAATAAGAAACGTGCGACTCGAGGCATTTGACTGTGGAATATTCCTCAGTCAGTCTTCAAATGTCAATCTTACTGAAAATGGTTTGACCGACAACCTCAAGGATGGTGTTTCACTCTATGAATCTACAAACAATGGGCTTTTCAGAAACAACATAGCGAACAACTGGGACGGCATCGAATTAATAGCCTCAAACAACAACACTATTTGTGGCAATAATATTGAAGCAAACGTGCATTATGGGATCGGGCTCTGCAGTTCTGAAAACAACCGTGCCTATCATAACAGCTTTGTTGGCAACATGTACCAGCAAGTGTCTGCATGCGCGAATCTGCCTAACATCTGGTGTGACAGCTACCCTTCAGGCGGCAATTACTGGAGCGATTACACTGGGGTTGACATGTACAGCGGTCTCTTTCAGAACGAAACTGGCAGCGACGGAATTGGTGACACGCGGTATTTCATTGACGAAAACAACACGGATGGATATCCACTGATGGGTGTGTGGACTGAAACAGGCGAAAACGTAAGCGTCACACATCCATCTGGAATTTCATTTATCTTCTCGAAAGTCGTGTCCGGCGGCGTGACCATGATCAATAAGTCCAGCGTAGGACCAACTCTGCCTTCCGGTTTTCGTGATGCAAGCAAACCTCCACTCTACTACTACATCAGAATAACCGCAAACTACACTGGCCTCGTTACACTTGGCGTAGTCTACGACCGCAATGGTCTAACGCCGCTTGAACAAAATCTCTTGAATCTAATTCATTGGAATTACACGTTGCAAAAATGGGAAAACGTGACAGTCCACGTGGACACTGTGAACAACGTGGCCTACGGCGAGACAACTGACCTTTCTACATTCACACTAGCCATTCCTCTACTCGGAGACATTAACAAAGACGGAACCGTCGACATCTACGACGCGATCATACTGGCTTCGGCCTTCGGCTCCAAACCTGGAAGTCCAAACTGGAATCTCAACGCTGACATAAACAACGACGGCAACGTCGACATCTACGATGCAATTATATTGGCGAAAAACTACGGGAACCCCCACACATCCTTTGTTTTCAGTCAACACTTCAACTTATGTGTGGGTTCAAACAGGGAAATAGTTCTTGATTCCGAGTTTGAAATCTCTAGTGGTGGTGCTGTGCTTTGAAGAAGGGTTCCGAAGGAAATGCGACGATTCCAGCGCCTCGAAATAAAAAAGACTATAAATCTATAATCTTGCATTTTTACTTGAGCAGGATTGGATAAATACAAACTTAACACCTTGTCAACCATCGTGTCCCTCCTCTCTCTCCCACTTGCATACCCAGTTTTCATTATTGATTGGTTTGTACGATCCGTTCTGATGGAAAGATATACTGTGCAGGAATGGTTCAAAGAGTTCAGGAACCTCTGGTGAAATTTCAATGCTGTCTTTGCGCATGACACCTGAGACCACGATGAAAAGCAGAAGATTCACTGCAATGTTGTTTTGACGTGTAGGCTTTTATATGGCGTCGCGCGCGAGCGCGTGCAAGTCCAGAACCTTTAAGTCTGATTAGCAAGCTAGTTATTTTGCCCTCAATGGATGGTCGTAAACTCGTACCGTGGGGTCGTCGTATAGCTTGGTTTAGTATACCAGACTTAGGGCTTAGTAATCTTTTATCTTCTGTTTGTATTTTGTCTTGGTTGTCATTGTCTTTTGTGGTTATACCATGTGTTTCTTGTTCCATTCTTTCACTTCCATTCGCATCTCTCATCACACATCCATTCATTCTTCATTGTTTTGTACGACGAGGAGACAATATGCCTTTCTATCAGGACGCTAATAGCCAGCTTACGCATAGTTTCAAGATTGGCTGGCGTATGAGATGGGTTCCAGCTTTTCCCCTTTAATTTCTAATGGGGGAAAGGCTTATGTCTCCGAGGAGATCGTTTTTGCGTTCTTCATTCATTTGAGTCGTCGTTGTCACGATTTACTACAAGTTAGGTTCTAGCGCGCGCGCTTAACGTGCGCCAAATCAATTTTTCTTGATTGACTTGATAACCTTCTTTGTCAGTTCTGTACACTGTTTCAACGCTGCTTTGTTCTTTAGGACTTCGCCCTTTTCCTCACC
>JBGOYH010000144.1:0-5669 GCA_041479575.1 Bathyarchaeia archaeon
TATTTTCTCTTGTCCCCTCTCCCAATCAAGTTGGCTCATTTGGTAGCTCCAGAGCACTACATTTGCGACGATGATTACTACCAGAACTAGGCTTAGTACGACCACTATCACATTGCTTACGCCGCGTTTTTCACGTTTGAACTGCTTAAGGCGCTTTGTAATAGTCTGCAATATGAGTCCCCCTGGTTGTGGTAATATCCACGTAGTACAAGGCGCCAGAAACCCAGCTTTCAGATATGTTGAGCCACCGATTTTCACCTATTTCCAAATTGAAAGGTTTCGTGAAAGGTTGGGACGTATGGTTTACGTAGACCGTTGAGATGTGAATAGTAACTTTTCCAACATTTCGTAGGTAGATGTTGATGCTGTTCGTTGAGTTGTTGAACCACGTATCTTCCACGATTATTCGTTCACTCATCCCGTCTCGTAGGTTTGTCGTAATGACGTACGTCGCCGTCGTGGCAATTGCCATAGCAGCGACAGCAACAACGGTGAGGAGGAGACTGCTCAAGACGGGGGTTATCGCCCGTTTATCCCTGAAAATCTTGGCTATTCTTGGCATTTTCTTCCCTCACAAGAAAAACTTCAAAGCTATGTACCCGCAGAGCATCATTATCAAACAATGCTTCAATCCAGCGGTGATTGTTCCTTCCCCCATTTTCCCTGCAACGAGTCCTCCGAAGAAAGCTTGGATTGTAGTCATATGGAAGAACATGCGTCTCAGGTCTTCAGGGGTCATCAATGCATTTCCAAGCATCGGCAATTGCTCTACGCTTGCGAAGAACGATTTGAACAGCAATACTATGGTGAAGAGGAAAACGAAGAAAGCTACATAGATTATGGCGATGTAGGGTCTCGTTTGGGTGCGGCGTTCTCTTTCAAGCAACAGTGTTGTCTGTATGAATTTTCCCATAGGATCGAAAACCTTCTCAACGTGTCCTCCTGAACGACTTGCTTCGATTATCATGGGCACGGTTCTTTGCACCAACACGGTGTTGACACGTTTTCCTAAGGCCAAGAGGGCTTCTTCAAAACTCATTCCCCATGAAATCTGTGCTGTCATTTTCCTCAGTTCCGCAGTGAGAGATCCATAGTCTCTCTTCGCAGCCTCTTCCAAAGCCTGAGGGAGCGTCATGCCGGTCTCTTGAGCTTGAACTATGCTCCTGAACAGGTCTGGCAAATGCTCGTCTATACCTTTTCTCCACCTGTAGTCAACATAAGTGAGGATCGTAAGAGGGAAGATGGCGGCAATAATAGCGAAGAACACAAGTTCATCAAATGTCAGCGTTCCCCAGAACACGAACACGTCCAAAAAGATTATCGCCAAAGCTAGTGCTACTGAGACGACACACGTGATTCTCCTTAGTTTTCTCTCTATTTTCGGCATTTTCCTCACCATTTTGGTGAAGACGCATCAAGGATTATCAGGAACACTGTGGCGCCTAGCGGTATTCCGACGTATGTGAGTAAACTCAAGAGCAAGTCTGGGCTGAATATTCCCAGTCCGCCACCGCCGAGCATTGCCATTATTGTGAGCATTATCACTAGCATCAGTGGTCCTGTTAGGAGCACGGCTACATAGAACTCTGAAAGCATAGACAAAGTGTCAGAGAATTTCTTGAGGCTTATCCTTTTCAGCTTCATATACTGCGTCGATTTCTCGCGCAGATAAACTGAAAGGTTACCGCCAGAATGAATTGTTGAGATGAAACCTTCCAGCATTTCACGGTATCGTTCAGAAGGTGTTCGCTTTGATGCTTCCTCGAGAGCAGAGATTATGTCTGAACCGAACAAGTTTACGTCTCTTACAATGTCCTTGGCCTGCGCCGATGTTACCAGTGGCACTGACAGATTAGACATTGAGTTGAAAATCCTTTCAGGAGAAACGCCTGCATTCGTAAGTATCGCCATGTATCCAGTTGTGAAGGGCATCTCATCTTCTAACTGCCTTTTCACAGCGTCTGCCAGATAGATTGGGTAACCATAGAATACAATGGTTGTGATCGCACCTGCAAACAAGCTCCCACCCAACCCAAACAGAAAGGCTGGTAACAAGGGCACGCTGAGCGCAAAGAATGCAAAACATGGAACGATGACCAAGATGGCAAGGGAGACAAGTATCGAACAGAAGACTGCTAGACTGACGTAAGCTTTGAAGTTGACCTTCATTCCTGACCTCTGCAAATGCACGTCAAGGTCTTCGAAAATTGGAAAAAGACGTTTTATCTTCTCTCCAATCAGCTCAAAAGCCGCTGCCTTTATTCTCTCTGGGAAATAGGACACGTTTTTCATCTTAGGCCAACTCTGGCTTTTTGGAATACGCGCTCTGGACTGGCGTTGTATTCCCTAATCACGTTTGCAACTTCGGTATGACGTCGTATGCCTTCATGCGCCATCCAATCTAGAACCGTCTGTCTTCGGTATAGCTCGCGTTTGACGTCTTCTTCGCCGATGCCAAACTTATTCATGTGTCTCTCAAGAAGGACGCTTTTGTTCACAGACGAGAATTTATCGAATTTTGGATTCCATGTGCCGATTTCTTCAGTCTTAATCTTGCCCCTTTCCGCGTCGAATTCCAGAACCTCTGTTGTTGTGCTTACTCTTCTGGCTGGTCTTCCGTCGATTTCCGTTCTGTTCATTACCATTATGACGTTGGTCATGGCAATGAGTGGTTTCGGTATGTTCATCGGCTCGGATTCCAGACGATTCATTGCAGCTTCAACTGATTCCGCATGTATTGTGCACATTCCAAGGTGTCCGGTTGCCATGGCTTGAAAAAGCGTATACGCTTCTTCTCCGCGCACTTCTCCGACTATGATGTAATCTGGTCTCTGCCTGACAGCGGCTTTGAGCAGATCAAACAGTGTTATGCTGCCATTTCTCTTATCCCCATGTCCAAAGCCAAGCCTTACGACTGACGGAATCCAGTTTTCATGTGGGAGGTTAAGCTCTTGAGTGTCTTCTACACTTACTATCTTCATTTCAGGTTTGATAAACATTGACAGACAGTTGAGCATGGTGGTTTTTCCAGAGGCTACACCGCCAGCCACAAGGACTGAGGCTCTGTTCTCTATGACATACCACAAATATGCAGCCATCTCTGAAGAGATTGTCTTCAACGTTATCAGGTCTGAAATTGTCAACGGATCCACTCTGAAACGTCTGATTGTGAACGTCGAGCCTCTTTTTGTTACTTCGCTCCCGTACGTCAGCTGGACACGACTACCATCTGGAAGTGAAGCGTCTAGAATTGGCGAAGCTATAGAAATGTTCTTTCCAGACAGGTATGCCATGCGAATTATGAAGGAGTCTAGCTCTGATTCTTCCTTGAATATGATGTTTGTGGGGATTGATTCATACATTCTGTGCCAAACATAAATTGGAATGTTCACGCCATCTGCGGAAATGTCTTCGATAAGTTGATCCTTCATTAACGGATCGATTCTCCCGTACCCTATGAAGTCTCTAATAACGTAGTAGGAGAGTTTGTCAATAGCTTCTGGCGCGATTTTCAATCGATACTTCTTTATCATTTCCTTCGTTTTCTTTCTCAGATAGTCTTGAGCTTTCTCTCTGGTTTCTATCTCCTTCAGATTCACATCAATTTCTTCCATCAGAAAATGCTTCAGATCTTTCAGCTGTTTCTCTTCATCTTTTTGAAGCGTTGGTTCAATAATTTCGTATCGTGTCTTCTGGTTTTCTGGATCCTTTACTATCGCTGCATAAATGTATGGTTCTTGTATCGGGTAGGCTTCTCTGAAAACAGTTGGTTTTTTTGCTTCTGCCTCTATAATGACGCCTGCCGGTGTTTCCTCTAGTATGTTTGAAGGTTTTTCTTCTTCTGTCGTAGTGTTCACTGTCCTCTTCTGGATAGTGTTTTCTGATGGTTTCAAGTATATATGATATATTGAGTCTTAATAAGTTATATGCATGCCTAATCCTTAGCCCACTTAACTCATCTCAACCTTAATAAAAGGAAAGTGCACGTATAATCTAAGGGGCAACAAAATGAGCCCAATAACGAAAGATGCCGAACGAGCACCAAAACCCAGACTTCCAAAGAGAAGGATGCTGAAAAAAGCGAAGAAATCAAAACGGTCCCACAGCGGCGGAAAGAAAACCAAATCAAAACACAGAGGTAAAAGCCGAGGCGTCATGTCCTGTCCAAAATGCGGATCAACAAATCTTTTTTGGGCCTCTGGACTGCCGCATCTCTGGTCCGTTTGGGAATGCAGAAGCTGCGGACATCGCGGCGCCTTCATTGTCAGAGGTGGCAAAGTGGCAGAGAAAGTACGAGAAGACTACACAAAGACAACAGTCAAGCACTGAGGCTTATCCACTTCAACCGTTTCATTCTCCGAGAGTCCGTTTACACAGAGGGCGAGAATAAAAAGTATCGTGGTCTTAGAACGCCTTGGTCAAAATATCATACATTGAAGGGATTCTGACATTGAAGCGAACGTAGACTGCTGCCGCCAATATGAGGATCGTTAAGGCTACTAGGATGAGATCGCCCTTGTGCATTCTGAGGACGTAAAGGTTAGTGCGGTTTTTGGTGGCTCCCCACGCACGGGATTCCATTGCCTCAGCCAACTCTAGGCTTCTGCGGATCGCGCTTACAATTAACGGTATGAGAATGGGAATGTAGTTTCTGATCCTTTTGAGAAAGTTTCCGCGCTCAAGCTCCAGTCCTCTTGCTTTCTGAGCGTCCATGATTGTTTGTGCCTCCTCAGCTAGAACCGGCACGAAACGTACGGCCGTTGTAAAAGCAAAGACGAACTCGTAAGGTACGTGTGTTTGCTCCAATGCCAGTCCTAAATGGTCTGGTGAGGTTGTCAAAAAGAAGACTGAGAATGATTCAACAAGTACTACGAAACGCAAAGTTAGAGCTATGGCTCTTTCAAGATCACTCGGGACTATTTTGTAGTTTGCGCCAATGAAAGAGAAGGCAAAGTTCGTCAAAAAAATTATGGCCGCTAGGAATGCTGCTCCACGCATTGAACGTTGCCACTCACGTCTGACACGCGCTAGAAGAACGAGTGGAATTTGAATTAAAAAGAGGGCAATTAGTGGTATGAGTTCCCAAAAGATGATTGCCGCCGCGAAAATGGCGCAGACATAGATGAATTTTATCCTCGGGTCTAGGCTGTGAATCGGTGAGTAGACTTTTCGAAACTTGAGTCCGCTGAAGACACTCATCTTCTGGTTTTCTCCATTATGCCTAGAAAGATTCTTTGTGCCTCGTAAACGTCAATCACGTTTCTTGGGAGCGCCAAGTCAGACAGATTTAGGAAGATTTGGGCTATCTGCGGCGGGACGATAGATGCTTTTTCACATGTCAGAGGATCTGTTAGTATCTTTTCAGCTTCTCCGTCGGCGATGACTACTCCATCACGCATCAGGATGACTCTTGGATTGCATTCAGCAACAAATTCGACGTCATGGGTAACTATTACAATTGTTTTCTTCTGAGTCTTCATCTGAAGGATGAACTGTCTCAGCTTTTCTTTCTGTTCATAATCCTGTCCGATTGTAGGTTCATCCAGTATCAATATCTTGGGGTCCCATGCCAAGATCGAGGCGAGGGCAACACGTTTTCTTTCTCCTCCGCTCAGCATGAACGGAGAGGTTTTTCGGTATTGAGCCAAGCCGAGGAGGTTGAGAGCCCA
>JBGOYH010000145.1:0-5661 GCA_041479575.1 Bathyarchaeia archaeon
CCCCCTTCTCGCCCTTCCTTAAACAGCAAAGTACTGGTCGGATACGTTTCCTTTCTTCTGTATTCCTTTTTCTACTATTAACCCGTTTTGTTTGCGTGGTCTGTCTACCGTCTGTTGGGGTTAGTGTGGAGGGTGGTGCTGGAAGGCGGGTTTTTGAGATGTTTTAATATTTCTGTAACGAGTAGCGTATCCTTGGGTGTTGTGAAGAAATGAGTGTATTGCGAAAGGTGCAACGTACTCCTGGGGGCACGTTTTTTGTTTGTTTGCCAAAACCTTGGGCTGAACGGAATGGTTTGCAGAGAGGCGCAGTCGTAGGTGTGAGCGAAACAGCCGACGGGAAGCTTCTGGTCGACACGAAGTTCGGCGCTGAACCGTCACCCAAAACAGTTGCCTTAGAACCTGGTCCTCACCTGGGGCGTGAGATCATCGCTAAATATCTTCTCGGTTTCGACGTAATACGAGTGGAGGGTAAAGATAGAATCGGGTTCGATGTTCGAGACGCCGTCAAGAACACTGTACGCCACTTGGTCGGATTGGAAATCGTAGAAGAGGACCATTCTGGCATTGTTCTCCAATGTTTGCTTGAGCCCTCTGGGTTTCCGCCTGAGAAGATTCTTCGCCGAGGATATTCGATCGCGGCGGGAATGCATCGAGATGTGGTTAACGCCTTTGTTGAGGGTGATGTGCAATTGGCAAAAAGTGTTATGGCACGTGATGATGAGGGCAACAGATTGTATTTCCTGTTGGTCCGAATTTTGCGCACAATAATCCAGAACCCGAGCCTGAGTGAGACGTTGGGTGTCAGCCCTATTGAATGCCTCGACTACCGTTTGGCCGCGAGTCTTGTGGAAGCCATTGGAGACGACTGCGTTCGCGCGGCGACGAAGACTGTAGAGCTAACAGGCGCAAAACCCGATAAGGATCTTGGGAAACTTTTCACGAGTTTTCAGTCAATCTGCTTTGATGCTCACGACAAGGCTTTGAACGCCTTTCTAGCGGGTGACATTGAGTTGGCAGAGAAGGTTCGAAGTATGCGGGCGAAGATTGAAAAAGAGTTTGCCAGTATCGAAGGATTAGCTCAATCTCAGTCACTAGACTTTGTTCCTCAGGTCCTTGCAATAGCTTCTTTCCTGAGGCAGATATACGAACACAGTGTGGACATATCTGATTTAGCGGTTCCAAAGAAACCTTGATGTCTGCGGCACTTCAAACTGGTAACGTGTCTACTCTCTTTGGAGTTTGAGCAAACGAGACCTGATCGCCCTGCCTTAACTCATTAGTATACTGGACCTCACCGTCTATGCGGCAATGGGATTCTATGACCACGTTTCCACCGTAGATGTTGTTCGCGGCTGCTCCACTTCTCAGGACAATACTCTTCCCAAAGAGATTCTCCACTTCTGCATGCTTCCCAACCACTATTTCATCAGCCCTTATGGGGCCCTGTACCTGGCCTCTGTTTCCTATCTCGACAAAACGCGCTGTCACGCCTTCGCCAGTGTTGATTGAACCACCGACTTCTACGCTTTCCTCCGCTGTGGCCTTTCTTGCACGCAACGCGCCTCCGATCTCTATGTTTCGCGCCGTTATCTCTCCGCTAACATCTACTCTGCCCCCAACCTCTATTGTTCCCGTGAGTTTCAAGGATCCGTCGACATCAACAGTTCCTCCGACTTCCATATCCTCGCCCTGGGCCAAACCCCTTATCTCCACCTTACCGCCTGCCTCGATTTTTTCAAATTCTAAACCGTCGTCAGCCTTCAGAAAGCCGCCTACTTCGATCTCTCCACCTTTGCCTTTTCCTGCTAACTCTACGGTGCCGCCCACGTCTACTTCTTCAAATTCCAATGGCCCTTCTGATTCGAAGGTTCCACCAACGTCTATGTCACGGATGCTTCCGCCTGCAACGGTGGCTGTACCTCCGACGTCTAACCTTTTGATGTCCACTTTGGAGTCGATTGAGAGTCTTCCACCGACTTCTACGCCGTCTGCGGTGACTTCGCCTTTTGCCTCGAAGCTTCCGCCTACTTCTATGGTTTCGACTTTTGTGTTTCCGTCAACCCTCAGGCTTCCGCCTACCTCAACCTCATCGGCCGAGAGATCCTTGTTCACGTAAACTGCATCATCCACATCCACGTCCCCCGCGGTCATCTTTCCATAAACCTCGAGTCGTCCATCTTCAACTTCAACGTCTTCTTCTATTTCCAGGTCGCCGTGAACCGTGACAGAGTTTTCAGCGTCGAGCTCTCGAGCTGACAGGTTGCACTCGAAGGTGTTGTGGCCTTCGCAGTATACCGTTCCTGTAACTTTGACTGTTGGCGGGCTTCCCGTTCCCTTGACAGTCACATGCTTGCCTATTTCTAGGTCTCCATTGACGGTATCTAGCGTCACAGTGGTTCTTGATGGGATAGCCGTTTTGCTGTTCATTCTTCTCACCTTACTTCCTTGCATGCTTACCTTTAAAAGGGGGACTCACATCTGGTGACTAGGTCTCACTGAAGCATCTGGGTTCTCTTGAGCAACAACGCATCAACCGTTCTTCCGAGGCAGCCATTAGTTTCGGAGCTCCTGATTTCCTGTGGAATGTCATATGCAGCTAGTATCGATATTGCCAACCGTGTGTTCAGTGCAATCGAGCTCTTGGCAACGCCAAACTTTGGTAGGCTTCGTTTTTCCACCTTCTTCCAACCCAACATCCTACTTATATGAACTGTCATTCTAACCACCTCATACTTTTGATGAGAAAGAACTAGTCTTTGGAGCCCTTAAAAGGCGACGCACATGCAGAGACCACGCTTTGTAGTCACCTGAAGTGACTGGTGGAGACGTCTCCCGCACGATTCCCCTTTTTTCTACTGCACCCAACTGCGCGTAATGGACTTGATGTGCGCCATCAGGTATCAGGTAGACACGAGGCTAAGCTCCTATGGATGCTGGACGCTGGAGAGCTAGGGCGGTGTCAATACAGAGCTTTGCCTGTCCCAACGTTGGGTTATCAATCTCTCCGTGCAACAAACGGTTTCTGGTTCCTTTCAATGTGTCCAAGTCATTCTTTATGCTTCTAAAGGACCCGCTTGCATCGCTTAGAAACAGTGTCTCTACAATATATTCCATGTCCCATTTCGTCAAATCATTGAGTCCTTGTGTAGTTCTTTCTCTAATGAACTTGAACCAGCGCGCACGGACAGTCATTTCGATCGACATCCATCCTAGGACGAATGCGGTGAAAGATTCTCTCACGTTGAAGTGATAAACGGCTTCTAATGCTCTCAAATAACAGAGATTCATATAGCTGGGTTTTGTAAGCCAATCTTCGTACGCTTTTTTGTCGAAATCAAAAGCCTTGAATATAAGTGCTCTTGCTTTCTCAAGTTGCTTCTTGTCCATCTCTTTTCTTTGTCTGTAAATAGCTAAAGTCTTGTTTAACATCGCCGCCCCATAGTTGTGGAGTGAGTCTATGTCGTTGGGAGTTCTCTTGAGTATTCTTTCAAAAACTGCTTCGGCTTCCTCGAACCAGCCATTTTCAGAATATCTTATTGCCAAACCATTGAACAAGTTCGAATATTTCAATTTCTTGATAAAAAGCTTGCCTTTTCCTTTTCCTTCCGGAGTAAGTTGTAGAATTTCGTCATCAGCGATAGCGCTTAAGCATTCTGATATGCTTTCCTTTCCTTGGTTTTCCGCTATCCATTTGGTCAATGCGCCGATGCTCTTGTCTTGAAGTTTACCTTCTTTAACAACTTTGTCCACAAGTTCAGAAGGTTTCATCTTGACCCAATACTTGTCGTCTTCATGATCTATTAAAACTATGCACACTCTTTTTCACAACATCTATAAACGCTGAAACAGCTACTATTTACACTGTGGACTGGCATGCCCAGACCGCCTGAATTCAAAGACGAAGACAAAATAAAGATGCTTCTATGGTGTGACCGCCATTGTTGCCTGTGCAAGAAGTCTTGCAGTACAGACATAGAGATAGCACATATTGACAAAAAAAGCGGGAAATGGCGTTGACAATGGAATCCCGCTCTGTTACCTCTGCCATGCCACTATTGATCGGTATAACGAACAATGCAAGCGTGGGAACAAGTACAAGCCTGAAGAACTAAAAGCTCGCAGAAACCAAGTCTACGAAGAGTATACACGAGATATAGTTCCGCCAATTGACGTCGCACTTACTACTAATTTTCGCAATAATCCCAAATTGAAGTATCTTCCGCCGAAAGTTGCTACCGCTGTGGCGCATCAGAGTGATACTCATCCCGTCAGAGTTAGAATCAAGGCAAAAGTGGCTGTTGGCGGAGATGAAAAAGGTTTGGTGGATGACCGCCATGGATACTATGATGGACGGATTATGTGGAACATGAACCCTCGCGATGTATTCTTTGGATCCTTCAACATTAAGAAAGAATATGCTGAGCAAGCATCCGAAAAAGAACTGGTGATAGAAATCGGAGTCACAGTCATTGATGAATTGGGAAGGGAGCATCAGCTATTGTCCCGCTGCTGGAGATACGTCGGCGACGGCAAAAACCAATTGTGGAACCCAGAACCTGTAACTTTGGCTGAATGGATTCGTATTCGCGCTCAGAAGTAGTTTGCACATCTTACGGAAGTTGAAGTATGGAAAATCTCGACCTTTTTTGATGAAATGGGTTATGCGGATGACTCTATGATGGCAAGCTCTGGGAAAAGTCCATGAATGAACATATTGTGAAAAGAGCGTGCGAACAAAGGATTCCGCAAATGCTCCAAAATGACTTTTGATGGTTCAGTAAACCACCACGCTGGCAGGTAAGTGGTAGGTGAAACATGTGGCGAAAATGCCTCCGCAAATGCCGGCGCGTTTGTCGAGTTTATGATATAAGAGATAGAAAAATTCTCGCTCTCTCAAGATAAAGGTTGAATGTTTTGTCCAGCGGTGATGAGGAGTCAGTCGATACGCGATTTTGAACCTGTGAGGTGAGCCTTACTCGGAAATTGTGGCATATGAAGTCGCGGGAGCGTGTAACTGAAAGTCCATGTGGCTTTTTGTCCATATTTGAGTGTCGTAATTGCATTTTTGTTCTATGTCTGGATCTTCAGTTTGACAACAATTCAAGGTGTTGATGATACGCTGTGTTCTATCGATTTGTCTAACGTCAGAATATTATGGGAAGCCAATTCCAATATGGATTTACCTTTCCTATATGTCAAACTGTGGGAAAAATGAAGGAATATGATAAAAGAATGGCATTGAGATTGCCATCAAAGGAAAGGGCAAGGATTCAACAACTGATCAATGAAGGTACGTATGAAAACCTGAGCCAAGTCGTCCGCGCAGCTCTCAGGAATTTTCTGGAACAGAGGTAATTGAGCGTGCCGCAACAGGAAAGAAGCCGCAACCAAATAGAGATACTGAAATGGCTGAAAACTCAGCAGAATGGTGCCACAACAGCTGCACTGAAAGCCTATACACGAAATGAGATTACACAGATAGGTGCCACATGCAAAATAACAACTTGTGTAGAACACAGATAGCTTGTAGTCACAAGTTGTGAGGGCGTTCTTCTAATGCAGCGAAGAATTTTCTCATGCGTTTGAAAGTCTCCAAGTATTCAAGCCCCCATTTTGTTGCACGGTATTTCTTTGAATCTTCCACGGCTACTTCCGTGATGA
>JBGOYH010000146.1:0-5636 GCA_041479575.1 Bathyarchaeia archaeon
CACCACACTTACAGGCACTACATGGACGGTTTACTACTATACGTCGGCTACATACAACGGAATCACTGACAAGACATACGGCAGATACTACTGGGGATCACCTGCATACGACAGCCGCATACAAAACCTCCAATACGGTTAGAACCATTTCTAACCTCATTCCTTTTTTCTCTTTGACTTCTAGCATGCATCAGCACATTTGACTTAGTGCACTGCAATGCGCGCACTACGAGAGTTAGCGGAAAAGCATGGACTTTTGTAACAATTTTGCTGTAACAATGCGTCACAATCCCAGTTTTTCTGGAATTCTCAAGAAGACAATATGACTGATGTTTTTTTGCCTTTTCTTGCAGTTGTGGACAAAGACCAGTTCTCTAAGAAATGAGCCGAATTTCTGGAAATTGAATGGATTGTTCCTTGTTTTTTGCTTTGACAAAGTCATCAAGGTTTTCAACTGACTGGTTTCTCAAAGTTTTTCGAAGAAAGTCTTGCTCCATTCCCACGCGCGTTCAAATCCCTTCCATTATGGGTAGAGCGTCGATCAACATTTTAAGGCTTTCATCCTCAGGCGACGTTTTCGCTGCCATCACTTCGGTGCTCTGAGTAGAGATGGTCAACGTCGTCGTGTTGCAGGCTGGCTTATACCCGTACTGCGTGGTTCTGCATGCAGGGTATTTCTGCCGCCCAAACGTCCGGGTGAGTCATTCTTCCATCGTCAGCTTTTTGATGAAGCGTCTTGCCTTCCGATTCCTAACTAGAATGGAGGCTGTGAACGATATCGCAAGAAGTGACAAAAGCAAAATGTATTCTGCTTTGAGGGCTGATGACAAGAGCAGAGACAATAAGACCCAGAAAGAGTAGAAGCCCGCCATAAATGCTGAAAAAAACACGGTGCGCGACAGAAATCGCTTCACTCGAAACAACGCGGGGACCTTCGTTTTGAAGCTTGAGGCAATCTCGTATACTCCGCACCCAGTCATAAGAACCAATACAGCAAGTGCTAGACTATAACCAATGAGTTCTTGATATGAAATGATCCCTCTTGACGTCAAATCCACGAGATAGACCCCGATCAAGATCATGACTGGAATGAGAGGTATTATTGAAAGGGCTATGAGGCGTTCTTCTTCCTCACGGTTGAGTTGTTTCTCCGTTGACATTGCTCATGCACCTTACATGCTTTTCTATGTTCCCTTAACCAGTTCGTTGCTCCTTCTCAAGGCTAGAACAAGCAACGTGGCATCCGCAAGTATTTCCATAACGTCGACCACTGCACTGCATGCACCTCTTCCCCATAGGAACATGTCTTTCAGCTTCTCCAAGATCCAAGTCAGAGCGCCAACTGCACTTCCACAAATCCATGCGAGTTCGTCCATGATCCTAACGATAAAGTTGGACACACTGCTCTTAAAATCGGTCAGAACGAATAGCAGCATGACGCCGCTCATGAGAGCAGAGGCAAAGCTTGCAGTAATAAAAGCTGGGCACCACCATACGCTTGTCGGATCCGATATCAGACGCAACGCTGCTAGTCCGATCAAGCTTGTCATCAAGATTGCAACCGTTGAACCGACCGATAAAGCTAACTCATCGGTTAGCCAAGTACGAGAACTCAGCGGCAGAAATGGGCTTCTAGCCGAAGAATTCTCAAATTCACGTCGCAGCTTGTTTCTTCTGCGAGACAGTCTTTCTCTTTCTGGATTTCTCATACTCGAAATAGAGCATCACGAATATCATTGCAAGGATAGCCCATCCACCGTAGATCGCCGCTCCGTAGCCCTCAGGCGCAGGCAGCATCACTAAGCCGAAACTCCAAAAGATCAAGAACACGATACCAACCGACAGGTTCTTTGCTGTTCCTCCGAAACCCAGGCACACTGCGGAGTAAAGGAAGCAAGCTGCGATAGTGACGATTATCCAAACCCTTGACCTATCGGAGACCCATGACGATACGTTCACAAAAGCCCACGTCGAAAAGATGAAAGCAGCGAAAAAAACAAGTAGCTCAGAATAGTTCTGGGCTTCATCTTCATGGCATGTTTGTTCATCTACAGTGTCGCCAACGAGTCTAGTCTCAGGCTCTAATCCTATATGAGTTAGATGCCTTTTTCAAGCCTGGTGAAGAGATCCCTGAGCTTTGGTATCCTGACGATCGCTGCCACTAACAGCATGGTCGCGACGAAGAATGAACCGAGAAGACTGTACTTCCAATACAGGAACGGAAGGAGATAGAACTGGAGTGCAGCCCACAAGCCCAGTACAAACAGCAAGTACAGGGCAGAGAGCGACGAACGAAGAAGAAATCTCTTGATTTGATAAGCAGGTTTTCTCTCTATCCTGTAGCCGTACATGATCTCATAGATGCCCAAAAACAGAACAATACAGACCAATATTATCGGGATCCCAAGGAGTACAAGGTCTGTGTCGGAACCAAGAGCGTTTGTCGATCTGAGATAGATCACGAAAAGTATTCCGCCGAACAACACAGGGAGCATAGCAAAGAAAGAGATTGTAGTAATTTGCTCGTTTGTTTTCCTCAACTCCCTGGTTATCATCCCTATTCCTCCACGACTAAGTGACCAGATCAACGTATCTCAGAAGCGCAATGACTCCTATAGCCATATCGGAACATATCTCCACGATGTCCACGATCGATCTTCCAAGAATGTCAAAAGCAGTTGCGGCAATGACTTCGAGCTGCACGAACATCCAATTCAGGACTGAAAGCACTGTACCTCCGATTGCCCCACGTAGCTCTTCAAGAAATCTCAGGAGAACGCTACCTTGGTAAGAGATAGCCTTCATGCCCAATGCGAAAAAGGCCATTGTCAAGCTCACAAGTCCGGCCGCCAGCATTTTCGAGGCGCTGTTCCAATCAGAAAGAAACAACAATAGCTGAAGCCCTATCTTACCTGCTTCGATTATAAGCCCCAGTGATCCGAATGGTATGCCAAGATATCTTGAGGCAAGATACGTTCCGAGAAGAGTCAAACCTTCTATCAAAGTAGTTTGGAATACTTCTCCAACTAGAGATCCAAAAAACTCCAGGCCGTCCCAGCTTCCAACTTCGCCACCTGGAAGCAAAGGGTTGAACCCCAAGTCTATCGTTGGGTTCACATGGATCTTCATGTGCAGCCGGTACCATGGATACGACCAGCTCCATTCATGCCAGAACGTCAGTGCACCCGTCTGCTCCGCCTGTTTCTGAACATCCTCAGACGACATTGTTGCTGTCATGACTTCGGTGCTTTGAGTGGAGATGGTCAACGTCGTCATGTTGTTGGCGGGTTTGTACCCGTACTGCGTCGTCGTGCATGCAGGGTACTGTTGGCCGTCCAACGTTTTCGCCCAAGCCGTGGCAGTCAAGGGTTGTACTGAGTTGTCCTCGAAGCTCGCGGTTATGACGTAGGTGGTTGCGTTGTTGTTGAGAGGCTGAAGGTTCAGGCTCAGACTGAAGTGGCCGGTCTGGTCGGTCACGGAAGACCAGTACGCGGTCTCGTTAACCTTAATTTTGACCTGCCTGTTGTTAATGCCGGTAGTCTGATACAAGAGCCAGCCTTGTATCGTGTGGTTCTGCGAACCCCAATCACGAGACACGTTCAACAACAGCCTGGTTGCCTTCGAAACCGTCAACTGAACAGGATTGCACACGATCCCCTGATGAAGGTTCCCTGCATCAGGCCTTATCCTAGCCATGTACGCGTAAGCCTTACCATCAGTTGGGTACTGATCGCTCCAATCTACCACTCCACTGGTCGTTGTCCGGTTCTGAAGAGACACATTATTTCCGTTTGAATCAAATCTGAGAAACTCAACTGTAATGATGGCTCCGCTAATCGTCCGGTTAGCAGCAACATCAATGATCGTGGCGTTCAACACCACGTTGGTGCCCGTCACGAATTCACGCGGTGAAGCGTCAAACAGCACGGCTAACGCAGTCGAGTTGGCACTCACGCTCACAAAGAGCTGACAGGGCCTGTTGTAATCCGAACCGCAGAACGTCGCGTTGATCAGATAATTCCCCCGCTCAGGCGCAGCCCACATGAAACTGACTTCTCCGTTCGAAATGCTGGTGTTTTCAACAAACTTGTTGTACACGGTCCCGTTGACAAACGTGCCATTGATTGAAAACTTGACCGGCATATTCTTCAGGCCAAAAAGAGAAGAAGAACCCAGCAGAAACTCGTACGGATAGTTGATGCCCGTGTTCACGTATCTTGGATTTTCAAAACCTACGGGCTTAAGATCGGTTGAAAACCTGAATTCAAGAAAACTGCTGAAGTACCCCGCGTCGTAGGTGGCGCTTTCGTCAAACGAAACAGTAACGTTGCAGGGTGTGGAAGAACTTGGATAGAAATACTCCACAGACGCATATCCCGACTCGTTGGTAACTCTGTCAAAATCCATGCCATTGATATTGACCGTGACAGGAAGCCCGTTAATAGGCTTCGTGGTAACATTGTCACAGGCGCTGACGACGAGAGCAGGAGCCGATGTTATGTACGAAACTTCAAGATACGGGGAGTTGCAGGATGCTTCTTTGGAGTTCAGAGTCAGCAATAAGGACGAAGCAGTGTGCTTTGCCATGAGAAAGCCATTGTTAGCCGTACCATCGTGCCAAAGACGCACGTCTTCAGTCACATCCAGAAACAGCCACTCATCCGTCCAGTCATTTGAGAAATTCGTCGTGACAGTGGGCGTCTGTGCAAATGCTGGTTTATTGTTCCAGCACACGTCAGACTCGCTCCAGTTTCCCAACAAGCGGTAGACGCCCAGACTCGTTCCTTCTTCCACGTACTGACAGCTTCCGAACAGATTTAGCCTCGCAGAAACAATGTACGCGTCTGCGGGAATGGTTAAAACATTGAAAAGAACCAATGCCCTGTACTCATATACGTAGGGATGTTCATAAATGTCGCCTACCAACAATTGCGAATCTGATCCGTGAGACTCAGCAGGATCAAGTTGTGTAATGTACGCGTCCGCAACCGCCGGCAATGTTACGCGCGCGCTGGCGGTCCAGAACCGCTGTCATTCCTTGACATCGTAGCAGTTTATGAGCGCGTTCTGGTTACCAAAATCACGGTTCACTACGTAGCTCCAGGCGAACCTGTGCCTGGCTTTGCTGAAGAAATGCTGGGGCTGTTGATCTCTTTCGACATGTTCGACTCGCCCATGGACATGACACAGATCGCTAGTAGCTTTAACATTAAACTCACTTCAATAGAGGAATTCGCAAAACATGGTGCTGGATCCTAAAAGTCCTGGCGTATCCTCTGCGCACTATATTTTGAATCTTTATTAGGAAATCACAAGATTTACCAATGTTTTTGGTTGTTATTCAAGTCTGGAACAATGAGTGGTAACAGTTGTCCTTTGAAGATTGGCTTTACAGACAGGCAGAGAAGAATGCTCACAACGAAATCCTGGCTTTTCTTGTTATCCTATTAGGCATGAACCTCCTAGTGGGAGGACTGATTATCGCAATATTCACGACTGGGCAGCCAATCATTTTTCCGTTCATTACTGAGCAACTCATTAATCTCCCTGTTGCTCTCGGGCTCATACTGACAGATGCAGGTTTTTCAATAATCTTTGCAGGATTCGTATTGGTCATTCATTACGATAGACAAAGG
>JBGOYH010000147.1:0-5348 GCA_041479575.1 Bathyarchaeia archaeon
ACCGAGGGCATGAGAAGACGCAAAACCATCCGGGGAAACGTAATTACAGACGAGATTGTGCAGGTGAACATGAAAATCGTGGAGAAGCCGAAAGGCGCTAAAGAAGGCAAGAAACCGAAGGAAAAGAAAGAAGAAAAGGCAGCCGCGCCGAAGGAAGCGGAACAACCAGCACAGCCTCCAGCTCAGCCTCAAAGCAGCTCTTGATGATGACTTAACGTCTTTACCCGCATCAATTCTGATCGATCATCGCAGCTTGCCATGCTGCCATCACCGCGTCTTAGCTCAGGTGTTTTGCTTTCTGCATCTCTCCATAAGGCTCTGGCTGAACACTCCTTACAATACTGTCGGTGCTGAAAACCTAGGGGGAGGGGGTAGGTCGTTTTTGGCTATTTTTCAGTTAAAAACTATGTTGGGTAGTCTATACTGCAGGCCTACCTAACGCTTACTCAAAACACAATGTCAAAGCGACTTTTCCGAGCCCTAGAGAGACTGAAGCCAAAACGAATAACATTGCGAAACGTTCTTATCACTCATAGACAGAAAAGATGTAACAAAACATGCCCGCAAGAAAACTGAGGAAAATAAATGTCCACAACAGGAGAAAAACGAGAAAGTCAAGAAAAAGAAAAGCGTGCGAAGCTAGAACGTCAACCGGAAATTAACATTGGCACAATAGGCCACGTTGACCATGGCAAAACAACACTCGTACAGGCACTGACCGGTGTTTGGGCTTCAAGACACAGTGAAGAGCTCAAAAGAGGCATCACGATCAAACTGGGCTACGCAGACATGCCAGTTTATGAATGCCCAAAATGCGAACCGCCTAAAAACTATTCGACAAAACCCGTCTGCCCAAACTGCGAGTCAAAAGCCGTCTTTGTCCGAGCAATCAGCTTTGTAGACGCACCAGGACATGAAGCGTTGATGGCAACCATGCTGTCCGGCGCTGCAATAATGGACGGAGCTTTGCTTGTCATAGCGGCAGATGAACCGTGCCCACAACCGCAAACAAGAGAACATTTGGCCGCTGCGGATGTCATCGGCATAAGAAACATCATAATAGTCCAAAACAAAATCGACATTGTTGACGAAAAGAGGGCACGTCAGAGCTACACTGAAATAAAGAATTTTGTAAAAGGAACCGTCGCTGAAAACGCACCAATCATCCCAATCTCAGCGCAACGAGGAGTAAACATAGACATCCTCCTCACCGCAATGCAAAAACTCATACCGACACCCAAAAGAGACGAAACAAAACCCCCATTCATGTACATAGTCCGTTCCTTTGACACCAACAAACCAGGCACCACCGTCGACAAACTGGAAGGCGGAGTCCTCGGAGGCACGATAATCCAAGGAAAATTCAAAGTCGGCGAAGAACTGGAAATACGCCCAGGTATGCCGCTTGAAGGAAAGAACACATACGAACCCTTGCTCAGTGAAATCGTAAGCCTTCAAGCCGGCGGAAAAAACGTGACAGAAGCTCACTGCGGCGGACTAGTGGGCGTCGGAACACTCCTGGACCCATCATACTCAAAAGCGGACAGCCTCATTGGAAACATCGCCGGAAAACAAGGCATGCTTCCCCCTACAGTGTCAGAACTAATCTTGGAAACACAGATTCTCGACAGAGCCGTAGGCACAAAAGAACTGACGAAGATCGAAGGAGTCACCATGAACGAAACACTACTTCTACACGTAGGCGCCGCCATAACCCTTGGAAAAGTCTCCTCAATAAGAAAAGACAGTATCCAGATAAAACTCACCCGCCCAGTCTGCGTGCAAACCGGGTCAAGAGTTGCTTTAAGCAGAAAAATCGCAGGCAGATGGCGGCTAATAGGTTTTGGAATGATACGTTACAATGACGGCGCAGCCTAAGCCAACAAGAAAGACTCTGAAAATCATACTAGACGCGAACGCCTTGTTTGTTCCACTTCAATTCAACATCGACATTTTCGAAGAACTGAAGAAACTTCTGAACAGGAATTTTGAGCCCATAGTGCTTTTCCCAACCCACGTGGAACTCGAGAGAATAGCAGGCCAAGCCTCTCCTGAGACACGGAAAAAAGCGACTTACGCATTGAAGCTAGCTGAAAAATGCAAACTAATGAAGGTCCCTAAAAGAAAGGAAACCTCCACAGACGACCTCATAGTCCACGTGGCCAGCAAGTACAAGTACTCAGTTTTCACTAACGATAGACAACTCAGAAACAGGCTAAGAGATATAAATGTGCCAGTTATCTATGTGAGACAAAAGTCACGTCTAGAAATTGACGGGAGGCTATAACCCCTGTTTAAACTTATAACCCGAGAAGACACCATTCGCATTCCGCCTGACACATTCGGCAACCCACTGGAAGCCGTAGGACACCAGCAGGTAAAAGCGAAATACGAAGGCGTTGTCGACGAGGAGCTAGGCTACGTTATTGCCGTAACAGAAGTCAAAGTAAGCTCCATCGGAAAAATAATCCCTGGCGACGGCGCCACATACCACAAAGTCAACTTTTCACTATTAACATTCTACCCCAAAATCCAAGAAGTCGTAGAGGGCGAGGTAGTTGAAATCGCCGATTTCGGCGCCTTCGTCCGCATCGGCCCCATCGACGCGTTGCTCCACGTCTCACAACTCATGGACGACTTCATATCCTACGACGAAAAGCAAGGAGTCCTACTGGGAAAAGAAAGCAAACGCAGACTGATGAGCGGCGATCAAGTTCGCGTACGCATAACCGCAGTCTCACTCGGCAGAGCTGGAAGCTCAGGAAAAATCGGCGTGACAGCCAGACAACCTTTCCTCGGCAAGCTCGAATGGATTGACACCGACCTGCAGAAGATGAAGGAAGCTGCAGAAAAGAAACCCGCCGAAAAGAAGGCGAAGACAAGTGAGTGAGAAAGCCTGCGCCAACTGTCACTTTCTTACAAAAGAAAACGTTTGTTCCAAATGCAGAGGAACAAGCCTGAGCGACGATTTCAGCGGCTTGGTAATAATTTTTGACCCTGAAAACTCAGAAATAGCAAAGGCCATGAACATCAAAGAAAAAGGCCGTTTTGCATTAAGGGTCAGATGAAATGCCGATTAAACACTACCTCACTCCAGAATTGAGGGTAAGACTGAAACAACCGTTGGGCATTTTGATTCGAGGCTCCTTTGTTGACACAGCGAAAAGATTCAGGGGCATGGTAGAGAAAGAAAGACCTCCGAGCATAATTGCCGTAGGGGATACAGTTTCAAAGAACCTTGCGGAGAGCAGTTTCTCCCCATTGTTGTCAATCATAGATAACAAGTGCATGAGAAAAAGCACGACGCCGGCCAAGCTGACAGCAGACCAAACCGTCTACGTCAAGAACCCTCAAGGAACAATTACAGAAGAAGCCGAAACTGCCATAGAAAGCGCATTGAAAGGCAGTCAACACGTCAAAATGGTCGTTGACGGAGAGGAAGATTTGCTGACGCTTGTCGCCATTGCTCATGCAGTTGAAGGCTCTTTTGTCATATATGGCCAACCATACGAAGGCATCGTAGTAGTCAAGGTAACACCTGAAAAGAAAACAGAAATCGCGGCAATCCTAAAGTCAATGGAAAACGTTCAAAAAGCTAAATAAGAGCGTGTAGCATCAAGTCAACACCGCAAACGAGGAAAAATCATGGAAGTCAAGATAATATCCGAGAAAGAAAACCCGCTGCTGAAACGAAAAGAAGTTCGTTTCCACGTCAAACACGACGCAGCTGCAACCCCGCAGAGACTTGAAATCAGGAAAGCGGTCGCAGATGCGTTGAAGGCGAATGTTGATCTGGTTTTTGTGAAAAGATTTGAGACAAGGTCAGGCATGCACATGGCTGTTGGCGTGGCGAACCTTTATGATTCTGTTGATCATGCTAAACTTGTCGAGCCTGAATACGTAGTCAAAAGAAATGTTCCTCCTCCGAAACCCAAAGAGGAAGAGAAGAAGGAGTAGAATAGACGATGTCGAAGAAAGCGGAGAAGAAAGAAGCGCCCAAGAAAGGAGAAGAGCCTAAGAAAGAAGCAAAGAAGTTAGAAGAAAAACCTGTAGAAGCACCGAAAGAAGAAGCGAAACCTGAGAAAGCTGAAAAAGCTCCGAAACCTGAGAAAAAGAAGAAGGAAGAGAAGGGTGTTTTCAAGCTCTACAAGGTTGAATCTGACAAAGTTGTTAGGCTTCGTCCAACGTGCGAACGTTGCGGACCAGGATATTTCATGGCAGATCACGGCAACAGATACACATGCGGGCACTGCGGGTTCACGCATTACAAACCTGCCAAGGAATAAACATCTTTAAATCATCCGCCGTTCTAGCTTCTTGATGGTTTCAGAAATGCTCAAGGTAAACGTTATCATATCAAACATTTCCGCCGAACGCTTCCTAGACTTTCGAAAACCCTTCCCGCAAATCCACATAAACACAAACCTCAACCTGACGAATATGGAGAAGGAACCGGACGATTCACTGGAAGTCCCGTTCATCCTCACGATCAGCTACAACCCTTCAGTAGCCCAGATTAATCTGAAGGGAACAGCATACGTGGTCGGAGACAAAAGCGAAATAGAAAAAGCCTACAAGGACTATGAAGAAAAGAAACCGCCGCCACCAATAATAATACAGTCAGTATCAAACGTCGCCTTCATCGAATCTGTCCTGATATCAAGAACCTTGAACGTTCCGCCGCCTATTCCGCTGCCTCAGATACCTGAGAATAAACCTGTCGAGAAGAAATCCTCAGACAGAGATTACACCGCCTAAAAGAGGCTAAGCAGTTTATTTCAGCGGCACGTACATCGAAGAACGAGAAGCACCGATACCTGGGGTTCCATGTCTCACAGGCTTGTTTGTAATCGCGAATTCACCCAAGTAGTGCCCAATCATTTCAGGCTTTATCTCCACCTGCACAAACTCTTTCCCATTGTGCACCCCAACTGTCAATCCAACCATTTCTGGAAGAATAATCATATTCCGCACGTGCGTCTTTACTGCAGGATTGCCTCCTTTCCGTTGCTCCTCCCTTGCCTGTCTGACCTTTTCAAGCAGTATTCTCTGTTCGGGTTGAAGACCGCGATGAAGACTCCGTCTTTGCCGCGAGGGCAGAAGGTCTATGAACTCGTCCATTGACATGCCTTGCAGTTGGCTCAGGTTCAATCCGCGATACATGAATTCTTTCGGCATTCTTCTTCACCTGATCCGTAGTTCTTAATGCTATAAACTTTCTCTTTCTGATTGTCTACTGATCTTGTCTTTGTCACGTGCACTCTTTGCTTTCCTTCCTGTTCCTCTGGCTGCGATAAGTCCGACTTTTTGTCCCGGCGGTGCACCGTGCGAAGTGGTAGTTACCTTGC
>JBGOYH010000148.1:0-5305 GCA_041479575.1 Bathyarchaeia archaeon
AAAAGAAGGCCAGCTTGTTGTTAAACCAATCTCAGAAAAAGAAGCCACGAAACTTGGTTGGCGAAAACGGATGAGAGTAAAATAAGCGCACGCTAGTGTTCACGCAACGATCGTTTCTAGTGATGCGCTACGGTCCAGTTGTATTCATCGATGATGCGTGCGAGTGTTTTCTGCCTATACCGAGCACTGATTTCTTTTTCTGCTTCCTCCATTCCTTTCCCTGTTTCTGGTTGCCTCTCGGTCAGTGCTTCAATAATCTCTTTTTGTGCGGGCCTGGCTGCTTCAGTTCCCTTTACGATATTCATTTTGCAATATTGATTTATACCGCAAAAGTCTAGTAAACTTTGAAGATAATGAAAGAAGTAGAC
Source organism: Bathyarchaeia archaeon (assembly GCA_041479575.1). Lineage (GTDB taxonomy): Archaea > Thermoproteota > Bathyarchaeia > Bathyarchaeales > Bathycorpusculaceae > DASPPK01. The sequence goes on from JBGOYH010000148.1 coordinate 369, forward strand.
GATTGCCCTGTTTGCAACACCACGTGCGAGGTTGAAAACGAATTTGGAAAGGTAATCTATGCCACTTGTGAGACTTGTAAGACCAGGTGGAGGAGAAGAGACGATCGTGAAGACCATGGGAAAATGATGTATGAAAAATGGGCTTGTCGAATTCCCGAGACGAAGATTCCTTTCCCTTTTGTCGGAGGAGGAATTAAACTCCGTGAAGGATGGTGTAGATGGAAGAAGATCAAGGAGAGGCGTATTCCTGTCCGATCTCGTGAAAACGGAATGCAATCCAACAGAGAAGAAAAAACATTTGAAGAAACAGTTTCATTAGCGGCTCGTGAATGCGCATTTTATGATTTCAAACTTTCAAAAGGTGGCAAAGTCAAGGGTGAAGTACACTCCGATACGCCTGTGGATGTCTTGTTTCTTGATGAAGAAAACTCCGACAAATTTGATAGAGGTAAGAGATTCGAAGAAGCAGACAGCACTGAAGGCGTTTACGAGGCGAAACTGGATTTTACAGCCTCCAAGAAGGGCTTATGGTCTGTTGCTATAGATAACCGGAGCAAGACGAGAACAAAGGTCAAAGTCCATCTCTACTCATCGAAATCATCGTAGTCAAGCGTGTGCCTTCTCGATCAAACTCGATTCGCCAAAAACCCGGTGCGACGCGACTGCAAGCGTGTGCTTTCTTGTGCGAAGAATTATCTTGTGAAACTGACAATGTGGAAATTGGGATTTGACTTGAAGACGCTCAGAATCTCTGATGGGGCTCATGCGAAATTGACTTCGATTGTTGGAAGGCTCATAGCAGATACTGGAAAGATGAAAACGTACTCTGACGCGATGGAGGCTTTGTTGAGCAAATCTGTGATGTTGCCGCCGGAGCTTCTTGATGAAATTGAGACGTTCATACAGACCAATGCACATTTGAGCTATGCTATAAGAGAGAGGAGTTTATTCAAGATGCACTGCGTTTCAGGTTGACTTAGTTTTCTGAAAAGAGACCGTCAGATGGGCATCCTAAGAGGCGCGTCAACTCTTGGAAAAGGTAGTCTGAATGACGTGTCTTTCCGAACCCATGTCGGAATGCCCAAAGTGAGGAAGTAAAATCAAATAAAGAAGGAGGAAAACTATGAGATGAGCTACGGTATGGAACATTTCGACGCTGTCTCATTATTCACTGGGGCCATGGGCCTTGACTTAGGTTTGGAAAGAGCGGGCAGGCTCGTTGGTGACAGCCTATGAGCGATAAGAGCGCACTTTGTCATTAGAACCTTTGTCGAAAATGATGAAGCGTGTCAAAGGAGCGCGCGCTAAGAGACATTGGATGTGGAGTTTGAGGAGTTCAGTTCAGATTTCAAAGTGCATGGACACGACCCCTCAAAGTGTGATCTGCTTGTCTGTTGGGTTCATGATTGGAACAGAAGGAATCCGAACGAAAAGTGTCCTTTAGCCGTCTATGAAGTTGGAAGTGGAGATGGACAAGGCACTTTCTACACAAAAGAAACAAGCTAGCCTTCCATCAGTGTTTTTAATTTCTCGATTTCCTCAGCCAAGGCAGGATATAGATAGTCTAGAAGCCGGTCTGCATCGTTCTCTGAGTAGCCCATGATCCTAAGAAGCATAGTGTCCAATTTCTTCCTTGGAGCAAACTCTGTCTTCAACTGATCAAGAATGCTTGGAAATCTAGTACTCTTCATTTGGTCAAACAAGTTCAACAGATTTCCCCTTTCATCCTTCTTCAAAGAGTGAGTGTCAAGAAGGAGAAAGTCGTTTATCATGCCATCATTTATCTCCATCCAAGTTCCTCTTGTTTCCATTCTTTGAAGATAGACTTGAAGCAGACTTGGTGTAGAGTTGAACCATAGGCTCAAGATTCTAGCTTCCTCTTCACTCACTCCCTTGAGGCTCCACAAGTTTTGTCCTGTAGTGGGATCAGTCGAATGGTAAGCTAGGAAACATGTCCCTTTTGCAGAAAGATCAAATCTTCTAGAAATAAGGAAGTTTCCAAACCTGCTTCTCACATACTTCTTCCACGATTGAGAATGCTTCTTGAAATTGTTCACAGATTTTGATGGCAGAAACCTCTCTATTCCTTCAAAAGGTTCTATGACAATATAGTCTTGGGAATCTGAGAGGTCAATGGTGTTCAAGCCACTAGCTCTTCTGATACCATAGCACAACTTCCTCATTCCAATCTCAACTGTCTCATTGGTGAATCTGTTCCTAGCCCAGAGTGTCCTGCCTTCAACTTTTTCAGCATACCAAAGATCGTGAGATTTCAAAGCTCTATCCAAATCCTTTACGACAAAGGCTTCATAGAATGGGAATCCATATTGTCCTTTTGTCTCGACACCTCTGATTACGTCCAATTTCTCTTTCTTGATGTAATTCCTGAAGGGCAACAACTTCTTGTTGCCATTAGCGATTAGAGTCACCCACGTTTTCGATATTTTTGGATCGAATGAAGCAATATGCATGAACCAATTGTCCACAGTTTTTTGCAGCTCTTCTTGAGTGACCATTGCTGCCATAATTCGTTCACTGTTATATTCGGAGGTCAGTGATTTGATTTCGTCTGTCATGGAATGGGCTTCTTCAAAGGTTTTTGGCAATATTTTGAGGTTCACAATCTTGCAGGTCTTTCGTTCCTCATGCTTCTTCCTAGGAAGTTTCTTCAATATCAGAAGAATCTCTCTATATTGAGTAGATTCTGAGAAAGCTGCTCTCTGCCAACTTGTAATGATATACTCAACGTCATAGTGGACTGAAATGAATCTTCTGATCTGTTTTGCGGATTTGGCATTGAGAGGTCTTGAAGGATAAACAAGAGCGATTCTTCCACCTTCCTTTACGAAGCGATCGCCCAACAGAAGGAAATATCCCCATAATCCCAATTGTCCACTTAATTCCTTCTTGTATTCGCCAAGTCTCTTCGACAATCCATCCTTGTATTCTTTGGGCAGTCTCTCTTGTCTCGTGAAAGGTGGGTTCATTATGACAAGATCCACTTTTTCAAGAGGTATTTCCTGTCCACCAACTCCTTCAAGGGTGACTGCACCTTTCTTGATATGAGCATCTTCTGGTATCACAAACTTGTCTTTGAACATTTCCAGAGTTGGCTTCCTATAAGCTGCCTTCAGCTCACTGAAAATTGCTGGAATTTTCATGTTGGGCTTCAGTTGAGTCGAGTCCCAAACAGCAACTCTGACCTTCTCCGTTTCATGCAGCAGGGCTTGGAGAGAAAGGTGCATTACAGCAAGGTGAGCTGCAAAAGGCATTATATCCACACCTGTCAGATCATGCTCCAAGAATCTTTTGTGATCTTCCAAAGAAATGCCCTTGCTACCGCAATGTAGCAGCTCTCTCTTTCTACGATATGCAGCAACAAGAAGTGTGCCACTGCCACAAGCTAGATCTATGACAGTAGCGTCAGGCTTGTCTATGGCTAGGCTTGCAAGCATTTCTGCAGCCTCATTGTTCGTGTAGAAAGCTGCAACAGCCTTCCTGATGTTAAACGGAATCAGCTCATGAAAGACCTTGCCAAGAACATCATGCCCTATCTTCTCAGGTGCAAGTGCCTTGACTACCACGATCACTCTCTTTATGATGTCTGTTGCAGACTCAGGCAGCTTCGAAGCCACATCAAAGCCAAAAACAGAGGTGTAGTCTATCTTTAGAACCGCCTCGAAATATCTGAGCAGGTCACTAGGTTTCCCAATCTTGCCTTCATCAATTGCTTGAAGCTGTGGATTTGCTGTTGAAAGAATATGGTAGAAGATAATCTGATTGACCAAGAGATAGGTTGCAGCTTGCCTCATTTCATCAAGAGGATAATGCCCTTCCTCATACTGCAAGATGTTCTCAAAAACTGTCTTTCCACCAAAGATCTCTTCAAGGTCTTTGCTCTTCAGACTCTTCACACTGAGCGTAATTGCTTCCACAGCTTCAGTCAAGACTTTGATTGCAAAACCTGTGTCAGCTTCAACGGCAAGAGGCTTCAACACCTGAGAAGCAATCCAATCAGCCAATTCAAAGAGGTTGCCTTCATATTTAGTGCTCTGCCTGTTGTCTTTGAAGATGGCAGCTGCAACGTATTTCAACTTGGGATCAACTGCTATCTTTTCTAGCATTTCAGTAGTCCAACGATGTCTCAATTCCTCAGGGAAGAGGATTGCAAAGGCACCTTTGGCATCGGTGTATTTGGAATAATCATAGAGTCTGACGATAGCATCAAGGAGTTTGCTCTCAGCACCAAGTTTGGTTTCAACAACATATTCAGCACCATTCATGAGACGCATGTCAGGAGCAAGACGACCGATCGGAGTAGTGTAAGACCACTCAGTCTGCACCTTGACGGCTCTCTTCTCCAATTCCTTCGTCAAGAAGTTTCTGACAGTCATTTCAGTTGGCAGTGGAGTGCTCATTCTCGTCACGTGCAATCTTACACAATAAGTCAAAATATGTCTTTGCTATTCTCTTAAAAGTGAAAACCACAAGGCTGCTTATCAGATGTCAGATTCAGACGAACAAGACATTGTGCCAAGATTTACACTTAGGGAAGTAAGGCTAGCTGATGTTCTGTTCATAGCCATCAGAAAGCATCTGATGGTGTTCAAGGACTTGACTGCTTCTAGGCATGTTCATTATACGATGGTTATGACTGGATCATTGATTGGCTTTCATAAGACTCTTGAAGATCAAGACAAGCACATCCACTTTGTAGAGATAGAGTTTGATTGGCAATTTCTCATAAGAAGCATATCTCAGCAAATGGTGAGCAACTGGAAATCCATCTTTCAGGTTGTCAAAGCACAGGATCCAAGATGGTCAGATCTTGAAATTGAGTTCATACCTATTCAAGCAGCGAGTGAGCTGTTCTCAGGTCTAACAAAAGGAGCTAAGGTGAATATTGATGAAAAGTTTCTGGACAATCTGGAGAAGTC
>JBGOYH010000149.1:0-5267 GCA_041479575.1 Bathyarchaeia archaeon
CCAAGTTGCAGGAAAAGACTATGAATAATGAAGGAGGAATGTAAATGGAATTGCCTGAAAAGCCAAAAGTGCGTCGTTTGTCTACGGTTTTGATAGGAACAGTTATCATATGTTTGTTGGTAGGAGGAATATTCGGCTATGCAATGACGAGTTTGATCAATTCAAGCCAAATCAGTGATCTCCAAAGTCGCGTGTCAACTCTCCAAAATCAGGTTTCAGATCTTCAGTCAACGCATAACTCATCCTCTGGAAACACTACTTATGAAAACAACACCTATTTTCTAGGAGAAAATGTATCGCTGTCTCAGTTATATGAGCAGGTAAAGAGCTCTGTCGTTGTAGTTCAAGGAATAGTAGTGGAATACGACTTTTTCAGGCGACCCTACTACTCAGGGGTGCAGGGATCAGGGTTTGTCTCTAACTTGACAGGGCAGTTTGTGATTATCACAAATTACCACGTTGTTGAAGGGGCAATCAACATTACAGCGACATTCATAGACGGGAACACTTATGCAGCCACTGTGACTGGTTCAGATCCTTATGCAGATCTCGCGGTGCTCACTGCAAACGCGTCTCAGGATGAATATCACCCACTGACTATCACAAGTTCATCAACGCTGAAAGTTGGTGACCCTGTACTTGCCGTCGGTAATCCCTACGGGCTATCCGGGTCGGTGACTTCAGGAATAGTCAGCGCTCTTGGTAGAACAATTACCGAGAGCACTGCAGGCGGGTACGCTATAGCTGATTGCATACAGACAACGACGCCCATAAACCCTGGTAACTCGGGAGGTCCACTTCTGAACTACAGAGGCGAGGTCATCGGTATAACAACTGCCATCGTAAGCAATTCCCAAGGGTTAGGGTTCGCAATTCCTTCGAGTTCAATACTGCGAGAAACCGAATCTCTGATCATGAACGGTTCATACAATCAGCATTCTTGGCTAGGTGCATCAGGGACAGACATGACCTTCGGGATTGCACAAGCTATGAGCACAAACGTAACCTACGGCTGGCTGGTCACGCAGGTCACAAGCGGAGGACCAGCGGACAAAGCAGGTGTCCGAGCTGGCACCAACCAGGTCCAAGTTGCCGGAACAACCGTGACTATAGGAGGCGACATCATAATAGCAATCGACAACACAAGAATTACGAACAGTGATGATCTTTCAACTTATCTCGAAGAGAACACTTTGCCAGGTCAGACAATCAGTGTAGTAGTGGTACGAAACAATGTGACTCTGATATTATCCGTCAAGCTAGGCTCGCGGCCGCCACTGACATAGCTTTCGCCGAACAAGTGATTATATGAACAGAAAGTATGAGCACAGTGCATACTGCAGCAATTGTCAGCGTTGGATTCCGAAAGGGACCTTGGAATCTAATAGTTTAGGTGCTCAAATGTGTCCTTTTTGTCATAATCGAGTACGAGTAAAACGACATCCATATGACCTTCCTCAGAGGACATTCATAATGTCTGAAGAAGTAGCAGAGAATTCAAAGACTGTGAAAGAATCTAATGGGAATCGCATGAAGCATTCTCACGAAAATGGCACAGCAACAGCCGAGGAACGGAGAAGCGTTTTTGGCGCGCGCTCTTCGCTTGGATCTATAAAAAAGGTTTAGAACCATGATAGGGTTCCACTCTTTCTAGCAGTTCTTAGACACCGTGAATAGATTAGATAACCTAATGGCAAGATTATGGCGCACATAAGGGCCAATGTTAGAATTTCTGGCAGGATCATTTGTATAGACCAACCTATCATCATAAGCCTGATGCAAGTGAAGAAGTAGTATTGTGGAACAAAGTAGGAGATTATTTGAAGCTGATAGGGCATTACTTGAGGCGGAAAAAGAACGTTGCCGAAAACGCTGGTTAATATGCCTATCAACCATGTTATAGGGTCGCCCTGCTTTATTAGTATCAAGATGCCGGCGCCTATCATGCTGAAGCCTATGAGTGTTCCAATACCCAACGCTAAGACAAGCACCGTTCCAGCAACGTTAATGCTAAGCACCACTCCGAAGGCTAGCGAGCCTACGGCTAGGTATATGGCTACAACAATCGTGCTCCATATGAATCCCCAAGCAGAACTACCGATTATGAAAGTGCCTAAGCCCGTCGGAGAAACCAAGACTTCTTCCAAAGACCAAGGGTTGATGGTTTTTTGAACAAGGGTGAGCGCTTGACCTATGTACGTGCTGAAGGCCATGCCGATCAGTAAGTAGGCTGTGAAGGACATATTGTACATTTGAAGGACTCTCTACATGTCCGCGTTGCTGCCCAAGTATGCATACGATAACGCTCCGAATAGGGCACTTAGAATCATGAGAGCCATGTTTGTCTTGTAGGTGGAGAAGGAAATGATGTCTCTCTTTATGAAGTAATAGATTTTTTCGGCTTCTTGGAACATTATTCTCCCAAGCCTGTTCCCGTTAATTCTATGAAGGCATCTTCCAATGTTGGTTCTTCACGTTTCAGATCGATCAGTCTGATTTTTTCCTTTAGGAAGAAGTCGAGAACCTTGGATAACGAGTCTATGTTTTCGAGATGGAGGCGTAAACGTCTTTGTCCGAGAACGGAGTCTTCCACCTCGCTGGTTATGTCGATCATGCCCTCCATGGTTTTTATGGCTTCTATTTGGGTATCCGTGATAGATGTCACCCTTATTTCTATCACTTCACCCTTCTTCACTTTACCTTTGATAGCGTCTGGGGTGTCACAAGCGATGAGTCTTCCCTTATTCAGTATGCCTATTGTGTCGCAGATTTGGGACGCTTCTTCAACATAATGCGTGGTGTATAACACGGTTTTGCCCGCTTCTCTGCTGAGGTTGTTTTTTATGAACTCCCTTAGAGACCTGGAGGATACCACATCCAAGCCAGCTGTTGGCTCATCCAGAAGCAATATAGGCGGATCAGGAAGTAACGCCCTTGCCAAGGCTAACTTTCTTTTCATTCCGCCTGAGTATTTCTGGTAGTGTTCAAAGGCCTTATCCTTTAGACCTACTAGATCTAGAACCTCCATTATTCTTTCATGTCTTTTACGTCTTGGGACGTTGTAGATGGCAGAGAAGAACTCGAGGTTTCGGTATCCGTTGAGCCTCCAGAAAACGCCTCTTTCACCCACGCTGAAGAGAGTCCCCAACGACCTTCTAACATCCATCTGTTCACGTACTACATCGAACCCGTTCACGTAGGCTTCTCCTTCATCTGGAGGGAGCAAGGTGCATAGAATCTTGACCAAAGTTGTTTTTCCAGCTCCGTTTGGTCCCAGCAAACCAAACAATTCGCCCTTTTTGATTTTGAGATTGAGGTGGTCAACCGCTGTCACAATTATGGGTTCTTTCCGTTTGAAGATGGAGTTTCGAGGCTCTAAGTTTCTGACCTTCGACTCGAATATCTTTGTAAGATTATGCGCTTCTATCGCGACTTTCGGCATCATCAGCCTTCAACTCTCTCTCTGGCAGCAAGCCTCGTTTCCATCAGAAATCATTAGTCCCTCGTCCTAAAAGCTTGCTCTGTTCATGGCGATAATGCGCACGCTGAACACAAGCTTGTTTTTCACACCTTCGATTTAACGCGGGCTAAAGCTACTTAAAATATGGAGAAAAGAAGATGCAATACACTTACTTTGAAAAACCTAATAGACAAGACCAGCGTATTTTGTGCAGTGATATCAAATGCCGCAATGTCCAAAGTGTGGAAAAGAAATCGGAGAGGGAGATAGCTTCTGCAAATCTTGCGGAACTAAGCTAATCGGATTGCCTGAAAACCAGGTTAAGACTGAGTCCTCAATGGAGGATGGGGTTGAGAACGCCGTGGTCAGGAGGCTTGACGGGATAAAAAACCGAGATGAGGACACGGTTAGAGCACTCATTGATGAACGTTATAGCAAATTTGATGACTGGCCTCCTTTTGTAAGACAGGAGGCTGCGGAAGCTCTGAAGAATGAGTTTGGGGCTTTCAAGGTTCTCTCTGATTACAGTTATCGGTTGGAGAATTTTGAAGCGAATATTTTTGGGGACGTAGCCGTTGCTACTTTTCACATACATTATCAGGGAACGATCAGAAATAAGCCATTCGAGGTAACTTCGCGCGTTACTTCTGTCTTGAGAAGGAAAGATTCAGGATGGAAAATGGTTCATGAGCACTTCTCAAGGTTCCCAGAAGGAGTACAGCAACAACCCATTGCATCACCATCGCCTCAATCGACGTCATCTCCATCGACTCCATCTTATCCGCAAACACAGGATAGGACGAGAACGTATGCCATCGTGGGATTCATTAGTGCTGTTCTTGGTTTGTTTGTCCTGCCTGAGATATTTGGTTCGGTAGCGATAGTTCTTGGCGCCTACACATGGAGAAGGAAAAGTGGAAACCTTGGGATCATCCTCGTGATTGTAGGAATCATATGCATGATTGTGGGAATAGAGCTTACAACTTTTGTTTAGACTATGAGATCTCCTCCCGCTATGGAGTTGTTGCGCGCTGAAGACAGAAAGAGTATCGCAAACAAGTTGACTGCATTGACACGATCGTAATTGGCACGCGCGAGACTCGGTGAGCAGTCTCTGTGTGTGCACCGAAGAATGCGATAATTTAATATCTAAATGAAAGAATTGGATTGGACGATTCAGACATTGAAAGTCACTTAGCTTGGAGGAAGTGGGAAATTTATGGGAACAGAATCGTTTGACGTTGAAAAAACTGTGATGGAATTGATCATGAGTGACGATGCAGCAAAAAAGAAGCAATTAGGAAAAATGATTTTGGGCATCGCCTACAAAGAAGGGGTTTATCCCTCAAGCATCCATGAATTCTACATGGCACGAGGCAGGGGCGAATTCGGTGGTTTCACGGTCCCTGCGATAAACCTAAGGAGCATGACTTATGATTTGGCCCGTAGCATATTCAGAGTTGCAAAGAAGAATAATTCTGGCGCATTTGTCTTCGAGATTGCGAGGTCTGAAATTGGCTACACCGACCAACCGCCGATTGAGTATTCAGGTGTGGTCTTGGCGGCAGCGATAAAGGAAAACTATTCCGGCCCGGTCTTTGTCCAAGGAGACCATTTTCAGGTCAATGCTACTAAATTCAAGGAGAACCCCGATAAGGAAATGGAAAGCCTGCGGGCTTTGATTGCAGATGCAATCAGTTCAGGTTTTTACAATATCGATATTGACTCATCGACACTGGTGGATTTATCCAAGCCTGATCTGAAAGAACAACAGCTTCTGAATTATGAGGTCTGCGCGAAGCTCACG
>JBGOYH010000150.1:0-5245 GCA_041479575.1 Bathyarchaeia archaeon
AGTCTGTGAACAACTGGGGTTTGAAATCAAAGGGGTAGTTCTTGGAAGCGACATCGCGAAGCTTCAAGATCCAGCTCTTGCGAGAGTGGTTGAGGAAGCCAATGTCTTCGCTAGAGTCAGCCCAGCTCAGAAAGACAGAATAATGAACGTGTTGAAACGTAATGGGCATGTCGTAGGTTTCCTTGGTGACGGCATTAATGATGCAACTTCTATGCATACGGCCGATGTCGGGATATCCGTCGAAAATGCGGTTGATGTTGCCAGAGAGTCTGCAGACATAATACTTCTACGCAAAGATCTGACAGTGCTTAATGAAGGAGTTCTCGAAGGTAGGAAAACCTTTGGCAACACAATGAAATACATTCTGATGGGTATCAGCTCAAACTTTGGAAACATGTTCAGCGCTGCTGGCGCATCATTGTTCCTGACTTTCCTACCGATGCTTCCAATACAGATACTTCTAAACAACCTCTTGTACGACATTTCCGAGATAGCCATTCCAACGGACAATGTTGACCGAGAGTACATTCAAAAGCCAAAGAGGCTAGACATTTCGTACATCAGAAATTTCATGATTTTCTTTGGCCCGATAAGCTCAATATTTGACTTCTTGACATTTTTCATAATGATACAACTTTTCAATGCATACGTTCCCTTTGAGCCATTGTTCCAGACCGCATGGTTTATTGAATCCTTGTGCACGCAAACGCTTGTCATATTTGTTATACGGACGAGAAGATCACCGTTCTACAAAAGCAAACCGAGTAAACCTTTGGTCCTAGCTAGTTTGAGTATAGTTGGCTTCGCTTTGATACTGCCCTTCACACTTCTTGGCAATTGGTTTGGGTTTGTGAAGCCACCCGTCACTTTCTTTGTTTTCCTGATAGCCTTCGTTGTCGCCTATTTATCAATGGTAGAGCTTCTGAAACGATGGTTCTACAAGAGGTTTGCTTATCGTTTAGAGCAACTCGCTTGAGTTGTAGACAAAATGGAAATCATGATTGACATGACTCTAAAGAAATGTTCCTTTTTTGTCAACAACAGTACAGACAAATTTGTAGAACGCTTCCCTGTGCGATTCTTGCATACGAAACAAGTTTTGTGGTCTATGATGCGCCAACGTACTACTACTCTGTACTCAGATACCTCAACCTCTGCAACAACCCCGATACAACGAAGCGGATTGAATAAGAAGCTCAGAAACAACAAACTTGTGTCATTGGGTCTTACTGCTTTTTCCCTATTTTGCTTGTCGCTTACAGTTGCGTTAACGTTTTTCTACAGGACTTCAGTATCCTTCCCGCCAAAGCAACTCGCCGTTTCACTGTTCATGGTCATATGCTGCTTGGGTGCAACGGCCGCAGTTCTACCTCCATTATGTTCGGGCACATTTCACCATAGACAGACAGGAGATTACAGGCTGTTGGAAGGGACAGGGACGAATCATGATCAATGGACTGTCATGTTCAAGGGCCATCATCCAACATGCGGAAGTTTCACAAACCACGTGCTTCAAATTCGAGGCAAAACCTACTGCGCTGGCTGTTTAGGTTTGCTCACAGGTGCCCTGATCGCAATCGCAGTGGGCCTGATATACTCCCTCGACATTGCCAGGTTTGAGAGCGAAACAACATTTGTGTTCTGGTTTGGCTTCGCCACGGTTCTTGTGGGTTTGATACAGTATGCGAAACCTTTAATGATGAAAGGTTCGGTCCATTTCTTTCTAAATGTCGTCTTCGTAATTGGCGCATTCTTCCTCTTAATTGGCGTGATTGAGATAAACGGAAGTCTTGCCGTTGAAATGTATCTTCTTGTCATGACAATATATTGGATATTTACGCGCATAATTCTGTCCGAGCGGGAGCATGAAAGAACATGCACTATCTGCGAAGTAAGTTCCTGCGCCTACCATCCGCACTGAAAACCTGTGGTGTACCTTGTCTGCAGTGTAAGTTCTAACCAGTGCGAAGACGGTGAAGGCGTTGAAAACCTATAAATCCTTGACAAGGATGGATAGGAGTTGCAGGGGAAAGGATGAACCAATACTTGGCGGCAGGCGTCGTACTCATAGTCATCTCCTTGACTGGCTTATCCTACGTGGCAGTCACAGTATCGTTATACCCTGAGCAAGCGATAATCTTCAAGTCAACTTTCGCGTGGTTCTTGCTTCAATGTTCAGCTTCCGTGTTCTGCGGCATCTTGGGCGGATATTTCATTGGGGTTCACAGAAAAACACAGGAACCCAATCGCGCCCAAGATTCATAGCTTCATGACTCTTCTGTCCAAGAGTAGGCGCATTTCGTGCATTTGAAATGCTCTATCGTCCTTTCTCGTCTGACGCCTGCGTGTTCCCCAGATACTCCCAAGAACCAGTGAAATGCTAGTCTGTTTCCGCAGTTTGGACATTGCCGAGAAACCTTCGACTGGTCCGTTGTCGACTCACCAGACACGTAAATGCTGCCAGAGTCGGTTCTTTCCTTTTCTTTCATCAAATGCATTTCCGGCTTAGCGCGAACCACAATTCCGCATTTTGGACAGACGTAGCCTTCCTTGGTTCTTGCCATGCGAGAGCCGCATTTGTCGCAGAACTCCATGTTCATACACTACACAGTTATATCTATAGAAATATTGACAGAACTTTCTACTATACCTTTTTGAAAGATGCGTTATTGCAAGTCCTTAGATGATGAACTGATACCATGCTTATGTGAGAATCAGAAAATGGGAGGATATTGCGCTTTGATAGTCAAACTGGCGATGGCATCTCTACCATTTCTGTGCGTATCGCCAGCCGCCCTCAAAGGTCTCGGATAGACACTTGACGCACTTGCGGTATTCCATCGTTGAAATGTTGAGTATTTGGTCATCTGTCCAGACTATGTTGAAAACCATGTCTGAAAAGTTAACTGAACCAGAGTTTGCTTCTTTTCCCTTGAAGTCCGCGTAGATTCTTGCCTTGGTAGTGGCGACTTCTCCCAGTTTTTTCAGGTCTTCCGTAGGTTTTTCTCCGATCGGGAGAACTATTTTCAAGTCCTTTTCCTGGAGAAGCGGTTTCAGTTCTTCAAGCAGTTTCATCGGGATATTGCTGATTCTTATTCTTCTTGATTTCCGAAGTTACTTCTTGATCTCATCTATTCCTTCTTCCGTTGTCGTAAATGTTGTTGAAAGCTTTGCTTCGTATCTGCCGTCAACGATTGGCATTTCCATTCACCTCATAACTGTTTTGCAGCGTTCCAGCTCATGCCGGTCCATTCTGAGAAGCAGTGTGAGCATTCATCGTACAGCATTTCGTCGATGATATAGTGGTGGTCGACGGGGTCCTGGAGGACTGTGAATGTTCTGTGTTCGTCAAGCGTGACAGACATGGATGGCACTTCCTTTTTTCTGACGATGCTTACTATGCCAACTTGCCTGCCTGAACTGCACGTTTTTGATGTTGATTTTGCATTCGCCGGGGAACAGTAGAACCTTGACCATTGCGTCCTGTCTGAATGCATCGCTTACTTTTTTGATGAAAACTGCTGTTGCGTTGCTTATCTCCACCGTCTTGGCTTTTTTCATTTCTTCTTCGAGGCTTTCGAGTCCTATGTCAAACTTTCTTATCACAAACTTTTCTTTCGTTTCCTTCACCTCTTCTTTGAGCGTCGTCTCAACGGAATCCAGGAACTGTTGATAGTCTTGTTTGATTTTCCTGAACAATTCCTTGGGATGCACAGCTTTAAACAGCAGCGGTACACCTGAGTAGATTTTGATCCATCCTTTGTTTGACAATGATTCCAAGATCGAGTAAATCCTGGTTCTTGGAACGCCCGACTTTTCAGAAACCTGCGTTGCAGTGGTCAAGTGAGCGTTCAGTAGGTTGAGGTATGCTTTGGCTTCGTATTCTGTTAGTCCGATTCGCTGTAGTTTTTCGACGACGCCTTCCATCAAGCATCAACCGATTACTGAGCGGCAGATAATAAATAATTGCTGTAACTCTGCCAAGTTACTGTTTCTTTCCATGATTCGTGACAAACAGGATGCATCTAAGAGAGGTAGCTCGTTCTCTTGCAAGGTCTCTAGGGAACTTTTTCAAACGCTTTCTTCGAGGCACCGCAGATTGGACAAGTTTCGGGTGCTTCGCGTTCATGAATGTGCCCACATACCGTGCAGACATAGTAGTCTGTTGACCGTTGCGCAATCAAATCGGTGAGTGCCCTTTTGTACAGGTTCGCATGTTCGGCTTCAACGTCCCGCGCTTGTGAAAAGACCAGTGCTGCTCCTTCTTCGCCATCTTGTTCGGCTTCCTGCAGCATTTTCAAGTAGTGCACTCCGTTAACGGCGTTTTCTGATTGGAATGCTCTTTCAAGGTTGGTCTGCGTGTCCGCAACAGATTCAAGAAGGGCGAAATGCCTGCGTGAGTGAACTCCTTCAGCCGTTGCGACTGCTCTGAACAAATGGGCTATCTGCGGCAACTCTTCTTCTTCGGCTTTTCTGGCGAACATGAAAAGCCTCTGGTAGGCTTTTGCTTCGCCGACAAACGCGTCATGCACATTGTTTGCGGTATTTTCTTTCATGGAATCATCTTCCTATTCAGTATGTTTTTGTAGGGGGATTCTATAAGTCTTCGCACAATCCAGAGCACTCATTGTCAAAAACTCTTAAGTGATGGCTTTCATAAAGGGTGAACATGAAACGTAGTTTTCCAAGTCAGATCATCCTGTTCTTACCGTTGTTCTGGGTTTGCTTCTTGCGCATTGGAGCTGTAGCGCACGTTTCAGCCAGTCAAGAGGCTGTTGGGATGCTTCAACCTTTCTGGAACATTACTTACGGTGGTTCCAGGGCCGACGAAGGATGGGGTGTTGCAGTGGACAGTTCTCACAATGTGTATTTTGCCGGTTTTGACAGAATAGCAAACTGGACTGACGACGTCTTTCTACGCAAACTCAGTCCAGAGGGCGTTACGCTCTGGAATACTTCATGGGGTGGACCGTTTGATGATGAAGCATTCGTGGTTGCGGTTGCCGATGAATACGTGTACGTCGGGGGAAGGGCTTTCACGAATTATTCACTGGCTTCAGCTAACATGTTCATCCTCAAGTTTCACGCGTTGAACGGGTCTCTTGTTTGGAGCCAAACATGGGATGGTGGACACGGTTACGATGAGGTTGACGGTCTCGTCGTCTATGAAAACAGCCTGTACGTGACAGGGTGGACCACGGGTGCAGGCACCCAGAATGATATCGCGGTTTTAAGATACGATTTG
>JBGOYH010000151.1:0-5204 GCA_041479575.1 Bathyarchaeia archaeon
GACTGTGCAGGACTCGTGCCCGGAGCATGGGAAGGAAAGGGCCTTGGCAACCAGTTCTTGGATGAGATTCGAAAAGCCGACGCGCTGATACACATCGTTGACGCGTCGGGTGGAACGGACTGCGAAGGCAGACTCTGCAAACTCGGCGAGAATGATCCACTGGAAGACGTGAAGTTCCTTGAGCACGAGATAACGATGTGGATGGCCTCGATTCTTAGGAAGGATTGGCTGAAAATTGCGCGAACAGCCGAGACCGAATCAAAAGACCTCGTTGGAATGCTTGAAGAGCGGCTGAGCGGACTTGGAATAAAGCGCGCGCACTTTCTTGAAGCGATGAGGAAAGCGGGCCTCAGCGCCGACAAGCCGACGTTTTGGAGCGATGATGATTTTCTAAAGTTCGTGGATGTACTCAGGCAAGTTTCTAAGCCGATGCTCATCGTTGCCAACAAGATGGACTTGCCCACGTCTGAAACCAACTTGGAACGGTTGAAGAAAGCCAATAAACTCGTGATTCCAGCTTGCGCGGAAGCGGAGCTCGCGCTGAGGAGAGCGGCAGAGAAAAAGTTGATCGATTACAGGCCTGGAGACTGCAACTTCAAGGTAAGCATGCCAGAAAAACTCAGTGAAAGCCAAATCAACGCCTTGGAAACTATAAGAGAGAAAGTTCTGATGGATTTCGGTTCAACGGGAGTTCAGGAAGCCGTAAACACTGCTTTTTTCAAACTGTTGAGCATGATAACGGTGTATCCTGTGGAGGATTTGGAGCACTTGAGCGACCATATGGGAAGGGTGCTGCCCGATGCTTACCTTGTGCCTTATGGCACGACTGCACGTCAGCTTGCCTTCATAATTCACACAGAATTGGGAGAAGGTTTCATATATGCTGTTGAAGCACGGGAGAAGAAAAGAGTCGGTGAGGATCACGTGCTCAAGGACAGGGACGTTGTCTCGATAGTAAGTGCACGCAAAAGAGCTTAAATTGACCTATTCGCCATAACGTCTCTTGCGTTTTTGAAAAGTCCTGACAGCCCTCAGAAGGTCGATTACACGAAAGTCGGGCCAATAGACATCTAGGAAACACAGCTCGCTATAGGCGGACTGCCACAACAGAAAGCCGCTCAATCTTGCTTCGCCTGAAGTTCTAATGATCAGGTCAGGATCTTGCTGGGGCATGTGGGAAGTGTACAAGTGTTGCTCGAACGTTTTCTCGTCGACGTTCTTAGGATCCAGCTTACCGTCATGTACTTCTTCAGCGATCTTTCGGGCTGCATCCACGATTTCGGCCCTTCCACCATACGCGAATGCGAAATTTAGGAAGTGTTCAGTGTAGTTTTCTGTTGATTTTTCAACGGTGCCTATGAGCTGCTGCAGACTTTCAGGCAACAAGCCGACTCTTCCGATGACTTTGACGCGTATCTTGTCCTTGCGTATCCGTTCGTCGGTCAGAAGCGTGCGAAACCGCTGTTCGGCGATTCGCATGATTTCCTGAACCTCATCTGATGTCCGCCGAAAGTTCTCTGTAGAAAAGGCATACAACGTGACAGATTTAACATCCAGCTTCAAACACCAATCAAGCAGCTCTTCAACCTTTTCAGCACCTTTCTCGTGTCCAAGCCAAGGGTTAAGCACTTTTTCAGAAGCCCATCGTCTGTTTCCATCTAGAATGATGGCTATATGCTCAGGTTTGAGCCTGTTTTCAACTTGACGCCACAGCCAACCCTCATAAATCCTGTACGCCCCGACAGCAGAGAGCAACGTTTTGAACACTATTCGAACCTCACGCTTTCAAGTGCATTAACACACGTGCAAGTTTCCCTGCGCGTGAAAGGTAAACCCCTAATGGTCTCAATTAAGAGTTTCTCCATATTAGGAATAATCTGTGTGGTAACCTTCGAAACCTCGATGCAAGTGAGCTTTTCTTGCATGCCATAAACCGCCTATGAGGGGATATCATTCTTCTCCAAGCTCTTCAACTCTCTCTTCAGTCTCATGGAAGAATCTCTTTGACCGTCGGTGCAGCACGAATGTCACTAACACCGAAGCTACTCCGATAAGTATGCCGATGATGATTGCCAAAACGAGCCTTTCCGCTCCCGAGTTTCCCGTCAGCAGGTCCGACACTGAAACGAAGATTTGTCTAGACCATGCTATTATGACGATTAACGCACCATTGCGCAGTAGTCGAGGATCACGTTCAAGGTACCATCGGATGGCCCTGCCTAGAAGAGTCACGCAAACACCAATTACGATGAGGGTGATAGCGTCTCCAATGAAGAAACCAGCTACTCGAGGCAGGATTGTGAGATAACCAGTGATGTCTTGCTGTGGAGTGATTTCTGCAGCTGCTCCAGCTCCTCCGAGGTAAACGCCGAGGACCGCACATATCGCTCCTCCAATTGCTGAAAAGTTGGAGATTTGCACCCTGAGGGGAGGAGGAGAATACTCTTTGACCCATCTGTAGAATCCTTTAGCCATCCTGTCTACTCCAAAACCTTTGATCAATAGAAACATGCCCAAAACAAATACGAAGGCTATAACATAATACTGAACCCACCCAATAACCGCAAAAACCGCCAAGATTAGGATAAGCAGCCCAGGCAAGCCCAGCACGATGCGCGAGTAGCGTGGATTATCGACCAACGTTTTGAGGTAACGTGAGAACAGAGCAGCTGTCTCTTCTATCGATTCACTGTGCTTAACCACGATTCGTCTAACCGATGACACTGGCACTCTAGACTGCACAACAGGCAAAACAGCTTCATCAGAGTACCCATCGGTAACAAGAATAACTTCACTAGCAGAAAACGAGCCTAGCAGGTCGTTCAGTTCCGCGACAACTTTTCTGTCTGCGCTGATGCCACCGAGCTCGGAGCCGGACAAGGTTGCTATTTCAAAGACTTCCTCTGGTTTGCCCTCATCTTTGAGGCGGTCAAAAATGCGGACGGCCTCGAACATGGCGTTGGCGTCAGGTTCTTCAGGGTCCTTTAAAGCCAAGGACACGGCTGCATTGAGGTTTTCGTCTCTTCCAATGACTGGTGTTTTGACTCCAGCCTTGGCCCCTAGATCGCCATCTCTGTCCACACATAGAACAAGAATGCGTTTCTGTTCGTTTTCATGCGCATCTTTCATGTGTATCTCATTGTCTGAATATATCTATGCATGTTCACTTTAATCTTGTGCCGCCACACCTTCTTCTGACAGAAGTTGGAACTCTTGCCAACTCAATTTTTCCCCACGTTTCAACTTCTCCCTTGCTTTCTCTTGAAGGCTTTGCCGAAGCGCGTCTTCGCTTTGCTTCTTTTCTTTCTGCTCTTCTTCGCGTATTTCGCCGTTCAACCGCCTGATTTCGTTTATGATTTTTGTTATATGCTCCTGCATGGGCTTTGCTTTTTCTTTTGCAACGAGAAATTGTTTGTGCATGTTGTCGGCTTCTGTTTTGACTTTCTTTGCTTTCTCCATTTTTGCTAGCATTTTTGTATGCGTTTCCTGACTCACCTGTGCTTGGGCAGTCACCGCTTGGTGGCAACGCTCACTTTCAGTCTTGAGCTTCGCCACTTCAGCCCGCAAGTCACGGATCTTCTTGTCCTGTTGCTCGAGTTTCTTGTGAATATTCAGTTGAACTTCAAGCTGCTTGACTTTGTCTACTAGTTCTTTGTCTTCCTGTAAAGTGTGCGACGTCGTCTGGATCTTCCAGTCTATGGATTCAACTTCTTCTTGAAGAGCCTGATGACTTCTTCTAGGTCTTTTCTTTCCTAATGCCCTGTAATCTTGGCCAAGCTTTTTTATTTCTTCAATCTTTTCCCTGATTTTGGCTGCGAGGTCATTTCGCTGCTGTTTCAGTTCGCGTACTCTCTCGTTTATCAGATCCCTCTCGTTTCGAAGGTGCTGAATTTCATTCCGCAAGTTCTTGAACTCTTCATTGAGTCTATTCCTTCTCTCAGCCAACTCGTTTGCCTGATTTTCCAAAAGATCTTTCTGTTCTCTTAGTGGTGCGAGTTTTTCGTCTAATTCTTTGAGCATTGGGGTTTTCTGCTGTGTTGACACGCATTCTTTCCTTCTATTTTGTCCATTCCAAAACCTATCTAATTACTCTTACCTCGTTGCACGTGCGGCTTCAACATTCAAACCAATTGCGGGGAGTCACATTCAAGAAACAGGTCACTCTCGTACCGAACCACTGGCTTACTCCAAGATGATTCGCGCGTCGACTGTTTTTGCTCCTTTCTCGTACACCATTATTGGGTTCAAGTCCAATTCTTTGATTTCCACATGATCCATTACTAGCTTCGATGTGTTCAACAGGATCTTCGTTATGGCCTTGAGATCCGCTGGAGGCGTGTTTCTGTAGCCTTTCAACAATGGATACGCCTTGACTTCGCTTATCATCTCGGCCGCTTCGTCTTCCGTCACGGGCGCAACCCTGAAGGTAACGTCTTTCAAAACCTCCACAAATACGCCGCCCAACCCGAACATTATGGCTGGTCCAAACTGGGGGTCTTTGATAGAGCCAACGATGACTTCAATTCCCGCCGGCGCCATCTCCTGAACTAGTATGCCGACGATTTTTGCGCTTGGGTTGTGCTTCCTAACGTTGTTCATGATCTGTTTGTAGGCGCTTCGAACCTCTTTGACATTCTTGACGCCAATTATGACCCCTCCTACGTCCGACTTATGAATGATGTCTGGTGAAACGATCTTCAAAACTACGGGAAAGCCGATAGATGTTGCATGCTCAACGGCCTCGGCATCATTTTTTGCCAGTTTGAACTTGGTAACTGGGATATCGTAATCCATGCAGACTACCTTGGCTTCGGTTTCAAGGAGAGAGTTCCTTCCCTCTTTCTTGGCCTGTGAGAGAATGCGCGAAGTCTCTTCCAAACTTTCGACTCCTCAATGAGTTAATCCTGTATCACAGATTTCAGATTCAGCTTAAATGATTTTGCTGCCCCAGCTGCCATTGGCAACTTTGTGTGGCGTATTTGCGTAGCGTGATTAATCGGTTTTCACGTGGGAGGATTGAATTCGTTCGTATAATACCACATGAATGTTTCCTGGACACCCATTCTGTGAGCGTCGACGCCTTCCCACACCATTGACCAAGTCTGATTTGTGCTATTCAAAACCCAATAAGTCCACCCGTAAGAACCGTGTTTGCTGACGTTGTTTATTGCGGTTATTTGTGTCCCATATAAGCTCACTTCGTA
>JBGOYH010000152.1:0-5169 GCA_041479575.1 Bathyarchaeia archaeon
CTTTATAGTTTAAATCTTTCTTGATTGACAACTGTACGTTAGGGACCTGTTGGTGGCAGAAGAAGTTCTGGTCTGCCCCTTCTGTGGCGCACCGCACAGTGAAAGTATCCCAGCTGGAGTTGTCCAAGTGAAATGTCATTAGAGCGCGCATGCTTGTTCCTAAATTGGTCTAAAATGGTTTTTATTCTTCTTTTGCCTATCTGCGTTTGATTTGGACTTGCTTGATACTAGGTCTTGGCTGCGTTGAGACGGACAGCGCAAGAAGGTCAAAAACAGATGCGCGCCTCAAAACTGCCTCCAAAAGCCCTAAAAAGAATAAATACCATTTTTAACCATTTTAGGAACACACATGCGCGCTGGGCATAGGTGGAACTTTCGTGATAACGGCAACGTCTTTCATAGTCGCTCAGGTTCTCGAAAGATGGTTTGGGCAATGCAATGGGAATCTCTGGAATCAACATGCCTTTGGCAACAGTGATCGCTCTGCCTACGGCTAGCGCGTTGTTGATAGCTTTCGGTTGGCGTTTCCCTTTTTGTCTCAACATGGCTGTTGGAGTTGTTGCGACAATTGTCTATTTGATAGTGATTCGAGAAGGACCATTTGCCAGGCATAAAGTTGAAGGAAGTGTACGAAAAGCTGTTCTGAATGCTGAGATTTGGAAAGTAGGGCTGGCATGGCTGTTCTTTCAGCGATCGGCGCAGTTATGATCTACACTTTGAGAACTCGGTGAATGTCAAGAGACTTATTGATCAAATTTCCAAATTGAAGCGTTCTTGCTAGCTCATTTCATATACGCAACAGTTTTCTCATACAACTTCTGAAAATGCTCACCGAACGTTCTGTCGCCTCTTTCTTTTCGCATCACTATAATCCATGACTCTAGTTTTTTCCAGTCTGAGATAATGTAGGCTCCGAGGCGATCGACAATTACGTCTAAGTCCACAAACTTCTTGTTGACCAGAAAGCCAACCTCTTCAAAGTAAGCTTCCACTTCATAAGGATAGTCACTGACTTCAAAGCTTTTGTCTTCTTCAGCCTTGTATTTTTCGTAGTCTTCGAACTGGAATTCTTCTTCAACCCATCTGAAGGCTTTGCGAAGTCTTTCATTCTCCGCCCATTCGAACAGTTTCATAGAGATCTCCAAGTTCTTATGTTGATCCATGTGTCTTAGCTGAAGAAGGATGAAGACGGTCGCGGACGCGCCTGCGAGGGCTGAAAGGATGGCTGTCCATTCTATCAATGTGACCATTCGAGGCTTCGACCTTGTTTATACTTCAGATGGATAGCTATATTAGAATTGCATGTCCGTCACTGCAAGCCTGAGGGGCACATGCGAAAAGATGGTTTCGGATCGCTCTGTCATCAAACACTAAGTCCTTTAATGGCTCTCAAATAATATATAGGTGGAAGTCTAAAACCGAAAGGCAGGGACGTTGACTCCTAAGAACGTTGAGTTTGGCTGTGAATGTATGAGTAGATCTGTTCTTTATCAGGAACCAGGGGGGCCGTCATATGAAGTCGATTTGCCTTTGACATCTTTCGTAGATGTCAATGAAATAATGAAGGAACTTGGCTTGCCATCATACATTGACTTAGAATATTTTCCTATGCGAAGCGCAATTGTAACAATCTGGGCTTGCCAAAAAGCACCTGAACTTCGCAGACTGTATCCTAACGTGTATGAGAAAGAAGTTGACAAGAAACCTATTCCAGCATTGCTTTTCGGCGGGGCGGCAATGAAGGTTTGCTGCGACCATTCGAATGGAAAAGGCGCCCTTTCAAGGTCGATAAAAGACGTTGACTTCATAGTTCCCAAAAATCAGGGTTCCAATTTTTCCAAACTACTGTTAGGTATGAGCAAAGCCTTCGGAACCCATTACACATATTTCAAGACTAAGGGAGACGCGCTGTTCATTGCCATGCGGCAAGGTCAAAGATACAGAGTCAGAACTATAAACGGTCTTACTCCAGAGGGACTTCCGACTGTCACGGTTCTCGACATTTTCTGCGATTCCATAGACTTGCGTCACAAAATAGACGTAAGAGACAGCTTCGAACATAGCAGGGAGAATTTGTACACCATCGGCTTGGAGTATCTTATACTGTCCAAATCACAGTTCATTATGGACGCCTCTAAGAGCGATGTCGCCGCCTTGCTTGAAAAACATGGACAGGAGTTCAGAATTCTGCCCTGTCCTTGGTATGCTTCTGACAGGGTTGTCTTGGGTATGGAAGAAAAAGACATCAAAGATGTCTGCTCAATTTTCCTGGACCACACTGTGGGAGAAGGAAAAGGCGAAATCGGCCAGACTAAGATACGCAAAGTCCTAGACAAAGATAAGAAGCTGGCCTTGACGGTTACTCTTAATCTTCAAAACATGGCTGCAAGAACCGAACTGTTGGGGAAATGGTTGACATCTACAGAGATTGCAAAGGTTGTGGATAGGATTGATACTCTCTTGGCAGGATTGCCCAAGATTGACAAAAAGTGGGACAAACCTTGGTGGAATACTGCTGTTGAAACTCCTTTGATCGGCTGACACGTTATCTTTTTCGGATAAGCTCTTTGATAACGTTGTAGACTTCTTTTCTAGATACGCCGGCTCTTGATATTGGAAGGTCAAACTTGTTCTCTTTCGATTGGAGCCTCAGGAATGTTTCATGGTTTGGCGCGATGTAGATGGTAACGTCGGTGTAGTCTGACCATTTGCCATCTTTCACCCTGTTTCCTTGCGTGAGTTTGAATCCTTTTGCGCTCAAAGTCAGAGTTGTGTGATAACGTGACTTGTAGACGCTGTAGCCCACTGCAGTGGAAAGGGCAGCCGTAAACAATAGGGCCAAAGGCATATATTGAAGTGCTTGCCTCAAGCCGGAAATTGCAATTACGACTAGGAGCGAAGTGCTCAAGAAGAATATTATGAGAAAACTTTTCAGATAGCTGGGCACGTCAAAAGCTTCAAATTTCGCTTCTGTGAGTTTGAGGTATTTTGATAGCCCTTTTCCGAGAACATTACCAGAAAAGACGTTTTCTTTTGATGCCAGACTGTATGCCGTTATGCCTATTGTTTTTTCGTCCACGCTTGTGATTGCTTCTTTGAGACTTTTTCCTAACGGTTGGCTTTGAACTAGGACGAGGAAAACCCAGTCGTCAGGCCCATACTTGTCTTTACATGACAGAATAATGTTTCTCAGAAGTTTGGAATCTACCTCTTGCGCTGTATGTAGAAGAAAATGGATCAAGTACTTCGGAGTGACAAAAGTTGAATATATTCTGGAAAGGAAAAAACCTCTCTCCTGTAGGCTTCCTGAAGCATATATTGGAAAACGTGTATTGCCAACCGTGTAGTCTCTGCGAACTTCGTTGAAATTTGCCAGCCACCTCAGGTTTCCTTTAACCAGCTGTTCTTCAACCATATCTATGATAAAGTTAAGTTCGTCCACTTTTGCAACACCAATAATTTTGACGTTAAAAAAATAAAAAGGGAGGGTATTTAAGACTATTCTGGCGGAATGCTCAAGTACAGTGTGCGCATGTCTACGCCTCTAGTTGTGTTGCGGTACATGAAGCCTATGTACAGCATTATTCCCACTAGTATGCATCCGAAGAAGCCAACTGCGCTCACTATGTCTGCATAGGCTGCGCCGGTGGTAAAGAGTGACCAAAGCCACGGTGATTCTTTGACGAATATGTAGAGGCAGAATGATGCACCGATCGTTGCTAAGAACCCGAGTGACACAACTGCACCTATGGAATGTTTTACGGCTGCTCTGTCGTAGATTTCTTTTCTTTCTAGTGGAAGCAACATACAGGACACGCAGAACATTGTCAGGAAGAACGCGTCGAAGATGTCTGTTCCGATCACCCCTGCAAACGCCAAATAAGTCGCTGCGCCTGCTGGCCAGTTCGCTTCTGCCATGCACGCGGGGATAGCAACGATAGCCGTGATTATTATTGACCAGACTGGAGCATGCCATCTTTCGCTTACGTAGGAAAAGCTTTCGGGCATCATTCTGTCAAATGACATTGCGAAGAACGTTCTTGAAGCTACCAAGAGGAACGGCGGAATGTCGTTGGCTATCCAAAGTACTCCTCCTATTGCGATTACGTATGGGAGCCAGTCAAGACCCATGCCTTTGGCGATCATTGAGGCAATGCCAGTGCTCCAAGCGTTCTGGAAATTCGGAATTGCAGCACTAATGGCGGATGAGGGAGCTCCACCGTAACTGAGCCATGCGTAGGCTTGGAAGAAACTCCAATCGTGTCCGCCGACCGTTACTTTTGCGACGTTCATGACAGACATTGCTGAGATTGAAGAGGCCGTTAGATAGACTACCATTACTATTAGTCCTGCTGACAACACTACCATTGGGAGCTTCTTGTTTGCTTCTTTGACTTCGCCTGCCAAAAACGTGGTTGCGTACCATCCCATGTAAGCCCAGAATGCTCCTGCGAGTGCATAGGAGAAAGCGCTAAAGAATCCTGAAATATTGTTTGCCATCCCTGTGTTCAAAGCTGTGGTGACGAATGTTTCTGGCGTGGCACCCATGGATTTGAGTACTCCGTCTGCAACAATGCTTGGGTTGAGCGCGCCTGCTATCCACATGGCGAAAAAGACTATGGTGATCGCTGCAGGTATGTAGAATATCACTTCCATTAGTCTTCCGTACAACTTTGTGCCTAGCAAAGCCAAACCCGCGAATATCCAAACTATTATGAGACCGCCCACGAAAAGAATTGATGGATCGAAAGCCGGTCCTCCATTAGGCGCCATAGCTATTCCGAAGAATATCGACACTCCTTCAAAGACCGCGACACCGATGAGTCCGAATGAAAATGCTTCGGCGAGGAACATCAGCCATCCTGACATGTAGCCTACTACGGGATGGATTACTCTTGAGATTGTGACGTAGCCGCCGCCTGATCGTGGCATTGCTGCTGCAACGTAACCTGCTGCGTAACCTGTGACAAGCACTATGATGCCGCAAACAAGGAACGCCCAGAAAATCGCTGGAAGTCCGAGAGGCATCAGGTCCGTAGGCATTGGTCTTGGTCCTGTGAATTGGAAAGCCCTTTTTTGCCAGCCGAGTCCGATGACGTGCGTTAGGATGATGATGACACCCAAGGTAAAGCCGATTTCTCTTACGAGTCCAGTTGCTTCTCTTGCAAA
>JBGOYH010000153.1:0-5018 GCA_041479575.1 Bathyarchaeia archaeon
AGAAAATCTTCAAACAAAGATGGGCAACGATAGAGGAGGCTAAGAAAGCGAAAAATTTTGCGATCCTCATAGGGATAAAGCCTATGCAGAAACACTTGGAGGAGGCATTGCAGGCTAAGAAGAAGCTTGAGGAAGACGGAAAAACTGTGAATCTCTTGGCCGCCAGAGAGATCACTCCGGAAGTGCTTATGGAGTTTCCGAGCATCGACGCTTTCGTGAACACGGCCTGTCCAAGAATTTCTCTCGATGATATCGCCAGGTTCAAGAAACCTGTTTTGACGACTAATGAAACGTTGGTGGTTGTTGGCAGGCTATCCTGGGAAGAACTATGCAAAAAAGGCTTGCTCGAAAGCTAGACCTTGAGTTAACGCTTTCAAGGGTCAAACCCCACCCCAAACCAGCACCCGACCTCGAACAGTACACTATTCCCCCTGACGCGGCCGCAACGACGCTTTACATTGCAGCCTACGCAAACAATGACATCGTTGACAAAAAAGTCTTGGACCTAGGCTGTGGGACAGGCAGACTTGCAATTGGAGCAGCTTTCTTGGGGGCAGAAGAAGTCACAGGCGTAGACATAGATAGAACTGCAGTGAAAACGGCTTTTGAAAATTCCTTTGAAGCCGGCTTCAAAGAAAAGACGCAGTGGATTGCCGGAGACATTGATTCTGTTCAAGGAAGCTTCGACACCGTATTGCAGAATCCACCGTTTGGAGTGCAGAAAAGGGGTGCCGATAGAAAGTTCATTGTGAAAGCTCTGGAATTGGGCAAAGTGACTTACTCTTTGCACAAGAGGCCAAATGAAGATTTGGGGCTCGTCAGGAAACTGAAAGCAAGCAGCGATGGCGCAGTTGCAGTCTCTGCGTCTGCTTTCATGAAAAGGTTTGTCGAAGAAAATGGTGGAAGAATCGAGAGCGTCTATGCCTTGTTGATGACCATTCCTCACATGTTCAGTTTCCACACGGAAAAGAAGCACGAGTTTGTGGTTGACTTGTACGTTATGCGGAAGACATGATCCGTTTCATGAATGACTACATACAACGATACTGCTGAATGATAGGCAGAAAAGCCGCCGTAAACAACTTGCATATGAACAAATCAAAAGGTTTATTGAGAGGCATAGAAAGTAAAGGTATAAACATTCAGTAAACGCCCGCGCCTAGGAATGCTTACGCATTTAATGTGCGAGCCAATTGAAGACAAAAAGGGGATTTAGAATGACTTCAAAAACCAATGAACAGAAAACTGGTCTACTGGTTGTGCCCGGAGATCGTCTCGGGGTGATTGAAGAGTTCATCCCAGACGCGGGAACCTTCGTGAAAGACGGAGTAATCTACTCTAAAGTTGTAGGGCGCGTTTTGATTGACTTGGTACACAAACGTGTTACAGTTCATCAGCTCACTCACGGTGCGAAAGTGCCGATCACGGGAAGCACTGTTGTGGGACAGGTTTCAAACGCCCAGTCTGAAACTGCTGGTGTCCGTATCTTTGAAATTGGCGACGACGAGGTTTCAGGTGCTTTCGCTGGAATACTGCATGTTTCAGATGTGCAACTGCGTTATGTGGATTCGATGTTTGATATATGTAAGCCAGGCGACATCATTAGGGCAAAGGTAATCAGTGAAAAAAACCGGACCTACCACTTGTCAACGAAAGACAGGAATTTGGGCGTCGTCTACGCTTTCTGTTCCAGCTGCGGAACATTGCTTGAACCTAGAAGGCAAGGGATGCATTGTCCGAAGTGTGGGCGACTTGAAAGGCGCAAAACCGCGTCGGACTATGGAAAAGGATTGATCGAGCGCAGAAAAGAGGACGATGAAGATGAAGGTTAACGTGCTCAAGAAAAGCTCAAACGAGCTTAAGATCGAAGTGGAAGGCGCGGGTCACACACTTTGCAACCTGCTTCAGAAGAAGCTGTTGGAAGAGGAAAACGTGGATTTGGCGGGATATGACATTCCGCATCCTCTCGCATCAAACACTATCATCTATATTCGCACAAAGGGCAAAACGAAACCTGAGCAGATTTTGAAGAATGCCATAGAAAAAACGCGGGAAATGAACAAGGAATTCGGTAAGGAATTGGCAAGGGCTCTCAAGGAAAAGTAATTCTTTCTTTTATGGCAACAAGCAGCTGGCTTAGGCCCTCAACAGGGTCACCGTGTTTTCCAATTATCGCAACGCTCTCGGCCATACTCAAATGGTTGCTCAGCCAAGCATAGACTATCAATGCTTCTGCAGCGTCGGCTAATGCGTGCCGTGACATTCGTGAAGGCAAACGTTCCCTCAATCCAGCCTTTCTGAGAGCTTCTGCAAGCAAGCTTCCTTTCACTTTTGTGCCCACAGGCTCTCCTTTTCTGTTTGACAAGGCTAGGGAATAGACAAAGTTTACGTACGAATCTCCTAGAGACGCTAAACTGTGATCCGCCAGCACCTCGTTCAGGCTTTTACGAACCAATGCAAAAGAAATTCTGACGTGTTGCCTACTCAAGCTTCAGCCTCGCTTCACTGCTTTTTCATTAGACTTATAACATCTTCCCACACCATATTCCCATGATGCTATCGAGGAATTATTTTGCCATTAAAGAAATTCCGTGCGATCAAGCCTGAAATCCGAGTTCTCGGCGTTGATGACGGAATATTTGTCCCTCATTCAAAAGGTTTTGCGCCCATCGTTGGCGTGGTTTTTCGCGGAGGCTATTGGCTTGATGGGGTTATGAGCACTAAGGTTGAAGTGGACGGGTTTGACGCCACGGAGAAGATTGCCTCAATGGTAATGAGTTCTCCGCACCACAAGCAGTTGAGGGTCATAATGTTGGACGGGATCACGTTTGCCGGCTTTAACGTTGTCAACATCAAAGAGCTTAATGCTGAAACAAAACTTCCGGTAATTGCGGTTACCCGAGACAAGCCAGATCTGAAAGACATCCGCAAAGCATTGCAGAATCTGCCATCACCTAAAAAACGTTGGAAGGCCGTAGCGAACGCGGGAGAAATTATTGAAGTCAACACTAGGGGCAAAAATGAGAAAGTGTACATGGAAATCTGCGGAATTTTCGAAGAAGACGCTCGGAAGATTTTGAAGCTCACTTCAACGAGAAGCAGTGTACCGGAAGCCTTGCGTGTCGCGCATCTGGTTGCCTCTGGCGTGTCCAGGGTGTAACTCTGCTACGTATTAAAACGAGAAAACATTTAAAAGAGACCATGCTAAGGCTAATGAAACGGACAACGAGGAATCGTTTTATGGAATTTTGTCCAAAATGCGGCTCGCGACTCGCCCCTAAGAAAGCGAAGAAGGGAAAAGAAGAAACACTGGTTATGGCTTGTCCGAAATGTGGCTACACGAAGAATCCCGCAGGCAGGAAAGTGGAACCGAAGGTTGCGAAAGTGATCCAACATAAGCCACAGTATCTTGTGGCAGTAATAGGCAAGGAAGAACAGAAACTGAGAACACTGCCAACTGTAAGGATTGAGTGCCCTAAATGCGGAAACAACGTGGCCTACGTGTGGCAAGTGCAGACGAGAGGCGCGGATGAATCCTCAACACAGTTCTTACGTTGCACAAAGTGCAGCTACACATTCAGAGAATACTCATAAACACTGCGATTTTCCAGCTGAAGGCAAGAGCGCGCGTTTGACGAACTCCTGGCGAGCAATCTAAAGATAGACACTCTGTTGCTCACCGAGACTTCCACTCAATAGATTCAAGAACATGTTACGCTTAGATTTGTGCATTGGAGACCAGAGCCATCGACGGATTTTTCCAGTCAAATTATGATAATGTGGTGTGGCACTGGCATTGCCTTATGTCATTGTGTCTGTGTATGTGCGGGTGTGTATGTGCCAGTGATGTTTCTTTCATCAAATCTCTTTCTTAATGCATAGCTCAGTATGAAGACAAACAGTGAGGGAATGGTCAGCCAGTAGCCTTCTTGAAAGTGCCAATGCCAATTGACTTTGGAACTCATGCCGACATAGGTCATTAGAGCAACCACCATTGAACAAAGGACCACTGTAACAGAAGTGAGGAATCTTTTCCTAACGAAAACAGAAACCACAACAGTTACCAAAGTTAGAATTTGAGCCACAAACATCAAAGGAAGCAGTGCCAAAAACTCTGATCCATAAGCACTTGCTTTGATCCAATAATCAACGAACCAATATTCATAGATTTTTGGGAGCCATCGCACGAAAGGATTGCCTTGTTCGGTGTAAGACTTGAAAGACCAAAAATCAGCCATGTTCATATC
This sequence comes from Bathyarchaeia archaeon, assembly GCA_041479575.1. GTDB lineage: Archaea > Thermoproteota > Bathyarchaeia > Bathyarchaeales > Bathycorpusculaceae > DASPPK01. Next base: position 4,248 of record JBGOYH010000153.1, read on the forward strand.
CTCTTCAATTACACTGTTGGGATATCGTGCAAAAAGAAAGGGAAAGATGATTGAGAATAGGAATACCAGACACCCAAGTACAGATAATGCTCTCAGCACAAGAATTCTCGTCTTCGATGACAAGAGTGGAACTCCAAACTGGTTGAACTTTACATGCCATATTTGATTGTAGCAATATAAAACTCTACACATCAGAACAGCATTGAAATAGAAACTTTGCGTTTTCACAATGGTTTCAGGGAGTCCCTAGAAGTTTTTCATGGTGGTTCCGGTTTTGCATGTACAGACGAATGTCAAAAACCTAGTCAAAACCAAGAAACAGAAGTAACGTCTCTCTGCTCTTCCTCATACTATATTACAGAAAATCAGTCTGCAACGTCGTCTCCATGAACATCGGCTTTGAAGGCTGAAACACGATAATCTTGTTCTTCACGTTCAATCTCCTCAAGCGCAGCTTCCATGAGTCTTTTCATTCTGCGCTCCTCAATTCGTTTAAGGATTTCCTCACGGGTTAAGTATCGAGATTGCGAATGGGTGCCTGAAACACCGTCGAACCATTCGCCTCCGAGGTTGAGTTTTCGCTCCGCATACATTACCCGCGAATCAGCGTTCTCTCGACTAGTTCTCTCATGATAATCATCAACTTTTTTTACGCCAACAAGAATGCCTCGCTTGTCATAGACTTCAATTGATCGAAAGCTCTGTTTGGGGTGTATTATATGGAACGAAGTTTCAAAGCCACAGCTTGGACAATAGAACCGTATGTTATTG
>JBGOYH010000154.1:0-4990 GCA_041479575.1 Bathyarchaeia archaeon
GAACTGCTGGCAATTCTGGATGAACACTGTAGAAATGTAGGTAGAAGGATAGACCAGATTGAGAAGACACTCATCGTCGATTACACGTTGATTGCAAAGAACAAACCTGTATTGAACGAGAAGATCAGAAAATTCAAGCCCGACAATGTGTCAGAATCAGAGTTCATAGAGGGAAACCTTGTCGGCACGCCTGAAGAAATCGTAAGTAGGATAGATGAGTTCATCGAGGTTGGAGTTACATACATTATGATGCGATTCCCAGACATTATGAAAAATGAATCGCTTCAGCTGTTCGCTGACAAGGTTATCCCAGTTTTTCGGTGAGTTGTGCGCATTAAGTTTTAAGTGTTTATGAAAAGAATAATGAACACAGAATGCTCAGGTGATAGCACGTGGCCGAGTTTTCTTCTTCCAGAAGACAGCTGCTGCAACTGCTTTCCACGGATGCCATCAAAGACATCAACGACAATTCGTTAGCAATCCTTGAAAAAGTAGGCGTTCAAGTGAAAAACAATGAAGCTCTGCTTCTACTCAAGGACGCTGGGTGTGAGGTTGATTCTGACAAGAAAATTGCACGCATACCTCATAGCCTAGTGAAAAAATGTTTCGGTAAAACAGCGTCGGTCCTGAGATTGTACGGCCGAGATGGAGAGCATGAACAGATAGTTGGCATGAACAATACAATCTTCAACCCTGGCTCAAGTGCAGTTTACTTCACTGACCACAAGACAGGCGAGATAAGACAACCTCTTTCAAGAGATTTGGTTGACCTAGTGAGACTAGTTGACGGACTCAAGTACATTCATGCCCAAAGCACAGCCATGGTGCCCTCTGAAGTGCCCAAGGAGATAAGCGACCTGTACCGCCTCTATCTCGTGCTCAAAAATTCAACGAAGAGCATTATCACAGGCGCGTTCACGAAGAAAGGACTAATTGACATGAAGCGGCTGTTGGAGGTTGTCGCTGGCGGAGAAGACAAGCTAGCGGACAAGCCGATGGCAATCTTTGACGTGTGCCCATCTTCCCCGCTCGTGTGGAGCGACACTGCATGCCAGAACCTCATTGACTGCGCCAGGTTCAATATTCCAGCGGAAATCATACCAGCGCCACAGATGGGTGCAACAAGTCCAATAACTCTAGCCGGAACTCTTGTGCAATCCAATGCAGAGTTTCTAAGCGGTGTGGTCATCTCTCAACTCACAAATCAAGGAGCACCAGTCATCTATGGAGGTTCACCAACAGCATTCGACATGCGACGTCTCTCATCCTGCCTTGGGTCAATTGAAAACATGATGGTAGCCTGCGCCGCTTCTGAAATCGCCAAATACTACAAAGTGCCAAGCCACGCGTATCTGGGACTCAGCGACTCCAAGATGCTTGACGTCCAAAGCGGAATCGAAACCAGCTCTGGAATACTACTTGGAGCTCTAGCTGGCATAAACGTGGTTTCCGGACCTGGAATGCTCGTATTCGAGAATTGCCAATCGCTTGAAAAGCTAGTGATAGACAATGAAGTCTGCGGAATGGCCCTGAGATTTGTTGACGGCATAACTGCCAACAGTGAAACGTACGCATTGGAAACCATAAGCAAGATTGGTCCGGGCGGTCACTATCTCGCAGAAAAACATACACGCGATTGGTTGAAGAAAGAGCATTTCATGCCCTCCGACGTCATTGACAGGTTTACATTGGAAGCTGAGAGAAAGCAAGGATCAAAAGACATCATAAGCAAAGCCAGACAAACCGTTGACCAATTATTGAAGGAGCATGTTCCAGAACCCTTACCTGCTGAGATTGAAAATGATCTAAAAAACGCACTTAAAGAGATTATGGGCCGGTACAACATAGAATCTCTTCCTATTCTCTAGGGCTCAGACGCACTTTGGTTCCCAACCATTCCGTTTCTACACAGGACAGTCACCGTGGCGTTCTTTTCATTTTCCCAATTTTGATATCATTGAGGTCGCAGAATGCGAAAAGCATGGAAAAGAGCTTCTATGACGTGTTAGCACCCGGCAATTTCGATCCAGGTTTTGTACTAGTCTCATTCGAAATGTGTCCGACTATCCTTATAAAAGACGGCATGAATCAACATACCTTGTAAGTCAAGGTCCAGAAAGAGCTGAAGACAAACTCGCAAAATAAATATCTTCATTTCCTCCTTTCTCCGTTCTTCTTCAGCCCCTCTGGACCACCAAAAACCAGCACATCAAGGCCAGAATGAAACCCCGACTAAAATCCGCCCGCAATACTGTTTATAACAAGAACCTAGGGGGAGAGAAGTAGCGCGCGCGCAAAACAGTCAAAAACTACATAAATTGGGCCTACTGCTGATACTAACCGCCGCCGACCGGCGGCAGAATCACAAGAACATCCCCATCTGAAAGCTCCGACGCCAAACCCCCAGACGAAGACACACTTCTACCATTCACAAGAAACTGCAGAAAACCCCTAACCTCACCGGTCTTACGATCATAAACATACTCCTTAAACGCCTTACCATACTCCTTGCTCAACCGATCAAGAACATCATTCACTGTAACCTTTTCGCCTTTAGGAAACTGCAGCATCTCCTCTTTCTTCCCAACAACCTCTCTAAGCGTCGTGAAAAACCGAACCGAAACACGCAAAGACCAGACCACCCAAAAAATAAGTGGCAAGCTGAAATTTAAGCTGTTACACCGCAGAAGATCGAAATCAACGTTCCCATCAACCAGTTTGCATCTGTTTACTTGCAGAAACAAACATACAGAGGTAAAACTTATATTACCGAGCATTTTTGCTTATTTGCGATCAGAACAGTTTTAGAATTGAATGGAGGGTATGTATGGCTTACTTAACGACGACAGCGTCGGGACAACCAGTCCTGATCCTTAAAGAAGGAACAACACGAAACAGAGGCAAAGAAGCCCAGAGAAACAACATAATGGCGGCACGTGTCATAGCCGAAGTCCTAAAGACAACTTTGGGACCTCGCGGCATGGACAAAATGCTCGTCGACAGCTTAGGAGACACAACCATAACAAATGACGGAGCAACAATCCTCAACGAAATAGAAGTTGAACATCCAGCGGCAAAAATGATGGTGGAAATCGCAAAGACCCAAGACGACATGGTAGGCGACGGAACAACAACAGCCGTAGTATTAGCAGGCGAACTGCTAAAGAGGGCTGAAGAACTCCTAGACCAGAACATCCACCCAACAATCATCGTCAGCGGCTACCGCAAAGCAGCATTGAGAGCAGTTGAAGCAATGAACAACGTGGCAATGCCCGTTGACATGGACGACCGCGCAACTCTCAAAAAAGTCGCCATAACATCAATGGCAAGCAAAGCACTCGGCTCAGCAAGAGAACACTTTGCAGACATGGCGATTGACGCCGTAAGGCTGATAGTTGAACAACGCGGAGACAAATACATCGCCGACATAGACAACATTCAAGTCATAAAGAAAACGGGAAAAAGCCTCTTCGAATCACAGCTCATTAAAGGCTTGGTTATAGACAAGGAAGTAGTCCACCCAGGCATGCCTAAGATGGTTGAAAGAGCCAAAATAGCCCTGCTGGATGAGGCGCTGGAAATTAAAAAGACAGAAATGAGCGCCGAAATCAGAATACGCGACCCAAGCCAGATGAAAGCGTTCCTGGACCAAGAAAACAAGATGCTGCAAGACATGGTCAACAAGATAAAGGCTTCAGGTGCAAACGTTGTTTTCTGCCAAAAAGGCATCGACGACATGGCACAGCATTTCTTAGCAAAAGAGGGAATCCTCGCAGCAAGACGCGCAAAACAGTCAGACATGGAAAAACTAGCAAGAGCCACAGGCGGAAGAATAATCACAGACCTAGGCGACCTCAAAGTCCAAGACCTAGGCATCGCTGGTCTAGTTGAAGAACGCAAACTCGGCGAAGACAAAATGATCTTTGTCGAAAAATGCAAAGACCCCCGCTCAGTCGCCATAATCATACGCGCTGGACTTGAAAGAATGGTCGACGAAGCTGAAAGAGCAATGACAGACGCATTGTCCGTGGTTTCAGACGTCATAGAAGACAACAAAATAGTCGCAGGCGGCGGCGCAGTAGAAATCGAAGTTGCTAAAGAACTCCGCAAATACGCCACAAATGTAGGTGGAAGAGAACAGCTCGCAATAGAAAACTTCGCTGAGGCAATCGAAGTGATACCCAAGACCCTTGCCGAAAACGGCGGACTCGAAGCAATAGACGTGCTAGCAGAACTCAGGTCTGCGCATGAAAAACAAGACGGCCAGTACAAAGGAGTAAACCTGTTCACAGGCAAAATCGAAAACATGCGCGACAAAGGCGTGGTCGAACCACTCATAGTCAAAGAACAAGCAGTAAAATCAGCCACTGAATCCGCAGCAATGATACTCCGCATAGACGACGTAATAGCATCAACCAAGCCGAAAGAAGGACCAGGAGCCGGAAAAGGACCCGGCGGCGGAATGCCCGAAGAAGACTAACAACCTCCCCTAAATTTTTTTTAGTTCTCCTATCCGTTTTTGCCAACACCTTTCCCAAACCCAAGATTTAACAGGACAGCAGATTCTCCCTTTGAGAAGCTTTTTCCGACGCTCAGCGACAAAACTGAAGGTTGCCAACGACCACATGTCTATTGCATGGGAAGAGTGGTGGCGATGAAGGTTCTCAGAACCGTTCCCGCATTCAAGGAATATTCTCCACCATTCTCCTCATGCATAACTTCAACATAGTTGTATCAACAATATCTGATGCAAGTTCTAGCGTACAGTCAGTGCTTCCTTCAGAAAATCAGAGCACGTGAATATTTAACACTTTATAGAAGATTCTCCGCCAGCCGTGATAACATGAAAACATCAATGGCGTTACCGATTATGGGGAACAAAAATATACTGCGTCTGCAAGTAATCTAGTCCAGCGCTCCGGTAGTATAGTCCGGTCAAGTATAGCGGCCTCTCGAGTCGCGGACCCGGGTCCAAATCCCGGCCGGAGCA
>JBGOYH010000155.1:0-4979 GCA_041479575.1 Bathyarchaeia archaeon
CGCACCTCCTCAGCCTCACTCACAACACTATGACCCAGCACTTCAGCGTCGCCGCCGCTGGGAAGAAGCTGCGTAGAAATAATACGCAAAAACGTGGTCTTACCCGCGCCGTTCGGCCCCAACAACGTGAAAAGCTCACCTTTCCCAATATCGATACTCACGCCTTTCAACGCCTCAACCATCTCTTTGTCATGATACACCTTGCGCAGATTAACAGATTTCACGGCGCCAGCTTCCATTTTCTCACATCCTCTACCAAATGTAATCGTCTTTCTAAAGCCCAACGCACGACAAATAATCACAAGTTGTGACTAGCGTGCGTCTCTTTCAAAGGGCAGGGTCATCAATCTGAAGTAAACGAGTGGTCACTTTATTTAGCTGTTCTGAGCAAAAGTTATCAATCGCGCGCAAAGTAACTTGTTACACTTTGCATTTGTTTCAACATTGCTGAAAAGTCTTCCAAAGCGCCCGCAGGCTGCGTTCTCTGGGAATGTGCCAAGGAAAAGGGTCCGAACACATTCGCGCGCGCATTGCAGGGCGCGCTAAGTCAAATGTGCTGATGCATGCTAAAAGTCAAAAAGAAAAAAGGGAATGAGGTTAGAGATGGTTCTAACCGTATTGGAGGTTTTGTATGCGGCTGTCGTGGGCCGAGTCTCCCCAGTAGTATCTGCCGTATGTCTTGTCAGTAATTCTGTTGTATGTAGCCCAAGTATAGTAGTAAACCGTCCACGTGGTGCCCGTCAGCGTGGTGGCTCCAAGCTGCTCCGTCGTGAAGGCTGCAGCTAAAGTCCAGCCTCCGCCTCCTATGTCCATGTAAACACGTACAACCAGAGAGTCTGTTGCCTGCATGTTTCTTTGAGTTACCGAGACGGTGTTGCTTTGCATGCCATAGCCGCTTGACCTTGACACTTGCGCTTTAGGCGTTCCAGTTTGGCCGTTCAGGGTTATTTCTTGTTCGGTGCCGTTTGAGTGCCTGACCCATGCTCTTATTCCCCACGTGACAGGCTCCTGCCCGTTTGCATTTACGCTTTGATAAAGACTGCTGGTTGTTCTCGTAGCATTGAGCAAGTATGCATTCAGGCTGTTGACGGTTTTGGTGTCGCCACGCATGTAGCGACCATGATAGACGCTCACGGAACCGCTTGAATCAGTATGGTCTATGGGGTCACCCGTGCTGTTTCCCAGCTTGGTGTCCGCCAGTGTCAGAGAAGTGGTTCCCGGCTGCATCGCCTGGAACGTTAGAGTTACCATTGTCATCGACCCGTTGAAGGATAGTGCTGGGTAATCGGCGGACTGAGCCATCCAATAGCGCGAGTACGTGACGTTGTAGTTTGCTTCTAATCCTGGACCGTAGTTCTGCGCGTTGCTCTGCCACTCGGTTGGAGTCTGGATGACGGCGTTCGTGCAGTTTAGCACATTATTGTTCCAGTACAACTTGAACTCCCACCCGTAAAGATCTGTAACGCCAGTGACTTTCACGTTCACAGTGAAGACTTCGCCCTTGAACGCGATGATTTGACCCGGATCCACAACGACGCACGGAGTTCCAGTCGTGGCTGCTTGCATTCCTCCGTTAGGCGACATGCCCGACCGCTCCGGCGATCGTGGGCCGTATATGTCCCAACCGAAGTGTGATGTAAGTATGATCGCATCGTATATGTCTATCATTTGCAATCCTGTTCTGTTGTCCGGGCGGCTGTTAAAATTGGCATGGGGGTTGTAACCCGTCTGGTTCTCTAGTTTACCCCAACAATTTGATAATCCAATAGCATCATATATGTCAACTATGCCGTTACCATTGACGTCGCCCAGAAGCACCTTGGCTTGAACTGTGGTTCCATTTTTCGAGTCGTCTTCGGGCCATCCATCGTAATATCCCTCGATTGGTTCAACAAACCCGCTGATCGTCCAATTTCCCGCCTGCATCGTGTTTGTCTCGTTCCAAACAATCACCCTCGTTGCTTCCTCACCAACGGTGAGCATGAGAGTGACATTATTGTCAATGATTGTCTCTTCGCCTGGAATGTCAACTCTTGTCCTTTTAAGGCCCACTCTAGCCATCAAGAGAACAGGATTTGTATATGCAGCCTCTCGTCTTACTGTTACACTACAACTCATCGTTATCCGTGTGCCGTTCAGCCACATGCCACTATCATACACTTGAAAGACCGAGTACTGAGGCTCAAGCGGGTCGACGCTGACGACGGAAAAATCTGCAGGAGTCGCATTGAGAAAGGCTCCGTAGGCGTCGATTATGCCTTTTCCCCTGTCATTCTCATCAAGAAAGGGGTAACACAGATAGTCATTCAAGCGAGCTGAGTACCTCAATGCGTCCTTGACCACAAGAGGCCCCCAATCAGGATGAGCCTGCCTGATTAGAGCTGCTGCTCCAGCAGTGTGAGGAGTTGAAAAGCTTGTGCCGTTCACCAGCACACAGTCAGGCGAACTGCCATTTATGTAACGCAACATCATTTGGCGATATCCAGGAGCCACAACGTCAGGCTTCTTTCGTTCATCGATCGTAGGCCCTCTGCTACTCTCCGGGTGGAGGTCGTCATCCTTAATAGATGTGGTGCCGTTGGCCACGACCAATCCAACTGTCGTAACATTGAAGGCGCAACCAGGCGATCCTATGGTATAGTGATCAGGCCCATCGTTTCCTGCACTCACAACTACCACTACACCTTCTCTCACAGCTTCGTCCGCAGCTTTACTCAGATCATCAGTTGGTGTCCCACCAATAACACCTGCGCTGATATTGATAACATCAGCACCCTCTTGAACAGCGTAGTATATACCCAACACAGTCCAATTCGGGTAACCGCCGAACTGGGCCATGACTTTAACGTTCATTATCATCGCTTCTGGCGCCGCACCCTCAGAAGTTACATTGAGTGATGATGATGAAAAATTGTAGAGTCCACTGCCTGCCGCCGTCACAGCAACCCATGTTCCATGCCCGACGACCCCCCAAAAATCGCGCAGATCTGATTCATTCGTGAAATCCTGCCTTCTGATAATCTTTGAAGTGCCGTTGGGAAACAGCAAATCTGGACGAGGATTCCCATCGGGCAAAGTCTCGTTGATGCCCGTATCGAGTATCGCTATCTTCATTCCTTGCCCACGATATCCCATCGCCCAAGCCCTAGGCGCGTCTATACTTGCCATGCTGGTTGCCAACGTCGTGTCTCCATAGCTGATTTCAGACGCTTGTGGTTGCAATGACATATCGTCTCGCGGACGAATCAAAGGATACGTTCCAGATCCGAGAGATTCCACAAAAGGTTGAGCCCCAAGTCTTTCAATCTCCACTGCGGGTACATCTGCTATGATACAATGTAGAATAGGCTCACCAATCAGGTTGACGGTGGCCTCATATTCAGCCACAAGTCTACTGGCGATTTGGCTTTGATTAACTCCATGTTCTCTCAGGTAGGACTCATTGACCCAAATGATTGTGGGGAGCTTGTGAGATGGGTCTGTACCCAGCCACACAGAAACCTCATCGCGCAGCCAGCGATTGGCTTTCCATGTTGGAGATACCCCTTCCAAAGCGTTGCTTGAAAAAGCTCTGAGGTAAATACCATTTGTGAACAAAGTCAATTCGATTATTGATAAAGTCAACACAAATTTCCATCTAGAAGAGAACTTCAATTCCTGAACTACCCCAGAATCTTGAACTCTACAAAAGCTGTTTCAAGTGTGAAGTTCAGAGTTCGGCTCCTGAAGGCGCCTCTAATACTGTACGTGCCGGGTGGGACCGTGTCATAATAGCAGGGCGGATTATTGTGAAGACCCACGTATACAAGTTCACCAAACTGAGGCCACGCAACAATAAAGCAACGTGTTTCGTTTGGCCTCATGTATTCATAAGTGATAATCTGAGGGAACACCCAGTCACGCAAGCGACTATAAACAAGTGCGTCGCTTTCATTGTATATGGCATAATCAAATGCGTCACGACCGCAAGAGAAAATCAACGTGAGGGTTTCGTTTCCCACGTTTTCCAAGGAGAAGGCTAGATCTAATGGTTCTCCTAGTGTCAAGTTTGTCTTTTTCAACGTCATTGCCAGTTTGAGAGGATAATTCAAACCTTCGACAGTTACGGGACCATTGGTTTGCACGTTGCCCGCTGAGTTTTGTGCTTGGATAGCGATCAGCGCCGCGGCCACGATAACCAACACTAAAGATATCAGCACAATGACCCGCATGCTCTTTCTCAAAAGAGACCCCTAAACCCAACATACGAATAAGCAAGTAGAGCTTTATATCACTTGTGAACGAATCTTCTGTGTATGAGTCGATGCCATTCATGGTTTAAACGCTATCTTGGTCCTTATCTTTCGATTCAACATTTACTGCTGAAAGAATCATAGCGTTCGCCGCAAAGTTAGTTCCGCTTGGAACTCTGATCCGTGAGAGCAAGTACCTTAAGCTTGATGGATCAGAAAAGAAAAAAGACAGAACACTCCTTATTCGAACGAAGTGGACAAATTGAAGATTGGAGCTTGGGTTATAGTTCCTCTTTCTTTGCCTATGCAATACCTAAGTTGCCCAAGGTGTGGGAGGCCAGTCTCCTCAGTTTCTAACTACTGTGATTTTTGCGGGACCCTCTTACGTCCTGAATTCGTGTTGAAGATCTGTCCTAACTGCAAAAATAGAATTCCCGTGTCAGCTCGCTTCTGCTCTCAATGCGGTCAAAAGCAGCAGGCGCTTCCTTGAAAAAGTGTGTCTAGATTTGATGGTGCAGTCGCCAGGATTTGAACCGCGTGCCATCTATCAGCAATGAAGCTGAAAAGAACTAAGAGGCCTATAAAGAGGCAGACAGACAACTCAAGGTTTAAGTTTGTTTGTCAACAAATATCTGATCATGGACATACAAATGGCAGATGCTGACGAGAACGATGTTGAAAGTCTGATAAGAATCTATAGCTCTCCAGATTTGTATCATAATCGAGAAGAAGCTAGCTGGTTTGTGA
>JBGOYH010000156.1:0-4973 GCA_041479575.1 Bathyarchaeia archaeon
CGCAAATGGTTCTGCCCCCAACATTGCAATGTCGTTGACAGTTCCTGATACTGATAGGCGTCCGATGTCGCCTCCAGGGAAGAATATAGGCTTGACCACATGAGAGTCGCTCTTGAAAACAACATCTGCAACAACAGCCGCGTCGTCCATGGCTTCAAGCGGAACTTCAGCGTTGCTTGAACCGCCGAAATACTTGACAACGTAGTTCTTCACTAGATCGTGCATAACGGTTCCACCAGCACCATGCAACATGGTAATGTATCCGTTCTTGTCTGACAAGTCTCCCCACACACCTTTGGAATGTGACTAACGGTATTTCAAGAGTTAAACATACCGTCCGCAAAACTGAAAAGGAAACATTCTCAAGGCAAAAATGAAAGGGTCTAGGAGGTTTAAATTGATTTTAAACCGTTTTCGTTAAAGGAAAACCATATAAATCACCATACCGCTGTTCAATTGCACAACTGGAGAGAATATCGAGTGCCAAAATGGGGATACTCAATAGCCGAAGAACGGTTAGATCCCGAAAAAACCGTCAAAGCAAGCGCACGGGAGATTAGCATATCCCATAAAGCGGCCCGAGAAGTATGTAGCGCAATCAAGGGAATGATGCTCACTCAAGCCAAGAAGTACCTCAAAGATGTCGCAGCTAAGAAAAGACCCGTTCCGTACAAGAGGTATACGAAAAAACTGGGGCATCGCCACGGTCTAACCAAGGCTTTTGCAGGCAGATACCCCGTAAAAGCAGCAACATACATTCTCAAGCTACTTGAAGGAGCTGAAGCAAACGCGGAAAACAAGGGATTGGATATCGACAGGATGCGCATCATACATGCAGCCACAAGTCAAGGAATGAAACTCAAACGGTTCCAACCACGTGCCCAGGGAAGAGCAACACCGGACTTTGATGTTCTCTGCCATGTCGAAGTAGCCCTCGAAGAACAGCAAGAAAAAGGAGAAGCAGTTTGATGTCAGTGGTCAAATACTTCATCACGGAATCAATAAAGAGAACCGAAATCGACGAGTACTTGCAGAAGAAGCTTGACCGAGCAGGATACGGCGGAGTAAGCATATCCAAAACCCCGTTGGGAACACACATAGTCATCTACGCGATGCGTCCTGGTCTGGTGATTGGTCGCGGCGGAGAAACCATAAGAGAACTTGCAACTTTTCTGGAAGAGAAATTCAAGGTTTCTAACCCGCAGATTTCTGTTTCTGAGATTGAAGTTCCAGAGTTGAACGCTCACGTTGTTGCCTCTCGTGTCGCATCAGCCTTACAAAGAGGCGTACACTTCAGGCGAGCTGGTTTCTGGTCTCTCAACCAGGTTATGGAAGCAGGAGCCCTTGGAGCAGAAATTGTAATCAGCGGAAAACTCAGAACAGAAAGAGCCAGGTTTGAGAAGTTCCGCGCTGGTTACCTAGTGAAATGCGGTGACCCATCGCTAAAGTATATGCAGAAAGCTGAAGTCCACGTCCAATTGAAGCCAGGTATATTCGGCGTCAGGGTCAGGATAATGCCTCCTGACGCAATATTTCCAGATAAGCTCAAGATAGTTGAAAGCCTCCCACCAGAAGAAAAACCAGAGGAGAAGACCGCAGAGACAGAGGCAGAGCAACAAGTAGCGCAAGAAGTAGAACAAGAAACCCCAGTTGAAGAAGCAGAAGCTGAGGAAGCGAAGACCGAGGAAAACGGTTCTGAAGAGACAGAAGAAGGGGAGACCGCGCAGTAATGCCACTAATCCGGGTGAAAGAAATTCGAGATATGTCAACCGAAGACCGGTCTAAGAGACTCGGCGAGCTGCGAACAGAACTTTTTAGGTTGAGAACGATGATCAGGGCAGGCGGCACGGTCGAAAACCCTGCAAGAGTGAAGGAAATTCGCAAGGCAATAGCCAAAATACTCACGATAGAGCATGAAGAGACTCTCGGAATAAGAGGAGCTAAGAAAAAAACAAAGGAAAAACCAAAGCCTGAAAGGAAGAAAGAGAAATGAAAGTAACGCCAGATATTATCCGCTGCGAGTTTGTCGGTACTGAGGCCAAAGTCTGCAAGAGCAGTCACTTTGGAAACGTGGGAATATCTGGCAAAGTGGTTGATGAAACCCGGAACACGTTCGTAGTCTTCCATGATGGAAAAAGAAAGACAGTGGCAAAAAACACGAGCATGTTTCACTTCAGGTTTCCAGACGATACAGTTGTTGAAATCGACGGAAGAATTCTTGTTGGAAGACCTGAAGACCGTCTCAAGAAAAGCATCAGGAGATTATGGTAATGTCGTTGACTTTCAAGAAGCCCAAGAAGACATGTGACGACATAAATTGTCCCTTCCATGGAGAGTTGTCGGTAAGGGGTCGCGTGTTGGAAGGAGTTGTCGTAAGCGCAAAAATGGATAAAACGGTCATCGTCGAACGCGATTATCTCTCATATGTACCCAAGTTCAGGAGATATCAAAGAAGACGCAGTCGCATCCCTTCCCACAATCCACCGTGCATTGATGTGAAAGAAGGAGACCGTGTCATCATAGCTGAAAGCCGCCCCATAAGCAAGACAGTCGTATTTGTTGTCGTCGAAAAAGTGGAGGAGAAGTGACCGTGGCGGCAAAGGCAAAAGGAAGAGGGCTTCTTGCGAAAGGAATGATGGGGCACGGACGCAAATTATCCAGAGGGCTTCAACCACCCGCAGTGCTAAAGTGCGCTGACAACACGGGTGCAAGAGCTCTGAGACTAATTCAGGTTTTCGGTTACCATGGCAGACTGAGACGTTACCCACGTGCGACAGTCGGAGACAAGATAACAGTCTCTGTTAGACAAGGAACCCCAGACATGCGGAAGAAAATCTTCCAAGCCGTGGTCGTGAGGCAAAGGAAACCGTTCAGAAGGATCGACGGCATCTGGATCCAGTTCGCAGACAACGCAGCTGTGATAATCACTCCTGAAGGAGAAATGAAAGGATCCGAAATCCGCGGTCCCGTGGCAAAAGAGGCTGCAGAAAGATGGCCGAGGATAGCAAGCGCCTCCAGCATAATAGTCTAAGGTGAAAGAAAATGCAAACAACAAGACCGGTGACAAAACCAACCAAACAAAGAAAAATGCTCTACCAAGCACCTGCCCACATACGTCACAAACTTCTAGCGGCACATCTTTCACCAGAACTGCGAGCCTCACATGGAACCAAGAGTTTCCCAGTCAGAACCGGAGACACGGTGCGAGTTGTTAGAGGAGACCACAAGGGAGTCGAAGGCAAAATTAGCAGTGTAGATTTGACAAAGTACAGAATATACGTTGAAGGACTCACACGTGAGAAAGTTGACGGAACAACTATTAACGTTCCTATACACCCTTCCAAAGTCATCGTTACACGTTTGAACCTTGACGATAAATGGCGAAAAGAAATCTTAGAATCAAAGAAAGAAAGACACAGAGCGCTCGAAAAGGCTGAGAAGGCAGAAAGGAAGCCAAAAGCAAAGCCATTAGAAAAACCCGTTGAAATTGAAGAAGTCAAAGAAGAAGCAAAAGAAGTCATCGAAGAAAAACCTGCTGTGAAGGAGAAAGCTCCAAGAAAGAGGGTCACAGGAGCGAAGAAGAAACCCGCCAGAAAAAAGGCAGCGCAAAAAGCAAAACCAGAAGCCGAAGAAGCGAAAGAAGAAGTGAAAACCAAACCCAAGAAGAAAGCTAAACGCACTACTCGCAAACCCAAGAAAACTGAACAAGGAGAAGAATAAGAATGGGCGGAAAAGGGAAATCATCAGGACTAAAACGCAAACCAGCACCGAAATTCTGGCCAATCCACAGAAAAGAATTCACATGGGCCGTAAACCCAACTCCAGGACCACACTCATTTGAAAAATGCATGCCCCTAGCAATCGTCCTTCGCGACGTTTTAACCTTCGCGGAGACAAGAAAAGAGGCAAAAACAATAGTCGCACAAGGAAAAGTTTGTGTTGACGGGAAAGTACAGCGCAGCGACGACTTCCCCGTTGGACTGATGGACGTCATCTCATTACCAGAAATCGGCAAGAAGTTCTGCATACTGCCCTCCTACAAAGGTTTAATCTTGAACCCGATCAAAGATGAAGACGCCAAATTCAAACTCTGCCGGATAGAAGGCAAGACGGTCATTGACAGCGGGCACATGCAACTTCATCTTCATGATGGATCAAACATGACGGTGAAAGTGGCTGACTCGAAAAACCCGCAGGAAGACGTTTACAAAACGCTTGACACTATAAAGATGAGCATTCCAGAGAAACAAGTTCTTGAACACACAAAAATGAAGGAAAAGGATTTTGCGGTGATAACTGGCGGGAAAAACGTTGGAAAATTCGGCAAAATAGTTGAGATTGAAAAGGCAGAAGGAAAGAAGCGCAGAAACGCATTAGTGAAAGTCGAAGATGAAAAGGGCAACCGCTACCAGACCATACTGGAATTCGTGTTCGCCATAGGAGACGCTCACCCGCTGATCTCATTGCCGGAGGCCGACTGATTTGTCCGACGACGAAACCCGCAAGAAATGGGAAAACCAACCCATGCTTAAACCGAAAATAGAAAAGGTTGTCGTTAACATCAGCGTTGGAAAGTCAGGGGAACCGCTTGAGAAAGCCACAAAGGTTCTGAAGGAAATAACAGGTCAAACTCCATGCAAGAGAAAAGCAAAGGAATCGGTAAGAGACTTCAACATCAGAAAAGGCGAATCAATAGCCTGCATCGTAACCCTTAGAAAGGCAAAGGCCATCGAATTCCTAAACAAGGTTCTGCCAGTAGTTGACAAGAAGCTGTCCGGCAGAAGCTTCGACAAGCAGGGTAACTTTTCTTTCGGCATTAAAGAGCACATTGAACTGCCAGGAGTAAAATACGACCCGGACGTAGGCATTTTCGGTATGGATGTGTGCGTATCGGTGATTCGACCAGGCTATCGGGTTAAAACCCGGAGAAGAGGGAGAAGCAAACTCGGTGCAAAACATGTCTTGACACCCGA
>JBGOYH010000157.1:0-4936 GCA_041479575.1 Bathyarchaeia archaeon
GTGGCCGAAATAGCAAAGCAGGAAGCGTTAACAATAGATATCTGGAAGAAAGCAAAGGCCGCCAAAGACTTCCTGATGTTCAGGCCCCAACTTGAGAAACTCGTTGAACTGAAAAAGAAATCTGCAGAAATCCTCATGAAAGTCAAAGAAACCCGAACATCCTACGATGCGCTAATCGACATCTATGAACCCAAAATGACGACCACAGACATAACCAAGATTTTCAACGAGCTGAAAGCGGATTTGGTCTCACTGCTCAAAAAATGCGAAACCGCTCCCAAACAACCCGACATGAGGCTTTTGAAGCGCAAGGTCCCAATAGAAACACAACGCAAATTCGCAAAGGCCTTAGCCGAATTCGTGGGATACGGCATCACCTCAAAAAAGGCAGGCGGCAGAATTGACGAGACAGAACATCCCTTCACAACGGGTTACTACGATGACGTGCGGATTACGACACACTACTTTGAGACCCTTTTCAAATCATCATTATTCTCAGTTCTGCACGAAGCAGGACACGCGTTGTACGAGCAAAACCTCAGACAAGAATGGATGTACCAACCCGTAGGCAACAGCGTCTCAATGGGATTTCACGAATCACAATCACGCATGGTAGAAAACATCGTTGGAAGATCAAAAGAATTCTGGACGTACTTTCTGCCCAAGCTCAAGCTGATCGCAGGAAAGGACTTCTCAGACTTGAAACTTGACCCATTCGTACACGCCATCAACCAAGTCAAACCTTCAAAGATACGCGTAGAAGCAGACGAAGTAACCTACTGCCTGCACATAATAATCAGATTCAACCTTGAACGCGACCTATTCGCGGACAAGATAACAGTAAAGGAACTTCCGGACCTGTGGAACCAAAGTTACAAGGAATACCTCGGCGTCAAAATCGAGAACGACTCTGAAGGCGTAATGCAAGACACCCACTGAGCGAGCGGTTCATTCGGCTATTTCCCAAGCTACGCGCTCGGCAACATCTACAGCGGACAAATCCTCGAAGCAATGCGGAAAACGCTTCCAAACTGGCGAACACAACTAGCCAAAGGCGACTTCAAGAAAGTGAAGAACTGGCTTGTTCACAACGTTCACGCATACGGCAACCTCTACGATGCACCAGAACTAATTAAGAAAATCAGCGGAAAAGGACTGAACGTCAAACCGTACCTGAACTATTTGAACGAAAAATACTCCAGACTCTACGGTTTCTAGCTACTTCTTGTTCTTTGTCATGGACGCATACGCTTGTAAAGCGATGTAGACGATCAAACCGCTAACAAAGAATCCAATACCTGTATAACCGACGGCAGAGTCGTATGCGTTTGCACCGTACAAAAATAGAACGATACCTGCGATCACCAAAACCAGACACGCGATGTCTGTCCACGACATTCAGGCAACTCCCAAACTCGGTTTTAACCCTCATACATTGCGTCAAAGTATATAGAGTTACCGATAACAAGAACCATGGTGTTCAAAATCCCACTCAACGTACCCGCCGACACTCATTGCCGTAGAAGCCGAAAGTCTCGCCGTAAACCCGACTTCTCCCGACACTAGACATGGAGACCATTAAATCATATAGGGATGAAAACAGCCTTTGCCGACATTCTAATGGCGCCCCCAGACAGTCTATTGTGGTCCTTCTCAATATTCCGACATTGTTATATACAGGAAACACAATCAAATAACAGTTGTGAAATAGAGTATGTCGGACCAAACCGTGAAGAAACCTGAAACCAGAGAAGAACTCGTCAAGTTACTGACGGAAGCCGCCAAGAAAGCCGCTGAAAGCCGGGCTGTCCCCAGACCTAAGCCGACAAAACCTACAGTACTTGGAACAGCTGAAGCCTTAAACATACATAGAGACACGCTGTACTCATGGCTGAAGGAGTTCAACGTCGATTTCAAAGACATCACCGACAGTCTACCGACAGAGTTAGTGTCGGAGTCTGCTGAGGATTCAAGACATGCGTACCTGATTGGTGAAGCACTGATCGGAGAAGGAAACGAAGTCGCCCACATAGACTTGTTAATGGGCGACAAAAACGGGCCCGTCGGAGATGCTTTTGCTGCAGGAATGTGCCACCTGTCAGCGGGTCACACACCGCTGCTAGCCGTCATAAGACCCAACCTTACACCTAAACCCCACACATTGCTAGTGCCGAAGGTCACTGTGAAGAACATGGAAGATGCAGGCAAAATCTTCGGACCAGCCCAAGCTGCAGTCGCAAAAGCTGTTGCCGACGCTGTAGAAGACGGCATAATACCCAAAGAGAAAATTGATGAATGGGTCATAATAGCCAGCGTCTTCATCCACCCACAAGCAACAGACTTCCGAAAAATCTACCACTACAACTACAGCGCAACCAAGTTGGCGCTTAGAAGGGCTCTAGCCAAATATCCGCCACTAGAAAAGATCATGTACGAAAAGGACAGAGCCAAACACCCAATAATGGGATTCAAAGTACCCCGCCTATGGAGACCACCTTACCTGCAGATCTCACTCGACAACCCAGAAATAGAAAGCGCAAAACGCGTCATATCGCGGCTACCTGGAAGCGACAGAATAATCATCGAAATAGGAACACCCCTCATCAAACGCTACGGAACAAAAATAATCAGCCAACTCCGAGAAGTAACCAAAGACATCTTCTTCGTAGCCGACCTGAAAACCCTAGATGTCGGCAAAGTAGAAGTTGACCTGGCCTATGACGAAACCGCCGACGCCGTCGTCGCCGCCGGACTTGCACCAGCCGAAACACTTGACTCATTCATTCACGAAGCAAGAAGACTGGGAATATACTCAATAATAGACATGCTAAACGTCGAAGACCCACTCAAGAAACTCAAGTCAATCAAAGAATTCCCAGACATCGTCGGACTGCACAGAGGAATAGACCAAGAAACCGGCAGAGAACACGGGTTAGAAATCATCCCAGAAATCAGACAAACCTTCAAAGACAAGAAATTCCTGATCGCCGTAGCAGGCGGAATAATACCTGAAACCGCAAGACAAGCCCTGCAAAAAGGCGCAGACATAATCATCGTCGGAAGATACATCACGCAATCGAAAGACGTTGAGCACGCGGTCAGAGACTTCCTCGAAGCAACACCAGAAATGCGAGAAGACATAGACCTCTTCAGGGTACACGTCGAATAAACCCTGCACTTTCCCCTTTTTCATTTCAGAAGAGTCTAAAGGCAACATAAGCAAAGAGAAAGATTACACCTGCAGTAACGAAAACGCTGAAAAACCCAAACGTCTGAGCGATAAAGGGACCTACAAAAGACCCGAAAGCACCGCCCACACCAATCAAGACGTTAAACATACCAGACTTTCCAGCCGGAATCAACTCCATAGACAAAGAAAGCGTAGAGACAATAAACATGGCATAAAGAAAGCCCATCAAAACCAGAAGCGAAGTAGCCAATCCCACCGAAGTGGCTGCTGACAGGTTCAGTGCTACAATGAACACGAATGCAAACAAACCCCTGGACAGCACAATTCTCCGCAAACTCGTCTTACCCATAGACTGTTCCGATCTTCGAGCCGTCAACGCATAACCCATAACGGCTCCACCGGAATTCAAAACGTAGATTGCAAAAACCAAGCCCGCTGGAAGAGAGGCAGCTGAAACAGCATTGCGAATGAATACCGGCAGAGGCGTGAAAAGTATACTTGTGGCTAACGAGAAGAGAATCAAACCGCCACAGAAAGCGTTAACGTTCTCCCTTTTCAACTTCTCAGTAATCGACGCCCCATCCAGAAGCCTCGAAGCCACAAAAACGCCGCGCGACGCAAAATCCACCCTCTTCTCCATACTGACCAAGCTCCTCTCAAACACCAAAGCAGGATCTCTCACGAGCACCAAAGACAAGACAAAACCCACCATGTTCAAGCCACTACAAACAAACAATGTAGTGGCTGAACTGAACCCGTAAGTCGACGTGAAAAACCCCAGCAGTAGCCCGATAAGCCATCCGAATTCAGTGAAACCCTCATAGAAAGCGAAACTTCTATTCCAGTCCTGATGTGAGTACAGCTCAGCGATCAACACGTTTTTAGGAGCTTCATGGGCAACATGAAGTATTGACATGACGCCATACAGAATCACCAACAAAACCACGCTTGTCGTATAAGTAAACAAGTACAGAATAACTGCTGAAGCCAAGAAAGACAGCAGAATGTACCGTTTGTAACGTCGCGTCTTATCACACAAGTATCCCCACAAGAAAGACGCGGGAATCGCCAAGAACAACGCGACGGCCGAGAATATTCCTATGTAGTACAAACCGTTGCCGGGGTCAATGGACATTATGTACAGTGGAAGAAAAATGGACAGCAGTCCGTAGCCCATTTCGTGGAAGAAGAACCCCAGTCTCCACATAGCCAGAAAACGTCGCGCAAGTAGGATTAAAGCCTTTACATAACAAACGCCGGCTTTTCTGTGAAAGCCTGTGAAGCCTTGATAAATCCTTAATAACGAGATGTTCAACTTTCATAACACTGCCCAAGAGGGTACGAGTCATGGCCAAATTCAAAATCATCGTTTCAGACCCCGAAACTGGGACTTCAAAAGTTGTCGAGCTTCAAGAAGCACGCGCCGCCCCCTTGATCGGGAAAAGAATAGGCGAAGTCATGGACGGAGCAGTGGTTGACTTGTCCGGACACAAAATCCAGCTTATGGGCGGCTCCGACAAAGACGGGTTCCCGATGAGACCAAGCGTTCACGGCGGGGTTCGCAGAAGAATAGTTCTCAGCGGAGGCGTAGGATTCAACCCCACAACCGAGGGCATGAGAAGACGCAAAACCATCCGGGGAAACGTAATTACAGACGAGATTGTGCAGGTGAACATGAAAATCGTGGAGAAGCCGAAAGGCGCTAAAGAAGGCAAGAAACCGAAGGAAAAGAAAGAAGAAAAGGCA
>JBGOYH010000158.1:0-4881 GCA_041479575.1 Bathyarchaeia archaeon
CTTGGAGAAGCTGTATTCTGTTTTGAGGAAGACTAGGGCTAGACTGTTAATTGTTTCAGACATTACTTCTCTTTTCTTAGACCGCGACATGCCTAAAACTGAGGGAAGAGAACTTTTCATGAAAGTTTGCTCCAAACTGTCGGCGATAGCCTCAGAAAAACAGACGGTCGTTGTTGTAAGCTATTTTCCGGAAGGGCGATCTAGGCAGAGCGTGTTTTTTGAAGCTGTTCTATTTGGAAAATCCGATATTCTGCTTAAGTTGAAGAGGAGAGGGCAGGTTTTGAGCATTGCTTTACAAGCTCATCCGCGCATCAGATCGTTTAGCATGGATTTTACAGCTGATCAGCCTTCTAACCGCGTTTTTGGAGGTGTGAGTTTTGGGGAGGACCGTTCCGTCCTATAGACAAGCTTTGGAAGAGGAGATTATGCGTTGGGAAAGCTTTCGGAGAGCCTTGCGAGACAAGGATGCGGAGGCTTTTGATAGGATAATGATTGCGTGCAGGGTTTACGCGTCAGCAGGAGGTATGGCGACAAGGCCTATCTTGACTGAGGCTATGTTCATGTCCATCTTGGTGAGTCAGCGGAAGGAGCTTATGGAGATTCGAGAGAGCCTTGAGCGACTTGAAAAAAGGCTTCGTCAAACTTAACCCAGTTCGAGGATGGTTGTTTGACGTTTATCCTTCAGGTCCAGATGAAGTTGCAGTTTGGCTTATTGCGGAAAATGGCGAGCGCATTCGATTTGTCGACAAGTTCGTCTATAAGATGTATGTTTCTGGAAATTTCTCTGCCCTCAACCGTTTAGCAGACAAACTTGAGTACGTCAATTCGGTTACTGATTGGCGTTTTGTTGAAAAGAATGCGGATTTCATGGAGCCGTTTAAGCGAAAAGTCTTGGAGGTGGGACTCACAGATCATGCTAAGGCTTCGAGTCTTGCTAGAGACCTGCTTAGGCTCGGAGGTTACGAACGGTTTCGTTTCCACAATGTTGATGTCACGGTTTCGCAGGCTTACTTGTATGAGATGGATGTTTTTCCTTTTGCACATGTGATGGTTGTTGATTCTGGAAAACGGCTTTGCTTTGATCTGCAGGATTCGGTTGAAAGCGTCGATTATCGTGTTCCGCCTCTACGTTCTCTATGGCTTAGGGTGAGTGCTAAGAGGCAGGGTGTATCGAACAAGCTGTCTGACAAGATAGACCGCGTGTCGTTGGAATGCGGTGGCAGGACGATAGTTATTGAGGGAGGAAGTGAGGAAGAGAAAATTCTGGGGCTTGTTAAGTCTGTTAGAGAAGAGGATCCTGACTTGATTTTTACCGAGGGTGGAGATTCATTCTGGCTGCCCTACTTGGCGTATCGGGCTTTCGCTAATGGAATTCTCGACCGTTTTGTTTTGAGCAGAGAAGCAGTTCCATTAAAGACTGGCAAAGGTAGTGGAACAACTTTTTTTTCATATGGTCGTGTTTATCACAAAGCCACGATGCGTCGGCTTTTCGGACGGGTTCATATTGACGTGAACAACACGTTCATCTACACTGCCTGCGGCTTAGAAGGACTCATTGAGGTTTCAAGAACCTGCAGGGTTCCTCTTCATCGTGCTGCTAGGGCGTCTATTGGAACTATAATGTCTTCGCTGCAGCTTTACACTGCTTGGAAAGACGGTATTCTTATTCCTTGGAAGAAAAATGAGCCGGAGTCTTTTAAAACTGCGTGGGAACTGTTTGTTGCTGATCGTGGCGGTTTCATTTTTGAGCCTAAGATTGGTTTTCACACGGATGTTTTTGAGGTTGATTTTACGTCGATGTTTCCGACGTTGATGTTGACGCGGAACATTTCTGCTGAGACTGTTCTGTGTAAGTGTTGTCCAAACTCTAAGGTTCGAGTTCCGGAGCTTGGGTACAATATTTGTGAGAAGAGGAAGGGTATTGTGCCTAAGACGTTGGAGTTGCTTTTGAAGAAGCGTTTGAAATATAAGGATTTGAAGAGGGAGGTGGAGGATGAAGGTTTAAAGCGTGTTTACAGCATGCGGCAGGCGGCTCTTAAATGGATTCTGGTGACGTGTTTTGGTTATCTGGGGTACAGGAATGCGCGGTTTGGGAAGGTTGATGCTCACATTGCCGTGTGTGCTTTTGCTCGTGATTCGCTGTTGAAGACCGCTCGAATGGCTGAGCAGCATGGTTTTGAGGTTATTCATGGTATTGTGGATTCTTTGTGGTTGAAGAAGGTTAACGCTTCTCCGAGGGAGGTTGTTGATTTTTGCCGTGAAGTTTCAGGTGCTATTGGCGTTACTTTGGGTGTTGAGGGGAAGTATCGTTGGATTGTTTTTCTGCCTTCAAAAGTGTTGGAGGACGTTCCGGTTTTGAATCGGTATTACGGTGTGCTTGAGAATGGTGATGTGAAACTTAGAGGCGTTGAAGCTAGACGCGGGGATACTCCTGTTTTTATTGTTAATGCTCAGCTGGAGATGATTAAGAAGCTTGCGGGAGCCACGAGTCTGGAGGGTTTTAAGGAGAGGGTTCCTGATGCCTTGCGTGTTTTGAGGGATTATGCTTGCAGGTTGATTGAGGGTCAGGTTGATGCGCAGGAGCTTTTGGTTGCTAAGAGAATTTCGAAGGCGCCGTTGGATTATGATCATGATGTTTTTCAGGCTATTGTTGCTAAGCAGTTGATGAAGGCTGGTTTTGAGGTGCATGCGGGGCAAACGGTTCAATACTTGATTGTTAACGCTGAGTCTAAATGGGCTAATGAGAGGGTTGTTGCGGTTGAATTGTTGAAGGCTAAGACGCGTTATGATGTTAAAGAATATGTCAAAATGCTCGTTTCATCAGGTGAAACCTTGCTAGGCATGTTTGGATATACCAAAAACGAGATTCAGAATGAAGCTTTGAGTCATGAACGACAGATGATTCTTCGATGAGTCAGCTAGAACGCTTGCCATGAAGTGTAGGCCTTCAGTCTGGACCGTTCAACATGGTTTTTGATTGAAAAACAGAACTGAATTAGTACAGTTTGAATATATATTCCATCATATGGCGTGTGCTATTGCTGGCTAACGGATGGACGTTCGTCACTACATTGCCTTCAGGCAAAGTCGTCGTTGAGATGACCTAAAGCTTCTTTTTTTTGGTGATTAGATGTCAGTCACGGCTTAGCCATGGGTCAAGAAGTAGATGATGCCGTCAAATATGTATAGGCCAACGCTTCCAGCGATTAAAGTCCAACCTTGGCTTATCATAGTTCCATTATTCATTGAATCACCAACGAAGAGCATGCCCAAACCCCCAACAAGCATTATCGTGGCAAATGTTGCGGCAATTATGATGATTCCGACTTTTATATCCATGATTGCATTTGTTGTTTCTCTGGTATTTTGGTTTTGCTGACATAAAGGATTAAAGATGATGGACGTTCGTTGCAACACTGCCTTCAGGGAAGGTCGTTGTAAGCAATGATTGAGAAATCATCCAGTTTTTGCTGTTCATGTTCTGTTAACAGAATTACAGCTTTGGTCCTGCCATGAAACGACTTGCTGCAAACAATGAAACTCCAGCGGAAGTCAATATTAGAAATGCAACAAACCGCCAATCGAAGATGGTAGAAGACATTTGTGTGGTAGGAGAGAAAACTAAAACACCCCCTACCAAAAGAACCACCCCGACCTCAAGCAGCCAAAGACCCATCCTTTGATGCCTGTTTATCGCCTTTACTTCATCCACGCCTGCTATTCGGACACGAATTTCTGTCTTTTCAGGGTAATTTCCTGTCAAAATCTTCATGTCTACCCTGTCTCCATGATTCATAAGAATCGGCGCAAGGATCACCGATCCTCTTTCTATTGTCAATTCTGGTTCAAGGCACCTCGGAGACGGTTTGACTATTTCTGCCGAAAGTATTCTGACACGGCTTCCGAGATTCACTTCAATCGGCTTTTCGTAGTCAACGGACCTTATCGGTTCATTGCCGGAGCACAAGAGCGTGACAGTATTGAGATATATCTGTTTGACCCATCTTTCATCAAACAGTATCTTCAACTTCTTTCCGACGGTATCCTCTACTCTTGGCAGCACAGTAGTGCAAGATATCGAGTAAGACAGGTCTTTGCGTCGCCGACTTTTGAACCATAAAATGACGGTGACAACAATTGCTGCAACAGGTATCAGGACGTACGTGAGAACTTGCCAAAATTGGTTTCCTATGTTCTCTGCCATGATCTCTACGTTTTAACAACAGGTTGTTTTCTGTCTTATAATACTTTGGCGCGCGACTAAAGCTCTAGTTACAAGTGGCTATTCCCAATCTGATGGTTGACGCGCGCGCTAAGCCTCAATAATCCATTCTTTTTTGTTAAGTTTCTCAGTGACGTACATTCCTCAAAAATGGCTCAGTGAGCAGTGGGCTGAAATACACAAATCGCTTATTGTAGATATCAGGTCATTGCATGAAACAAGAAAGGGTTTGCAGAACATACAGTATCGTCGTGTGGTCTTCTTCGGGTACGGACGAGGTATCTCTCTTGGCTGTTGCGCCTTTTCCATGTTGAAATTTCAACAGTGCACGCTTTCAAATGTGAAATTCCCACTTACAGTTATTGAGAACCGCAGTTGACCCAACCTTCTGGAAAACAGAAACAAACAGCGAAACAACCCGTATCTTTCATGAAAGAAAGACTCGTTTCGCTTGACGTCTTCCGCGGGAAGATGCGAATCGCTAGTCTTATTTAACTGATGTGCTATTGTATTTTTTTCTTAATCTGGTGTAAGAAGTGGCACCTATAATTCGAATTCAAAATCTCACAAAAAAGTTCGGCAAGTCAGCAGCAGTTGATCATCTAGACTTGGACGTTGAAGAGGGCGAAATCCTTGGATTACTAGGGCCCAACGGTGCA
>JBGOYH010000159.1:0-4873 GCA_041479575.1 Bathyarchaeia archaeon
AGAACTGGTCTAGAATCGATTTGAATGAAGCCGAAAATACAGTGAGACTTGCTCGTTCAATTTTGGGATGGCGGACACTGCAACCAATTGAGCCATTTCTGGGCCTGCTCCTTACGCAAAAGCCTGCGGTGGTTCTCGAACAGAAAAATGACGCGGCCCGAGTTGGACTACAAACTTTTCATCCAGCATGGTTTGTTGAATATTGCTTCAAGCTTTTCGGTAGAAAGGAAGCAACTGCAATTCTAGAATCAGATATTTCACCACCGCCACTTTGCGTAGGGCTAAATACGCTTAAGGCCGAGGCAAACGAGATACTCGGCAGGCTTAATCAAGATGGCATCGAAGTCGAGAAGATTGAGCAATCGGCATCCACGTACAAGATAACAAAGGCAGGAAAACCGGTTATCAAAACTGACTGTTTCAAGGAAGGCTTGATCCATGTGGAGGATAAAGCAGAATCCTTTGTGGCTGAAGCAGCAAGTCCTGCCAAAGGCATGACTGTTTTAGATGTTTGTTGCGCTCCCGGAAAAACTACCACGCATCTTGGGCAACTAATGCAAAACGAAGGTCTCATCGTGTCCGTGGACTACTCAAAGCGCAGGATAGCAGGGTGGAAAAAGGAAGTCCAGCAGGCAGGCGTCAAGATTGCCGAACCAATAATCGCCGATGCTAGCAATTCTTTGCCTTCCAACGTAGAAGCAGACCTTGTTGTGTTAGATCCACCGTGCACCGGAACGGGCATGTTCAGCAGGCTGCCCTCGTTCAAGTGGAGACTGACGCCGCGTTCCATCGATAGGATGGCTGATGTTCAATGGCGAATGCTCGACAATTGTGCTGGTTACGTCAAGCCTAACGGCACATTGGCGTATTCCACATCTAGCATAACTGTGGAAGAGAACGAAATGCTTGTCGAAAAGTTTCTCAAATGGCACGCGGAGTTTTCGTTGGTTGAAATATCCCCTAGAAGAGGCTCACCAGGTCTTAGAGGACTTGACAAGTGTCAAAGATTGTACCCGCACATTCACCATTGTAATGGTTTGTTTGTCGCAAAACTATCGAAAAGCAAAGACTAAGGCACACAACATGTTCCAATTGTTGTTGCCGGGTGATCTAGGGAAAGAAATTCCATGAGTTCATTTTTTACAAATTAGGGCTTCGGATATTTCGAGCGCTGAGACCCCCAAATAAGGATACTCCAAGCAATCCTCCTACGAGCCCACCGACCGCATGCAATCCAACCCAACCAAGAACTCCACTCCACGCTAACAAAGCTTGCGGGGTCATAAAGAAACTCCCGATTACCAGACCTGCTGCGGCTGCCGACAATAAAGAAATAAAGACCAACAAGATCGCAGCAAAAAGACGTTTCTTAAACATCCTTTCGTATCCGATGAGATTGGCAACTAAATCAAAAACGAAACTTGCTGCCGTGAAGCCCAGAAAATAGACTCCTCCTGGATTAAGTATGAAATTTATGACCGTCGCAACAATCCCAACCACGGTTACCGCTCCGACCTTCCGAACCCACCAGAATGTGAGGATGAGGGCTGTAAAGCCAATCATATCGCACAGAATGGGCAATCCGAACATTCGAAATACGATCGGTGAGAACACGCTGTTCAACACGCCCCATAGACTTGAAAACAAAGCGACTGCAGCTAACTGGCGACTGTTGAAGTAGGCCATGGTTACACAGCTTCCTGAAGTGTTACGAATCTGAATAATCGTAACACCAAATATAAAAGCGTTCCGCAACAAACTAGACTCATTAAGGTGAAGGTGAGTGTCTGACACTAAGGTCACTCGGTTCAGTGTTTCCCTTCCTCCCACCTTGGTGGAAAAGTTTGACAATGCTTGGAAGGGCATGCAGTATGATAGTCGCTCAAAGGCCATCCACGATGCCGTTAGAGGCTTCATTAATGAATATGAATCAACCCGAAAAGCAAGAGGCAGCGTGGCAGGAGTGGTGCTTATGCTCTATTACCTAGGAAAACCTGGTCTCCTCGACGAGATCATGAGTACACAGCACAGATTTGAAGCTGCTATTTGTTCAACTCTTCACGTTCATTTGGCAAAGAACAAATGTTTGGAAATAATCGCGGTCAAAGGAGATGCTCAACAGATAAAAAGCCTAGCAGAGACTCTTGCAACAAAAAAAGGCGTGCAACAGGTCAAAGTGGCATCAATAGCACCCTAGATCTGGCGCTTTGATTTCCTTGACTTTTCAATTCCACATAGCATTTCAAAGATGACCCTTGCAGCTTGGACTGCAGAGACTCCTCGATCATAGTCAGGTGCGATTTCCAAGACATCAAAGCCAACGACACGCTTGTCGCATATGCTATTCAGAATGTCCAGCAGATAATGCATTTCTAAACCGTCGCCCTCTGGGTTCTGAACCGCCGGCACAAAGGCTGGGTCAAGGATGTCCATGTCAACTGACACGTAAACGTTTTCATACTTTTCCAGTTTTTCTCTCAGCTGTTTTGTAACGTGATCGGTTCCTTCCTTTCGGACATACTGTGTCGTGAAGAATTCTATGCCTGCCTCTTTTGCGTACTTCAACTCTTCTCTGCAAACTGCTCTGGTGCCGATTTCAATGATTTTTGCAGGTTTGACCTCTTCGTTTGTTCTGCGCATGAAGGTTGTATGTGACATTTTCAATCCTGAGTATTCATTTCGCAAGTCGAGGTGGGCGTCGAAGCTGACTATGGCGGTTTTGGAAGCAGTTTTTCCAAGGGCTTTTGCTATGCCATAAGTTATGGTGTGCTCCCCACCGATTGTGATAGGGATTTTTCCAGTCTTCAGGATGTCTTTGATGACAAGCTGCAACATTTCCAAGGTTTTCGCTGTGTCGGTGGATACGTGCAGGTCGCCTAGGTCATGAATCTTGATGTCTTCCACGTCTATTCCAGTTCGGAAACTGTAGGTTTCGATATTGAGCGAAGCTTGCCTAATTGCCGTGGGCCCGAATCTCGCTCCTGTGCGATAGGTGCTTGTGACGTCGAAGGGTACTCCCAGAATAACGTAGTCTGCTTTATCCAAAGGTGTTTGGAAACCGCTGAAAACATTTGACGGCGAAACAAAAAGCTCATGAAAACTCATTTGGTTTCATCCACTTACTACGTATGTTTTTTTGGGTACTTATCATTTGTAGAACATAGCCTAGTATTAAAAATTCCCTAGGCTTGCTCAGAGATGAAACATCAGATTTATTAGTCTTACCGCCAAGCGCGTGCTACTCGGCAGTAGCTGGTAACGTGGACGAGGCCAAGAAACTCATCGAAGCTGGATTTGAGTACGTCTGCAGCCATAATGAGACAATGTTATTCAGAAAGAGAAAATAGCACGTGCCTGGAAATAAGCATTATCTAGACACGAAAAAGCGCGCGCACTATGTTTTCCTTGTTAAGCGCGCATGATACCTGAAACTGTGCCTAAATCCAATAAGAACAAGAACCATTCTCAGCCCATTTAGCAACAATCATGCACGCTCTAAAAAGACTTAAAAGTTCAGTGATGGATGTTTCTTGTATAAATTGAGAGTTTGGATGGATTTGTACTATGGATAAGAACGATTTCTTTTTGGGCTTTGCCGCTCATGCGCATACCAAGAATGAGCTTGGCTTTGATCAAGTGAAAGAGGAGGAGCTGAGGAGAGCAAATTGCCCTGAGGAAGCTCAGCGGCTGACAGGAATGGTTATGGACAAGCTCGAAAAAGACATCTCAAAAAGCGGCTATTGGCTTGATGACGTAAGACTGTTGGTCCTATATCTAAGTTATAGAGGAGAACCCAAAGAGAAGGATGCGATAGTATGCGAGTCTGTTCTGGGCAGCATAAGAGAGAGATTTGAGAAACGTTCTGCCTTAAGCCAACTTCGACTAGTTGGGCATACGACAGGTGGTGAGCTGGAAAACGAAGACCTTGTGCTGAAGGAGGTTTCAGGCATCGGATACAATGGCTTGTCTGTTTTGGCTCTTGTGACAAACCTTCCAATAGGCGTGGGACGAACCTGGGGTCTTCGAACGCCAAAAGAAGCAGGAGAACAAGGAATTGAGATGGCTCGTGATGCGTGGGTTGACTTCAGCCAGCAGACCACAAGCAAAGAACAACTTCAAGCGAGAAAGACTCTGCTTGTATTGACGCAGGGAGGTAGAGTGGCCACTCCAGGACACGAGCATTTCCTAGCAGAGGGAATCGCCAACTTCATGGGCAGCAACCGCGGGGCAAGGATAATGAACGTCATAGGCGGGAGCAGCGGCGATGGGCTGAGTGCCAACCTTTTTCATCAATTCTACGGGAAACTGAAAGAACAGCCGCGGTTTAAGATTCTGGATGGTGAAGCCGTGTGTGCCATAATCCCCAACCTTTGCGAAGTCTCTTTGGGCCTCGCTGTAGACGGGCTGACGAGAGTTGGAAGACAGCAGACATTCCATTTCAACCGCGGGAAGGAGCCGTACTTCAAATATGTCAGCCGAATCGGCAAAGAGGATTCTTGTGCAAAGTACGCCGACATGATCTATGAGAATGAAGTTCGATTGTCAAAGGAAAAAGGGTTACCATTAGTTGACAAAAAGGTCATCTCGCAAGCGGTTGCAGATGCGCGCGCAGGGCGAACACTAGTGTTTAATCCTATTCTTGGGAAGTACGCATTCGTCTTTCCTTTTGGTAACTATGCTGGTAACACTCCAATACAAGTTGTAGGGGATGATATTGAACTCATCTTTCCAGTTAGAAACTATACTCCTGAGATGCCAGGTTACCTGGCAATAGGTGATCATGAAAAAGTGCAGAAAGGAGCTCATCGCCTGTATGACATGTTGAGAGCAGATCAAGGCTTCGGGAAAAACGATGCTACTATCCTTGTTTGCT
>JBGOYH010000160.1:0-4848 GCA_041479575.1 Bathyarchaeia archaeon
AAGTTCGGAAACCACGTAGAAGGGTGTTCGTGCTTCATGAGCCACAAGGGCGACCGTGCTTGTTCCAATCTTGTTTATCACATTTCCCTCTGAAGTTATGGCATCGGCACCTACAAGAACCAAGTCGACAACGTTCATATAGAACCTTACAGCCGAGTCGACGATGAAGTTTGTCTTGACGCCTAATTCTAGCATTTCCTTCGCCGTTGTTTGCCCTTGGAATACAGGTCTAGTCTCGGTGCAGATGACCTCAAACATTTTTCCTTCGTGTTTTGCTCGTTTCAAAAGACCTGTGACCGTTGAAGAGTGGCAATGGATCAGAATCACAGAGTCATGTCGGATTCTTCTGGCACCTATTTCGGCAATTTTCTTGCTAGACTCCTCAAGTTCTGAAAGGAACTGGGACGAAGCTTGATCAATTATTCCTGCAAGTTTCTTCACATTCTTCTCTTCGTTCTTTTCGACTCTGCTTACTATGAGTCTGAGAGCGTTTCTCATTAGCGGTTCTGTTGGTCTTGAAGCGAAAAAAGTCTCTTTTGCCTTCGTGAGCTCTCTTAGAAAATCCTTCTTGCTTGGCGCTTCTGTTCGAGCTGCTAGAATCTCCATTGCTTTTATGGCGGCGATAGCAACATTTCTTGCACCTTGGACCTCAAGTCTTTTTATTCTCTTGGCGGTGGTTTGAACTGGATCTGACAACGGCTTCACCCACGTACTTGTTCAGCATGTTAGTGCGTGAAAGTAAAATAAACTTTTTCTAAAACAGAGATAACAGATCGTGAAGGATACTATTTGCGTTATCTTGTGAACCGATCGTTTTTCCAAACATCAGCCGTATCGCTGTAGCCTCGTTTTTCCCAGAATCCAAGCTCCTTCTTTGCCGTGAACCTTATCTCAGTGACCCACAGGGCACTCTTGTACGCATATTTGTTCGGAACGACGAGCCTTAAAGGAAATCCGATGCCTTCTTCAAGAGGCTTATCGTTCAGTCCATAAGCCAGAAGGACATCTTCACCTGAGAGTTCTTCCATCGAAAGCGAGGTTGTGTAGCCGTCGGCGCATTCAAACGTGACGAACTTGGCGTTTGCCTTGGGCTTGACTAACTCGGCTATTTGGCTGAAACGGACACCTTCCCACTTGCAGTCCAGAACGCTCCAGCCTTCAACACAGTGAAAATCGCTAACAGACTGGACTTTCGGAAGTCTGAGAATCTCCTGCCAGTTGAGTCTGACAGGGTTTTCGACTTCGCCGCTAACTTCCAGCGTGTAGGTCTTCAGGTCAATTTTCGGATTGGATCGTGTTATGCCTGGATGGTCTATTCCCCATCTCAAAAGACTCTTTGTCGGTGCTTGGCCTGGCGGAAGCTTCTTGCCTTTGGCGCTGTCGGGAGTCATACTTGCTCAAGGGGAATTCTGTCGTGGAAGAGATAAGGCTTACTAGTACACGCGCTCAGAGCAACTGCACACAGACTTACCCTGATTCAAAGAAACTTGTGATTTGCGCTTGGTTTTTTCCCAGTCCAGAAAAGTTTGACAGCTTGACTCCCACTCTACGGATTTCAAGGTCGCTCTCAGTCAGAAACTTTTCGAAGAGTTCCTTAACGGTTTTCTTCATTAATTCAATGCTGTTTGATGGGTTTTCGAATGTCTTGGACCTTGCGTGAGTGTTGATGTCGGTTGTGACCGCGATTATAGCGACGGTTTTGAAGGTCGACTTTTCTCCGAGTATTCTACCATGCAAGTCATTGCAGAGTTCGTCTGTCTTTTCTAGGATAATGTTCAAATCCCGAGTGTTCTGTTTCAGGGTTACAATTCTGCTAATAGATACGGCTTCGCCCTTTTCCCGAACAGGTTCGTTGTCCAAGCCCAACGAAGCATTGTGAAAATACGTTCCAAGAGTCCTTCCAAAGACTGCCATTAGCTTTTGTACATCGTACCTTGCCAAGTCGCTTATTTTGTAGATCCCCATGTTCTGCATTTTTTCCAACGTTTTGGTTCCAACGCCGACTAAACGGTTTACCGGAAGCGGGTCTAGAAAGCTTGACACTCGATTTGGACTTATGATGGTCACGCCATCTGGTTTGTTCTCGTCTGCCGCTATTTTGGCGACAAGCTTGTTAGGTCCGACGCCGATTGAACAGGTTAGTTTTTGCTGATTTAACAACTCAATCTTTATCATTTTGGCTAATGGTTCAGCACTTTCGAAGTTTGCGTGGGTCCGTTTGGTTACGTCAAGATACGCCTCATCAATGCCCACTTGTTCGAACTCGTCAGCAAAATTCCTCAAAATATTCATGACTTTTCCCGAGACTTCGTCGTAGAACTGATCGTCAACAGCCAGAAAGGCAGCATCGACATTCTCCAATTTCTTCTTCGCAAGAAAAATGGGCATCCCCGATTTTACTCCGTATTTCCGAGCAACATAGTTTGCAGTACTGACCGCTCCACTGTCCTCGCTGCGACCAGAATACACGCAGACAACAACTGGTTTTTCTTTCAGCGAAGGATTTCTCAGTTCTTCACATTGGGCAAAGAAGTAATCCAAGTCAACGAGCATTATGACTCTTGTCGACAACAGCAGATACCTACTGATGAAAAACTTCAAAGACGATTTACGTCTTTCTTCTTTCAATACCCTATACTAGGCTTCTGTTATCTGAAGTGCCAGTCTCTGTCCGTTACGGTTGTAGACTGCAACGTTCGTCTCGTTTTCGAAAGGAAACGCTGCAATCATGAGAATTGCGCCGAAGAAGTGGTTCAGGTCGGTGTTTGAAGGCTTGAAGCTTCCGGAAGGGTGCGAATGCATTGTCCCGACAATTGAAAAATCCATTGGCATCATGTGAAGCGGAATGTTGGCAAATCCATGACCATAAGTGGCCAGCGGAGGGACGAGAAGGTCTGTGATTCCAATTTGATTCTTGCTTTTTCTTCCTCTGAGAAGCAAAATAGATTCCTTGGGATAGAGCCTTTTTGCGCCTTCAAGCATGGTTTGTAATAGTTCTTGACGCATTGAAATCTTCATTTCACCTATGTTTTGTTGCCCCCGCAGTGTGGGCATTTATCCTCTGTCTCGTCATAAAGGTTTCCGCAGTAAGAACATCTTATCTTGACTATTTCTCGTATTATTTCTGTCTCTTTTACGATCTGTTGGTTGACAGGAGTCGTCGTCAAAACATCTCTCCCCTGGACCTTATCGCTCTCAAAATTGAAAAGACTATCGAAACTGCCACGATAATGAAGAAGAACACGAAAAACACTTCAAACATTGGGTCTGGAAACATGGGAAGCGTCGGTTTCACCCATTATATTACTAGACTTCTGCACGCATATTTAAATGCAGATGCAACCCTTGAAAAAATCTCTTACGACATTAAACTTCCCGCTGAGAAAAGGTAATAAGCTCTGTGAAGGATTGCATTCCGAAGAAGGAAAACGAAAATGGATGCTCTTGAAGCCATAAAAACGCGGAGAAGCATCAGAAAATACAGGCCAGAACCTATCCCTGATGAAAAGCTGCAGATTGTTTTGGAGGCTGCCCGTCTGGCACCTTCTGCTGCTAACCGCCAGCCTTGGCGTTTCGTAATCGTTCAAGACTCAGACCGAAAGAAGGCCCTGGCAGAAGCAGCGAACAATCAGACATTCTTGAATGACGCTGCCGCGATTATAACGGCGGTAGGTGATCCTGACGTGTCGACAAGGTGGCATGAAAAAGACACAATGATAGCTTTAGAACACATGGTTCTGGCGGCAACGGCCCTAGGTTATGGCACTTGCTGGATAGGCGCCTTCGACGAAGACGCAGTTAAGCATCTACTCAAGATTCCCGCACGAATGAAAGTTGTCGCGTTGCTTCCAATCGGTGTACCAGACGAGAAACCTGGTCCCAAACCGAGAAAACCACCATCAGAGCTTTTCTTCAAAGAAGAGTGGCAAACTCGTTAGGATAAACGTTGGAGGTACCTTAGCTTTCCAATGCGACTCTTAGGGCTCGCTATCGTTACTTGATTTTTTTGGGCGCTTGCACGTCGATGACTAGTTCAATGGGTGTTCAGCCTGAAGAATTGTTTCAAAAAGCTTATAAGAAATCTACAAAACGGTGACTATGGGGAGAGCAATCATAGTTTCCAATGACCCGCTTCTTCAGCGGCCCATTCACTCACTTTTGCCCTTTTTGGATGAGGAGAAATCGAAAGGTGGAGAGTGGCAAATGACTGCCCCCATAGTCAGGACCACAGAGAAACGTCGATCGATCGAACGATTACGAGGTCTATGCCTTCGAGGACGTCTACACCCTAACAATCACCACAAGCGCGCGGAGAAAACAGAAAAACATGAATATGTCTTCGCTGGGCCGCTGATCGGCGGACTAGTATTTACAGTCCTCGGAACCCTGCGCTACTTCTTCATAACCAATGGTTTCGGCGTGGAAATCTTGTCAGCGCTATTCTTCGTTTTGGTAGGTGCGATAATAATAGCTGCTGCGGTGTATGGTGCTGTTGTCGCAGGAAGAAGACATCCAAAACCGTAGAGCAACCCGCAGTGTCGTGCTGTTCACGACGTTTTTGTTATTCCAATAACGGATCTTAGGGTGTGTGTCTCATACTGTTCTTAGGGTCTTTGCTTGTTCTTTTCTTTCCAGACTTGACGATTATCGCAAAGATGAAAGCCAAGCCAATAGCAAGAGTAACGATTATCCCCGTGATTGCCCAGAACGGAACCTTCAAAGCGCCTTGCACTGGAAGTGTTTGGCTGTCGCTGGTTGTGTTTGCGGCGTTGTTAGATACATGTGTATCGTCACCAGATGATGCCCATGGCCATAGGCCCCATCCACCTCCAAGCCAAGTTATGTCAA
>JBGOYH010000161.1:0-4819 GCA_041479575.1 Bathyarchaeia archaeon
ATTTGTACACAGCGTCTTTTCCGCAGTAGCTGCACTTCAAGAGTCTCTCTTCCTCTTGTTAGTGTTCTGTCAAAAAGTATATAACAACAGAGCTTCAGTAATGCTAGAAAAGTATTGGGAGGCTGGGTAAATGTGTGTCCTGGGGAAAGATAGGCTGAAGGAATTGATTGACGACTATAGGGTTGTGTATCCTTACGATTACAACTTGCTTGACGGGGACGGGTATGTTCTAACGGTCAGGGAAGAAACAACCTTGCATTATTTGGAACATAGGAACTTGATTTCGCACGAAGTTGTGTTCGTCCCGCCAAACTATGTTGCTCACTTGACGGCCAAGAGCAAGTATGGAAGGTTAGGTTTGTCATTTCTGAATGCGGCAAAGGTTCACAGCGGATTCATCGGAAGACTGGCGTTGGAACTTGTGAACCTCAGCAACGATCACCACCCAATCACGATCAAACGTGGAGACCCGTTCATGCACATTGAATTCGTGACAAGAGAAGGCGAACCCTCACCGTACATGGGAGAATACCAGTTCCAATACATGAGTGAGGATGAAATGCAAATGTACATTCCAATCCTTAAGAAAGTGTTCTCAAACTACGATGAACTTGCAAAAACATGGCTGAAGAACAAGAGACTCCTCTGAAATTCTTGTTTTTAGAAAGATGACGCCGAGAAAATTGACGTAGAATACATATTATCAAATCAGAAAACAAATCAATTATCTGCATAAGTATGTGTGATCTTGCCTGTTAAATGCTTAAATATAGCGGTTAAAGGTATGCTAACGGGGAATTAACATGCGAGCTAAAAACTACAGACCCGTGAAAGGACAGAATTACACTAGAAGAGAGTTTGTCAAAGGTTTTCCACCGCCCAAGATCACAAAGTTTACTATGGGCGACACGAAAGCCAAGTTCGAATATGAGGGAAAACTCATTTCTCTCGAATCGGCCCAGATTCGCCACAACGCTTTGGAAGCTGCGCGTGTGGCTACGAACCGTATGCTCATGGAGAAACTGGTAAACAACTATCATTTGCAGGTTTATCCTTATCCACACACTATACTTCGTGAGAACAAGATGATTTTTGGTGCACACGCAGATCGTCTTCAAGACGGCATGCGCAGGTCTTTCGGAAAACCCATAGGGACGGCTGCACGTGTCAGACCGAACCAGACGATTATCAGCGTCTTTGTGAACCATGACGCTGTTGAACTTATGAGGGAATGTTTGAAGCGTGGAAGTGCGAAGCTTCCGATGCCCTGCAAAATAGTGATTGAAAAAGTGAAACTTGAAGAGGCGAAGATGGTTGACTGAAATGAAACAAGATCTAGTCCTATGGTTTGAAAAACTGAGAAAAACAGATATTCCGTCTGTTGGAGGAAAAAATGCTAACCTAGGAGAAATGACAAGCGCCGGCATACCTGTACCACCAGGGTTTGCCATTACAGCCTATGCATACAAGAAATTCATCGAAGAGGCAAACATAGCTGCCAAAATATACGAGATTATAGACGAAACGATAACAGACAAGAACGACCCGGCGCAGTATGAGGTGGCGTCGAAGAAGATTCGTGAACTGATCGAATCGACGCCCATGCCGAAAGAGATTGAGACCGCCGTCAGAAACGCCTATGAAGAAATGAACAGAAAACTAGATATCAAAGAAACCTTCGTGGCTGTGAGGTCAAGTGCAACAGCGGAAGACTTGGCAGACGCATCTTTCGCGGGACAACAGGAAACCTTCTTGAACATACGAGGAGTCAAGGGTGTTCTTCAGAATACGGTGAAATGCTGGTCAAGCCTGTTCACTCCACGCGCTATCTTCTACCGTAACGAGAAAGGCTTCGCACATGAGAAAGTTTTCATCAGCGTTGGAGTGCAGAAGATGGTGAATTCCAGAGCAGCCGGCGTCATTTTTACTCTGAACCCGGTGACGGGTGATACAAGCCAGATAGTCATTGAAGGCAACTACGGTTTAGGTGAAGCCGTGGTCTCTGGTTCAGTTACGCCTGACGATTTCGTTGTTGACAAGGCGTCAATGAAGATAACTGAGAGACGTCTTGCAAAGAAGACTGTTCAATACATCAGGGATCTGAAGACTGGGCACACTGTTCATGAGGAAGTGCCTGAAGAAAAGCAGCAGTTGCCTTGTGTAACTGATGAGGAAGTAATCAGGCTTGCTGAGTTAGCTAAACGGATCGAGAAACATTATGGCAAGCCTCAGGACATCGAGTGGGCGATAGACAGAGACATTGCTTCTGCGCCGCAAAATACATTCATTGTGCAGTCGCGTCCTGAAACAGTTTGGAGCATGAAGGCTGCTGAGGCTCCGGCAAAGGGCGAGGCAGAAGCGAAAGCACCTGAACTGAAAGTTGTTATTAAAGGAATTGCAGCTGGCAAGCGTGGCTTCGGAATCGGCATTGCGAAAGTCGTGTCAAACCCGCAGGAAGCTGCCAAGGTCATGCAGAAAGGCAACATACTTGTAACCGACATGACCAACCCCGACTATGTGCCTTTCATGAAGCTCGCAGGCGCCATAGTCACCGACAAAGGCGGAGTAACCTGTCACGCAGCCATCGTGAGCCGTGAATTAGGCATTCCATGCGTCGTGGGAACTGAGAAAGCTACACAGGTTATGCTCACTGGAAAGGAATACACCGTTGACTCCAAAAGCGGTGTGGTCTACGAAGGCGCAATAGCAACGTTAACTGCACAGCTCACTTCCGCCGCAGGAGCAACCACGTCCCAAGCGGCCTTTGCAGGCGGCACATTCCAAGCAGTGCCATCGACAGCAACGAAGATTTACATGAACCTCGGCGTGCCCGAGAAAATTGAAGATTACAAAGACCTGCCTTTCGAAGGCATCGGCCTGATGCGCACAGAGTTCATTCTAGCCAGCTACATTGGCACACATCCGCTTGAATACATTGAAACAGGAAAAAGCCAAGAGTTCGTTGACAAACTTGCAGATGGAATATCAACAGTCGCAAGAGCAATCCAGCCGCGCCCAGTTGTCGTCAGGTTCAGCGACTTCAAAACCAACGAATACAGGGAACTCAAGGGCGGCGAGAAATATGAAATCGTTGAAGCCAACCCGATGCTTGGTTGGAGAGGCTGCAGCCGCTACATCAGCCAATGGTACGAAAAAGCCTTCAGACTCGAGTGTCAAGCAATAGTCAAATGCCGAAAAGAATGGGGTTTGAAGAACGTGTGGGTCATGCTTCCAGTCGTGCGCACGTTGTGGGAAGCGAAGGCTGTTCTTGAAATCATGCGTCAGGAAGGGCTGGAAAGGTCAAAAGACTTCAAAGTCTGGTTCATGGCCGAAACCCCGTCAATCGCCATACTTGCCGACGAGTTCTCAAAGCTTGTTGACGGATTCTCTATAGGTTCAAACGACATGACTCAGGGCATACTCATGATAGACAGAGACTCGGAGCGTCTGGGACAGATGGGATACTTCGACGAAAGAGATCCGGCTGTCACAAGAATAATCGCACACTTGATCAAGGTAGCCCATGAGAACGGAGCAACAGTGTCCATATGCGGTGAGGGCCCATCAAACCTGCCGGACTTCGCAGAATTCTTGGTAAGAGTTGGAATTGACAGTATTTCAGTGAACAATGACGCAGTGATAGCTACAAAGAAGCTTGTTGCCAGCATAGAACAGAAAATAATCCTCGAACGACTCGCAGAAATGAACGCAAGAGCCCAAGGTAACCCGATCAAGAAACCGGTTCAGCCTTGGGAATGGAACCCTTAAAACTCTACTGCACATTCTTTTCCCTTGTTCACACGTACATTCTGAAGATTCTGGACGTGTTTACATGAAAAATTTTGATCTAGAAGAGGAAAGAGTCAAACAGGAAATCCTTAAACTCGGAGCAAAACGCGTTTTGATCCAGGTTCCCGAAGGTTTGAAGCCTGAAGCCCCACACATCGCAAAAACCATCGAAAAACTCGGAGTACAAGCAATCATTTCCGCAGACCCCTGCTACGGCGCATGCGACTTGGCAATAGCTGAAGCTGAAAGCTTGGGAACAGACTTGATAATCCATTATGGACACACAAAGCTTGTCAAGTATGAACGTGTTCCAACACTCTACATTGAAGCACGAGCAACCCTCAAAGTAGATTCTACTGTCGAAAAAGCGTTGCCACTGATGGAAAAATGGCGGAAAATAGGACTCGTTACAACGGTTCAGCACGTTCAAACCCTAGATGAAGTCAGAGAAATACTGATTCGTTCAGGCAAGACCGTTGTAATAGGCGATACCAGACGCCTAAGCTATCCAGGACAGGTTGTCGGATGCGACTACAGCAATGCAATCTCGATAGCGAAAGATGTTGAAGCTTTCTTGTTCGTGGGTGGAGGACAATTCCACGCCCTAGGCGTGGCCCTTTCAACTTCGAAGCCAACAGTTGTTGCCGATCCCTTTGATGACAGAGCGTTCTCTGTCGACTTGGAAGCTAAGAAAATCTTCAAACAAAGATGGGCAACGATAGAGGAGGCTAAGAAAGCGAAGAATTTTGCGATCCTCATAGGGATAAAGCCTATGCAGAAACACTTGGAGGAGGCATTGCAGGCCAAGGAGAAGCTTGAGGAAGACGGAAAAACTGTAAATCTTCTAGCCGCCAGAGAGATCACTCCGGAAGTGCTTATGGAGTTTCCGAGCATCGACGCTTTCGTAAACACGGCCTGTCCAAGAATTTCTCTCGATGATATCGCCAGGTTCAAGAAACCTGTTTTGACGACTAATGAAACGTTGGTGGTTGTTGGCAGGCTATCCTGGGAAGAACTATGCAAAAAAGGC
>JBGOYH010000162.1:0-4804 GCA_041479575.1 Bathyarchaeia archaeon
ACTGTTTCGACTGCGACGGCATCTCTGCCTGCCAGAATGATATTCATGCGGGTCGTCGGCCCCGTCCAAGCGTGCCAAAGGTTTGTTCCATCCATCACGGCAAGGTCTATTCCGCCGATAGCTTCATACAAATCGGCCAAAACTGCGGGCAGTTTCTTGTGAAACCTTGACTTCTTTCGATCAGGAACCAGCCCAAACAGGTTCTTCAAGATGCTTCCTCTCTCAAAAGTGCGAAGGACATGGGTGCTCACAAG
This sequence comes from Bathyarchaeia archaeon, assembly GCA_041479575.1. Taxonomy (GTDB): domain Archaea; phylum Thermoproteota; class Bathyarchaeia; order Bathyarchaeales; family Bathycorpusculaceae; genus DASPPK01. Next base: position 255 of record JBGOYH010000162.1, read on the forward strand.
CACATTTGGTTTGAAAAGAATGTGCGACAATTGAAGATTTTCGCCACCGATTTGGAACTGTCTTGTTTCAGTATCTTCCGAAAGATTGAACGGAATGACGTTGTCAGCGAAGAGTTCCTTCCAGACTTGAAGTCTTTCGGACCCCGTTCCCTGATAATTATCTGACTCTGCAAGAAGAAACTCGGGCGCCTTGTCGAAGATATTGATAATTGCCTTCACAACGTCGACGGATGAATGATGCGCTCTCTTGGTGGTGAAGACTCCGACCTTTATGATCACTGGTCTCTTGGTCGTGTTGAGATCATTTATGCCGCCGATCATTTCCAATGTACGGTCAATGGATAAATCGTCCTTGCCTGTAAAACGCATTATCGCGACTTTTGAACCCAAAATCGTTTCTCCTTTCACGCGATGACGAAGCTAAACTCGTCAGACAATCATAAAGCTTTCCAAGAGTGCGCGTCTAAAAGATTCAATTCAGTGTGCGTCGCGCGCGCGACCGCTTGCTTACTTTACTATCATAAGTGTTAAATGACTATATTTGTTCATCTATGTTCTTGCATGTCAGTCAGTCAGGAAGTCAGGGGTAACGCGCTGAAGGTCTACCTGTACTTGCTCAGACATGGGCCCTCTGAGCTTAGGGATGTTCAGCATGGGGTCGGCTTGTCGTCGGCTTCTCTTGCTTCTTACCATCTGGGAAAGCTTTCGGATGGGGGCTTCGTGACGCAAGACGAGCATGGGAGGTATTCCGCTGTGAAGGAGGCATCGGACAGGGTCCTTGAGGGATACTCGAAGATGGGACCCGCGATCGTGCCGCAGCTGTTCTTCTTCGCGTTGCTCTTCACCATTCTTGTGGCATTCTTTTCGTTCGAGGCTTTGTACGCGTCAGGTTTCACGGTGTACCTGGTGGCTGTTTGTGCCGCTATGGTTCTCGTGTTCTGGTATGAGACGGTGAGGCTCTGGCGCAGGCTAGCCGTCTGACTTGAGCTGCTGGCACCGATTAGGCATGTTAAAGACTGTTGAAAGCGTTGTTCAATAGTCTTGAAAGAATTTTCAAAAATGTAGGTTTTTATTTTCTCATGCCCTACACTGACGCAGAGGAAACTAGAAAATGTCAAGAAAATGGACTTTGAAGTATGGTTTGGCCGCGGTTCTCGTAGCAACCACCATCATTGCTGCCGCTTTGTTTGCCAATCCGATAATGCTTGATCAGACTTCGGCTGCAACGTCTTTTGTAGTGATGTTGACTGATCCTCCGACAGTGCCTGCTGGAACTACAGTGCTCAACTTGACGTACTCTGATGTTTCGCTTCACGTGACCTACCCGAATGGAACTGCCCTCTGGCTTCCTGTCAACGCTTCAGGGACGGTTAATCTGTTTTCGCTGGTCAACATGAGTCAAACGATAGCTTCCACCACGATTCCGAGTGGTTCAGCGGTAGACAAGATCCAGTTCACTATAGCTGACGTCGACGCTGTGGTAAACGGAGCGATGTATAATGTGACTGCTCTGTCAAACACACTTGTGGTGTCGGTTGCCAACAGTCAGGTTAATCAGACACTCTCAGGCGTGCTTATAGACTTCAATCCGACGCTGGTGCAGATACAGGCAACTGACGCTAATGGAACCCTAGTGTACTATTACGTGCTTGTCCCGAGTGCGACTGCCATGATTATTGGTGACTTGAGCAAGGAGCAGATCAAAGTAGGAACCATTGTTGAGCTAGGGCAGAGCAATAGAGCAAAACTGGTTCACGTTGTGGAGGAATTTTCGAACAACGTGACAATCGTTTCGGCTTCGCTTTCGGTGAACGGCAATGTTACAACTCTTTCGGTGACAATAAAGAACGAGGGCAACGTCGCTTTCAGAGTTTTCGGGCTCACACTGCACGGTGAATTCAACGCGACACGGACTTGGAAGAAAGAAAAGGACGGCGAGACCGATGAGGAGATCGTTGAGAGGATTCATCCTGATACGATTCCCTTCAAGGTGAACGGTTCATCGCTGATTCCGCTTTTCGGTGACCAAAAGGACCATGGGCACGATGATGAACTTAAGAACATGGAGCTTTCTTCGCTGGTTCTACAGCCTGGGCAGAATGCTACGTTGAGTTTCAGCGGTGTCATTGCGCTTCAGCCAGAAAAGGACATTATAAAGCATCCGGCGATGGTTGTGACTCCGATAGTTGGCGGCAACTACACCATAAGACTGATGGGCGAGGGCTTCCAGACATTCAACGTCACGGCCACATCTTAGCATTGGACATTCGCCGCCGCGGTTCCCTTTTTCTTCTTTTTGCTCTACTCGCATTTTCGATAGTGAAATGAAAATGGGGAAGGGCGTTGTGATGTCATTGTTGGCGATGACTCTTCTGATATTCTTAATCGAGGTAAAACCTTAAATGAAATCCTCTGTACTTCTCTGAACATGCCGCGCAAGCCATCCAAAGCTGTTTTTGTTTCTGATGAACTTGGATATTTGCTGCGACAACTCGGACCGAATCACAAATTCTCGAAATGGATCACCAATATGTCACTTGTTTTGAAAGAGAACATGTTCGCAGGTGAGTTTGTGCAAAAGAGCTTGATACCTGGCTATTACGAGGAAAAATACGGTGTGAATCACTTGTTCAGATACGGACATCCCGAAGGGCATCGTTCTTGTTACTTTGTCTATAATGGGTCTTGTATCATATTAGACATAATGACGCATGAAGAGTATGATAAGCGGTTTGGGTATAGAACAACTTAGCGAATCTTGATGCTTGACTCTATCAAAGCCTTGAGTTTTGAATTGTTTGCACCAGTGTATATGATTCTTTTTGTGTTGAAAGCTATTTGCCCTGAGGCTTCTAGGTAGTCCAAAATGCGCTTGAAAGTCTGATATTGCATTTTCTTAGGCAAGCTCTGCCACAGTTGTTTTCTCGTAGGGTATTCTTTAGCGTTAATGATAGCCTTCTCAACCATCAGAATAGTGTCTAGTTGGGGTTCATGTAATACCTTTGGTGGCATCTCTGTGAGGTTTTCTCTCTGTTCACGTAATTCACGTGGTGCGCGCGGTTGCTTTTCTTCATCCAGTACTTTTACTTGCTTTTCTGTGAGGCTTTTCATTGTCCTGTCACTTTTCGCCAAATAACTAACTCGGAGAACTATTATATAAACTTATATGGTCGCCTGTTACGTTAACCCGCCGTTCTATTGATTGCTTACATGGCAAGCCTTCCGAAACGTGCCAGTCCTGAATGATGTCGTTTCGGCTGTGAAGATGTTTTGCTTTGTGTATCTACCTTAAAAGTTTTTGAAGGTTGTTATATAAGTAACTACTATGAAAAAGCTCACGCGGTACATTCTATCTAACTTTTTGAGTTTAAGTAGGTTACCGATATATCGGTAACTCGCCACCTATAAACACATTACCGATACGTCAGCGCGAAACAATCTGCGAAGACGCGAAAATTTGCAGGAATTTAACGCAGTTACCCATTAATGGGCATATAACATTAAATTACTTAAAAAGCGGACGAGTTCATCTAATTCCTTTTCACGGCCGAAGAGTTCTCTTGGGAATTCCTTTGGGTTAAGGTTGAATAACGACAGACTTAACCCCCTTAAGTACTTAAGGGGGTCCCCACGGGCTTCAAATCTATCGGAAAAAAGAACGTGCACTCTACTCTCACTGCAGGCGTCTGAGCTTCGAATGCATTGGACATGACACACCTACAACACTGTGGGAAGTACCGCTGTAACTTCGTAGAGGTGAACGGAGAAAGAATAAGCGTTGATGATGAGCTGAAAGTAATTAGGTTTATGAAAGACATCAAGTCTTATGATGTGATTGAGATAGAAGCGTGGTTAAGAGATGGCAAAGTGCCGAAAAGACCCGGTTGCCGTTCTTCATGAAAGTATTAGAGATAACTACGCAATACTGAAAGGGCTGAATGGCGGATCGAAGAGAACCAAGAAACGAACCTGAACGCTCCGATTGGGCTTTTGTTTATCAATGAATCTTCTTAAGGGAAACCTTTTCGCTTTTAGGGACGCTATTCCTTTGCGCGCGTATCGTTGAAATATGCTTTTAACAAGGAAGTTCGTGAATACTCTTGTGGCTGATAGATGTCTGCGGAGATTTCTAAGAGAATCGCGGAGTTCTTGGACTCATGCGTTGCGGAAGACGAGTTGGGTCAACCGTATTTCGGCAATCCGGACTATGAAACGTTGCCGTTTCCTACTGCCAATTTTGTTCCAATCAATGATGTGGAACCGAGCATACGCACGGCTTTCGTGGATGGTGGAAACCAAGAAATGATTGGTGCGCCGAACTTTTCAGTCCAGATGAACAGGGTATACTTCAACATTTTCAAGGGCCGAGAAAGAATCCTTCCTAAGTCCTTGCCCAGAAAGGTAGAGTTTTACTCTGTCACGACGGCATGTTATAGAGATGATGGAATATGTTATGATACTTCAGTCTTTCCTCTGAAACCTGAGTTCGAGGGCTTTGTCCCTGATCAGCTCTTGTCGTTCAATTCGCTTGACAGGACAGTCACGATTGG
>JBGOYH010000163.1:0-4766 GCA_041479575.1 Bathyarchaeia archaeon
GTTTGGAACCTGACTCTCTATCCATTGTCTTCTAATGTGATAAACGCAAGCACCGACAACAATTCGATTCCAGTGGGCACTGTTCTCGTGGTCAAAACGAACCTCGGGAACTACGCAGCGATGAGAATTGACGATTATCCAGACCCGATTAACTTCACAATTGTATATCAAACTGACGGAACGCCATATCTCCCAGAGCTTCCATCTATGATTGCTATCGCCTTTTTCCTCCCAGCAACGCTCTTTGCAGCAATTGTCTACCGCAGAAAACATTTCAAGCGTGTTGATTAGAAACGCGCGCGCTGAGTGTGTGTGAGTGTAAGAGTGTGTACGAGTAAGTGTGGTTGATTGTTGGGGTTTTGGGGGGGTAAAGTTTTATCCAAAAGAATGAGGTAATGTTTTCGGAGAGTCTAGACGTGCGTGCGCGACCTCCATGGTCTGGAGGCAGACCTAGTGCAGTGTATGTTTCTCCTGTTCAGATAATCGCAATTTTGATATTCATTCTGTTGTTTCTGTTGAGCTACTATGTACTTCTGCCATTTGAATTTGGTCAGCAGCCTTCACTCTTCGCGTTTTGTTATTTGATAGCCCTATTTGCTCTGTCGGTTCTGCTAGCTTGGCTTGTTGTGAAGGTTTATCACCACGTCAAAAGGCGTTTTAGATCAGGCCAAGAGCGCCGATGTTTGAATTCGGAAGATCAGTTGACGGCAGAGGGGGTCATTGTTCAGGTTTCTTTGCTGAGACGATGACATGTGCGTACTCTTCGCCTTCGCACGCGCGCCAGTGTCGTTCTCTTTCTAGTGTCAGAGGATTCCAACGTTACAAGTGGCACAGCGATTCCAGTCTACGGAAAAGCATAGAAAACTCAGGCAGAGCGGACGTTTAGAATAGTGTTGATTTCCTGCCAGATTGCTAACACCAAGTTTCTCGCATCTTTGTCGATTGCCAGCAATATTGAAGCGTAAATGGCGCTTCCTGCTAAGACTACGCATAAAGTCAACAATATTGTGGTGGTGTCCGGAAGCATGTGGAAGAAGACTGCTGAAACGGCAGAGGCAATAAGGTATTTTCCGATGCTTTTCCAAGGAACATTGATTCGCACTGAATTGCGCATCATGCCGTATTGGATTGCAAGTGTTGCAACGTGGGCTGCAAGGTTGATCGCTGTCACAAAGACTGCTGCGTTAACCGAAAGCCCACTCGCATACTGAGTTAGAACGTAGAAACAGGTGGGTATCGCTATGATGGCTTGCAAGTAAGGTAGCGTGAACACTTTGAAGATCTTGCTTTTCACGAGTTCTCTGAAAGGTATCTTCGCCTCTTCGTCGAGTTTTTCGACGCCAAATATGACTGAAGAATAGAACTGCGAAATCACGAGGACAAAAGCGTCTACAGCTAGCACCATGAGAACAGGCGTTGCTTCATTGAAGTGGACATTTAGAATTATCAAAAGCGATTCTGGCAAAGAAAATACGATGGTTGTCATCGGAATTGCGAACATCAAGACCGTTTTTAGTGACTGCGTCACATCTTCGGAGTTGTTCTTGGTTAGGAGTCTGGGATACAGTGCGTATGAGAGAAAGAGTGAGTAGCCCACAATGTTTGCGTACGTCATCGCTGCTTGATAGTTCCCTCTTGCTGCCTGACCACCATAGACGAACAGTAGGATGATCGTTGATGCTGCTAGCTGATTTCCAGCGGCATTGTAGATGTTCACGACTGAGGATTTTAGCCATTCTCTTGCATAAGCCCACTGAATTCTCTGTCTCAACTCTTTCGAGGTCAGCTTCAAATAGTAAAGCACTTGAACCGCGGCTGCAATTATCAGGCTCAAGACTGCTCCCAAGAACAATTGGTGCAACCCAATGATCAGCAGGCAGGCGAGGACTATCTTGCAGACCTCTTCTATGAGGAGACCGTAGCCGATGGCCTGAGGCTTCTTTGCCCTCAAGACAGATTCCAACACGACGATGAGGTACATGTTGATTATTTGCACCGACGCAATGACGTAAATGAGCACATACTGTGAGCTAATATGGAGTGCGGCCGTGACGAACGGCGTCAATGAAATGTACACGAGACCAAAGATCAGAGAGACAAACAAGTTAGCTAGAAAACCCGTTTTGGCTGCTCCCTGCTTCTGACGAGCCACGAATCGCATCGTCCAGAACGGAAACACGCTGCTTAGCAGAAGAAAATAGCCGATCACGTCGAAGATGTTGGCCCATATACCGTACTCCGGCTTTGTCATATTCCTCGTCAGCAGAAGCGTGAATATGAGTCCTGTGGCGACACTGAGGATCTGAGCCGAAAAGACCACGAAGCCAGAATACTGAACCCTTATCTCGTCTTTTTCCAACACTGTTCACGTCGCCCTTCAAGTTTAGGGTCTTGTTGAAAGCCCATGTATTCCTGATATTTATTGACTTCGACAAATCCGCGTGCGTCACATTTCTTGCAGGTCTTACAGGTCTCGAAAGTGTCTGGCCGCGGCTTCAACAAAAAGTCTTAAAGCCCTCAGAACTCAGACATCTGACAAAACGATCGAGGATGCGTAAATGACCGATCTGGGCTTCAGAGTTATGGTTCTCACCTTCAAGGTTCGAGATTTCTTTAGACCTAGAAAAGACGTCATGAAGGAAGTGGGAATTAAAGAAGGTTTTCAGGTTCTGGATTATGGATGCGGCTCCGGTAGCTACGTGAAAGCAGTGATTGAATTGGTCGGAAAATCAGGGAAGCTATATGCTCTAGACGTTAACCCCACAGCCATTGAAATGATCAAACAAATTGCGTTGAAGAACCATCTTACAAATGTGGAAACGATACTGACAGATTGTAACACTGGGTTGCCAGACAACAGCATAGACGTGGTCCTAATTTACGATGTTCTTCATATCTTAACAGACCCTCAAAGAGTGTTGAAAGAACTGTACCGAGTGTTAAAACCGAATGGAATATTATCCCTCAGTGATCATCACTTGCAAGAGAGCGAGATAACATCGAAGTTGACAAACAATGGACTGTTTGACCTGTTGAGAAAAGGAGAAAGGACGTACAGTTTTCTGAAACCGGGACACTCTGCTTAGACGACCTAAACTTTCTTCAGAGCAATATCCACGCGTACGCTGCATCGTCTCGGCCTTTGCAGTTTTCTTTCTCGTGAAATGCGATAGAATTTTAACCAATCCCGAAAATACTTGAAGAGTGGAGAAAACGTCAATATGACTAGTCCACCAAAGCCACTCTTCTCAAAGAAGATATTTCTGTTCATCGGCTTTGGGTTGCTCACGCTGGTTCTCTATCTTTACTATTTCGTGGGTACCGGCAACATCGCCAATGTCATAAGGCGAGCTGATCTTTTCTACTACGCCTCAGCTTTCATGGCTTTCGTCGTGGGTGTCTTCTTTGCTTCTTTGACATGGCGTAGCCTCTTAAATAATCTGGCGGTGAAAGCCCAGATGCGAAGAGTATTCTTTCTCATGTGGGTTGGTATGTTCTTTGACGCCACGGTTCCTGAACCTGGATGGTCTGGCGATTTCACAAAGGCTTACATACTGGCCAAAACCTCTGATCAAGACGCAGGAAGAATCGTCGCTTCGGTCGTGAGTCAGAAGATCATTGTAATGGTAATAACAGTCGTAGAGTTGATTCTGGGCCTGGTTCTTCTGGCTCGAAACTACTTGCTTTCCCAAGGAGTCCTACTATTCATCGTCGCCGTGTTGTTTCTCACGGTCTTCTCACTGGCCATGGTTTGGTACTTGAGCACTAGACGTGAGGCAACAAGGAGAATACTGCGTTGGTTGATAAGTGCAGCAACGTTCCTACGGCAAGGACGTTGGAATTCTAGAGAATTTCAGATCAAGGCTGAAGAATTTCTGGAAAAGTTTCATGATGGCATAGGGGCCCTAAGTGCTAAGCCTGCGACGTTGGTTCAGCCAGCGTTGTTTTCTCTTTTGAGTTCGGGTTTTGACGTTTCAGTGGTGTTCTTAACTTTCGCTTCCTTAGGTTATCCCATCCCCGTCGACAAAGTGCTCATCATTTACGCTTTGACTGGAAGCCTGCAAATAATGGGCATCTCCTTCGTCGGTTTCACCGAGGTAATCGTGAGCGGCGCCTACACCGTTCTCGGCATTCCAGCGGCCCTCAGCGTTTCGGTGACTCTTCTAACTAGGATAGTGACTCTGTGGTTCAAAATGATCGTATCCTACGTGGCTTTCCAATGGGCAGGCGTGAAAATTCTGACCGGCAGAAAACAGGTGTTAAATGCTCCGTCTCCACAGGTTCAGGGCAAAAATGTGGTCGATTGAAGATGCCCCCTGCGGTTTGGATTTACAGGTCTCCTCTGGCAATGTGAGACAGTTCATGTTCCAAGACTTCTTCTAGCCTGTGGTAAGGGTTTTCTCTAACGAGTATGACGTAGTCGCATTCTGCGCGGTTCTGGATGTGTATTCTCGTGTGAGGGGAAGAAAGGATAGATCGCAGGATTCGTAAGATTGGTAGCGCGTGCCCTGAGTGAAAGAGCGTCGAGAGTGGCAACCCGCGTCGGTGGTGGTTACAGTCTGTACTTGCTTGTTGAGAGTTTGGTTTAAGAGCCAGATCGAGTTGGTTGGAAATGGATGTGAGCAGAGTTGGAGACTGGCAGAAAGAACGACAATGTTTTGACTAGGGATTTTCGCAAGTCTGACCTGGATGATTTGCTGCGCCTTTTACCTGTGAGTAATGCTGAGGAGTTTAAGGTGACTGGTTTTGATCCGGATCATACGAGA
>JBGOYH010000164.1:0-4749 GCA_041479575.1 Bathyarchaeia archaeon
AGGCGCCAGAACATCAGACGATACCGTCCAAGTCATTTTGTCTGTTGCCCACAAGATGGAAAAGGAAACGGTGCTCGTCAAGAAGGACAGCCCAGGCTTCATAGTGAACCGCATACTAATCCCCGCATTGAACGAAGCAGTAGCCTTGTATTGGGAAGGAGTCGCAGAAAGAGATGACATTGACAAGGCAATAAAACTTGGGCTAAACTGGCCAATGGGACCTCTTATGCTTCTGGACTACATTGGTTTAGACACGACCCTCGCAATCGGTGACGTGTTGACCAAGGAACTTGACCCGAAGTTTCATCCTACAACAGGACTGAAGCAGATGGTCAAAGCTCAGATGCTGGGCAGGAAGACTGGCAAAGGCTTCTATGACTGGACTCAGAAGTAGACAAGGAGCGAAACCTAATGGAATTCAAGTACATTATCTATGAGAAAAGCGAGGGAATAGCCACTATTACTTTGAACCGTCCCGAAGCCCTCAATGCTTTCAGCAAGGAAGTTGTGGAGGAAATTCTGCATGCGCTTGAAGATGTCAAATCTGATGAAAACATTCGTGTCATTGTTCTGACTGGAGCGGGTGAAAAAGCATTCTCTGCTGGTGCTGACATAAAGGCCATGGCAGGAATGACCGCCCTCAAAGCAAGAGAACTGTCGCTCATGGGCGAGAAGCTCTGCGTTACCTTGGAAAACATGCAAAAACCAGTTATCGCGGCAATCAACGGCTACGCGTTGGGCGGTGGATTAGAAGTTGCCATGTCGTGTGATCTTCGCTTAGCTTCGGAGAATGCGCGGATGGGGCAGACAGAGATCAACATAGGTTTGATCCCGGGTTGGGGTGGAACTCAACGGCTCACGCGCTTGGTAGGCATGACAAAAGCGAAGGAACTTGTCTTCACTGGCAAGATGATTGATGCGAAAACCGCAGAGCAGCTTGGCATCGTGAATATGGTCGTGCCTGCAGACAAATTCCGAGAGATCGTTCGACAGTTTGCGATAGACCTAGCGTTGAAGGCTCCTGTTGCAATTAGAGTGGCCAAAGCTCTGATTACTAAGGGAGCCGACATGAGTTTGGACTCAGCGCTGGCGTTGGAACGAGAAGGCTTCGGCGTAGTTGGATCTACAGAGGATTTGAAGGAAGGAGTTGCAGCCTTTACAGAAAAGAGGAAGGCAGTATTCAAGGGCAAGTGAGATGCTTCACAAACAAGGCGAACAATGATGAAATTCGTCATATTTGGACCGCCAGGTTCTGGCAAGGGTACATATGCATCACGGTTGCAGACAAAGCTCGGTTTAGACGTAATTGCCATGGGAGACATCTTCCGAGAAATCATGAAAGAAGATACTCCCTTAGGCAGGAAAGTCAAAGGGTTTGTAGAGAAAGGGCAACTGGTTCCCGATGATGTCGTTATAGAAGTTTTGAAACAACGTTTGGCCAGATCTTCCAGCATGAAAGGTTTCATTCTAGACGGTTATCCGCGAACGATCGAACAGGCTAAAGCCTTGGACGCACTTGTCAAAATAGACGGCGTTATCCAGCTGACGGTACCAGACTGGATAATAATCGAGAGATTGTCAAGCCGCAGAATATGCAAGAACTGTGGAGAAGTGTACAACGTGCGATTCTTGAAATCGAAGGTGGAAGGAATATGCGACAAGTGCGGTGGACAGCTTTACCAACGCACAGATGACACGACGCAAGTCATCAAAGACCGCATTGGAGTATATGAACGTCAAACTGAACCAATTCTGCAACACTACAAGGAGAAGAAAGTTCCATTTGTAGAGTTCAACTGTGAAAGTCTGGATTTACCGCCTGAAGTAGCCGTCGAAAGCATCGTTAAACAGCTGAAACGCTCAAGGTTGATATAGCAACTCGGGGCGCGCAGCAAGTAGCCTAGTGCACTCTCGAATTTTGCAGAACGATGTCGGTGAGACTATTGCAGGAATGAATACAGTGCGCTTTATTCTTTTGTCAGTGCTTTTGCTGGGACGAGTAGAAGGTTTTGTGCTATGAGATTTGCGATTAATGGAGGAAGTATCTGTGGGCCAAAGGCTGAAAGGCCAATAACAAGGGAAAGTGCCGCATTTTTCACCGTCGTTGCGATCTCGATTGATGTTGCTTTTTTGTATCCGAATCTTCTCGTTAGAAGATGGGTCAATATGAATGCGAGAGCAAGTGTCCCAAACATGAAAGCGTTCAGGAACGCGAATTCTATGATGTTGTTTCTTGCATATTCGACTCCTGGTGCGATAGAGCCCCAAACCAGAAGAACCAGTATAGGTAGCTCTATTCTGGAGGTGTAGCTGCTGACTCTGTTCCAATCGATGCGAACAAATTTTCTCAGCAAGAACGAGGCTACTACGGGAATCAGGATTATCTCTCCCAGATTCACCATCATGCCCGCGGTATCAACATTGACCGATGTTCCAGCCAATATCAGCATTGTTGCAGGTATTGTGGCTATTGAAAGCAGGTTTGTGATTGTGCTTATGACCAGAGCGGTGGCGACGTCTCCTTTGAACACCTTAGCCCAGAAGGCAGTTGTAATTGCAGATGGACAGCAGAGGGCAAGTACGGTTCCAGCGTAGACTATTGTTGAGAAGAAAGGTTTTGCAAGAATCGATAACAAAGGGGTTAGGACGAATACTGTAGCCAAGCTCATTGCCATAACTGGATAATTCTTCATCGAACGTGCGATCTCGCTCGGTTCTATGCTTAACGTGACAAAGAACATCAAGAGCATCAATAGAATGGCCAAGTAAGGTTTCCAAACAAGTCCAACTTGTGGCAAAAAGAAGCCTAGAGCAATGCTTAGGACGACAATTAAAGGCGTAGGATATTTGTTGATAACAGCACGCATATTCTGAGGACATCCGAACTTGCTTTGGTCTTTCTGTTCGCCAGCGCGGACTAATAAGAGTTGCAGCCTACCTGAATCGTATTTTCAATCTATTCGAGCGATTGAATGCCTGTGTTCTGGAAACAAGCTTATTTTTTTTTTGAAACTACCTGCCAGCATTGCCACAATCCCGCCCTGTAGCCAAAGCCGTGTGTGAACCATGTATTTTGACTCGACCGAATGCAGCAAGCTTTAGAAGAAAGCAAAACTTCAATTTCATTCTCAGAGCTGTGACGTTGTATGGAAGAAGCTAAGAAACCAAGAGCCAAACACAAAGCTCGGGGGCGCGGGACAAAGTTCTGCCCGAAATGTGGGTCAACTGACATTTATTGGGCTCGCGGTTTGGCACAGCTGTGGTCAATTTGGGAGTGCAGAAACTGCGGCTACTATGGAGCGTTCATAGTTGAAGATGGAAAATTGTCACAGAAACTGCGAGAAGACTATGCCAAGAAGCATCAGTTCACCAACAACGCACAAATTTGAAGCTGACGCGCGTTGTCGGCTACGTTAGATAACTGTCTAGGGCGCGTTCACCATTTTTTTGTTTAGTGAATGTTGCTGCTTCCGTGTGCCCGCGATGTTGTTAACATGGAAGTGAGGACTGCAGTATGGACTGTTCAACATGGTTTTTGGTTGAAAATCAGTCAAAAATGACCTACCCCCTCCCCCTAGGTTTTCAGCACGCACAGTATCGTCGTGTGGTCTTCTTGAGGTATGATTATGGTATTGTCCTTGCCGTTCGCGCAGTTTTCATGTTGAAATTTCAAGAGCACGCGCTGGTTGTGGGTTGTAGAAAGCAAGAAAAAATATGGGTAGAATTGTTGTTTATGATTTCTCTTTTCAATTCTACGATTAACAGGTGCCTACTTCTTTCTTGAATGCTTCTGTTAGGTCTTTTCCCCAGTTGTCCAAGGCTTTCAGTTTTCCAAGGAAGAACCTGAGCACTGGTGGTTCAGATACAAATTTCAGGCCCTTCACGAGCTTTCTGTGCGCATACAGCCATTTTATCCTGTCAATTGCATATTCAATGTGTGACACCGTGTAGACTCTTCTGGGCAACGCAAGCCTTGTGAGTTCAATGTCGGCAAGGAGTTCTTTCCCTTCTTTGTCTCTGTCAACTGAAATGGTGCCTCTTTCCATGCTCCTTATTCCTGAGGAGATGAAAAGCGCAGCAGCCAATGCTCCTGCTGGATACTGGGTCTGAGGAATGTGTGGTAGAAACTTCATTGCGTCAAGATGGCATGCCAATCCACCTGGTGGAGTCACTACTGGGATGCCGGCTTTGGCGAGTTTGTTGACGAAATATTTGATTTGCTCAACCGAGCAACCTGCAACTTCAGGGTCCACCATTTCCCTCATTCCGACAGCCATTGCTCCAACTTCCCTCATGGACATGCCGCCATAAGTGAAAAAGCCTTCATACACTGGAAGCCATGGTTGTATTTGTTCGAAAAGCTTCAGATTGTTGGTTGCTATGCAGCCGCCTCTGACGCATGTGTTTTTTCTTCCGCTCATGTAGAAAATATCCGCGACGCTACACATCTCTTTGACTATGTCTGCGACTGTCCTGCTTTCGAATCCTTTTTCGCGCTGTCTTATCAGGTAGGCGTTTTCAGAGATTAGGCTTCCATCTATCACGAGAAGCAGACCGGTTTCGACGCATATTTGCTTTATCTCTTTCAGGTTTTTCATTGAGAACGGTTGTCCGCCGATCAGGTTGGTTGTAGCTTCCATTCGCACGAAGCCTATCTTGTCTTTGCCGTATTTCTTGATCACATTCTTGAGTTTCTGTGGGTCCATGCAGCCCTTGAATGGATTAGTGCTTTCAGTTATCAGCGCCTCG
>JBGOYH010000165.1:0-4722 GCA_041479575.1 Bathyarchaeia archaeon
CGCAGCAATCCCAGGACTGGTAAACGCTGTTTACAACAACAGCAAGCTCGTCGTCGCAGTTCTTGACAATCAAGCCACTGCTATGACCGGGCATCAGCCACACCCAGGAACAGGTATAACAGGCATGCAAAGTCCAGCAGAAAAAGTCCTTGTTGAAAAGGTCGCTGAAGGATGCGGCGTCAAATATGTCAGAGTAGTAAACCCCTTCGAAACAAAAGAAGCCACAGCAATGTTGAAAGAAGCTGTTAGGCAGTCTGGACCTTCGGTTGTTGTTTTCCGTTCTCCATGTACGCTAATGGACATTAAAGAAAAGCGGCGGAGAGGCGTCAAGACTATTCAAGCCAAGATCACTGACAAATGCAATGACTGCATGGCGTGCATCAAGCTGTTGGCCTGCCCCGCCATTGTAGTGGAAGAAGGAAAAGTGAAAATCGACGAGGTTTTCTGCAGTGGATGCGGACTGTGCATTTCAGTTTGCCCATACAAAGCAATCGAAGGGAGTTGTGCAGAATGAAAGAGTTCAACATCGTTCTGGCAGGCGTCGGTGGACAAGGCACGCTTCTAGCATCTGAAGCCCTGGGAATGGCCGCAGTCAAAGATACATTGAACGTTAGAGTCAGCGAAATCCATGGCATGGCTCAGCGCGGTGGCGCTGTAGTTACCACGGTAAGGATAGGCGACAATGTTCTGGCACCAACGGTGTTAGAGGGGCAAGCAGACGTGCTCTTGGGGTTTGAACCATTTGAGACGGTGCGAAATCTGAAGTATGTTTCAGGAAAAACGCTTGTGATCATGAATACTGAGAAGATTCCACCTACCGAACTGGCTGCTAAGAACGTGAAATATCCGGGTCTGGACCAGATCGTTCAGAAAGTCCACCTTTTCACAGAAAAAGTAGTTTTGATTGACGCGGCACAATTGGCAAATAAGGCGGGAAGCAGTCTGACGCAAAACGTCGTATTGTTAGGTGCTTTGGCCGGAACCGGTATGTTACCAGTGAAAAAGCAAAGCTTGATAGAAGCTGTCCGCGAGCTTGTACCAACGAAACATGTTGAGATTAACCTCAAAGCCTTTGAACTGGGCTATGAAAGCGTGAAAGAGGGGCACAAGAAAGCTTAGTTTCCTTCGCAGTCTGAAGACGCGACATTTGTTTTCTCGTATTCCAGTATCGCTTTCAGTACGTTTTTGAACAACTTCATGTCAGAAACGTTGACGACGGGAATCTGGAAGCTTTTGTCGATCTCGTACAACTTCTCATATTTCGGAAACTTGACATAGCAAACTTGACTTATCGGAAATTCCTTCTTCTTTATTTCCTGTTCGAAGGATTTTTCGTACACTTCCAGGCACAGCAGGTAACCGTCTATCCAGTACAGCCTGGTCGCTCCATAGGACGCGGCACACCAAGCAACATTGTCTCTGGACCGGCTATCTACACCAAGAATGATTACTTTCTTCGTTGGCGAGACTTCAATATCCATTTCCGTTCACTCCGTAAAGGGGGTGTTTAGCACCTCTTTAGCCTTACTGCTTATTTTAGGTCCAAGTCCATAGACCGCCTCCGACCAACCATCAACATTTATCATGGCGTTCAGTGGAGTCTGGTAACATTTGAGGATTGACAAGGCTTTTTCTCTGCCCACGTTGGGTAGGCTGGCAACGAAGTATAGTTGAGCATCAGCGATAGTATCTACTTTCTTGAAGGGATGAACCGTCGGCGTGCGTTTCTCAATTATCTGTTCTTGACGCGCGGCTACGTAAAGAAAATCAACCGTCTCCTTGTAGGATGCTGTGTTTATTATTGCTATGCCGTTTCTGGCAAGGTTGAACATTGCGCCCCAAACCGAAGCAGGCTGGATTTTGCTGTACTTGTAGATGATGGGCAAATAGCCTTCTAGTAGTATCAGCGATTTTGGGTATACCTCTTTCAGCCTGAACAGTTGTTCGAAAAGGAAACGTCGTGTAAGAGTGTAAACAAAATCTTGGACCGTTTTCCGTTCTACGGCACACACGTCAGACAAGATATAATCGCCTTTCTCTAAAATCTGAGTCTTAACACAGACGCCGCGTTCTATGAGTCCTTTAACAATTTTCGATGCACTGGATGCTTCACGACTATCAACGATTATTGTCGGCTGTTCTTTGTCGCCTTTCTTCTTCTCTTTGAGGAATGGAAGCAGACTCTCGGTTCCAGACATGACCTTTCAACTCAGAGCTAACCTCAATCTCCCCGTCTTATTTGCCTTTGCCGCAAAAAGTCTTCGTTCAGAAGAGTTTCAAGTCTATATGCTGACATTCTTTTATGGTGGTCGTTGTTGTATTCTTATAACATGCTGAACGGTCTTTCGGTCGATCGAGTATCGAAGATATCAGGAAAGAACAGGAAGGTTTTTCCCGAGGATAAGGAAGGGAGCCGAGCGTGCCTAGTGTCAAGAACGGGTATCTTGTGCACCCTTTCTTTTCCCAACTACGTAGCCGATTATGATGAGGGCAATCCCACTAATCAAAGCCGCGAGTATTATGAAGTCCATGCGTTGAACAACGAGATTTTCGATTCCGATTGCCGTCATTAAAACACCGATAAAGAATACTGCTGTACCGAAGTAAAAGCCAAGAGTTTTAGGCAAACACTTCACCTGCCATACAGTAAGTTGTACCTGGTTTTTTAGATTTGCTTATTTCTCTAGACCTTACAAAAATCAAAATAGGCAAGAAAGACAATGGTCAAGACTATGCCTGCAACGATCAGAAGATTGCTTCCGTCGGATCGCGACGATATAGAAGAAATATCTAGGCATATATGGGATGGACACGACTACCTGTCATCGGTTGCTTACGAGTGGCTGAAGGACCCGAAGTGCCATTTCTACGGCGTGGAAGCTGATGGTCACATTGTGGCTGTAGGCAACTTGCGGCTCGTGGAGGATGGACGAACTGGTTGGATGGAAGGCCTGAGGGTGCATCCTGAATACAGAGGCAAAGGGTTTGCAAACGAGATCACCGATTATCTAGTCAAGAAGGCTGAGCACTTGCGTGTCCATCGCCTTCGTTACACGACCTCTGACGAAAATACAGCTTCTCTGAAACTTGCCAAAGCAGCCGGATTTTCAAAACTCTTCGAAATGGCTGTTTTCTGGAGCATGAACCCAAGAACAGCGCCTCCGATCCGAGGCTACCCTCCAATAGAAGAAACAAGTCCTGCAAGGACTTACAGACTGCTGAAGACCAATCCAAGCATAGTCCCTTATGGGATTCTAATCTACGACTGGAAGGCTCTAGACAACGAGCTTCAAAATCTTAAACAGATTGGCAAGAACCACAAGTTCTACATTGCATCAAAAAACGGGAAAGCAGATTCACTGTCAATTGGCCATGCCAGACAAGGACCGAACCAAATGTGGAATTTCACAGTTTACGCTCATGATTCACGAGGCTTTGTATCTCAACTGTCATATAATGTGACAATGGGTCTGGAACGTGGGTTCAAATCGATTGTCTGCACATTTGAAAGCAGATTTGAGAAAACGCTAAGTCAATTGGACTTTGGATCTGAGGAGCACGGGACAGCGCATCTGGTTCTTCTTGAGAAACAAATTCAAGCACAAGAAGAACACCAGAAGAGATAGCGCGCTCTAACAGTGCCTCGCCCGTGTTCCTTCAGATGGAGCAGGCAACGACGTCTAATTCTACGAGCCACTCTGGCACAGGCAGCTGTGCCTGAACAGTTGTTCGCGCTGGAGGATCGCTCTTGAAATATGTGCTGTAAACTTCGTTCATCTTTTTGAAATCTTTGATGTCCTTCAGAAACACGGTGACCTTGACTACGTTGCTTACCGACATGCCAGATGCGGTGAGTATTGCCTTCATATTCTCAATCGTTTGCTTTGTCTGTGCTTCAATATCACCGTCAACTATTCTTCTAGTCTTGGGATTAAGAGCGCCCTGTCCCGATATGAACAGAAAATTGCCAGCTCTTATAGCCTGGGAATAGGGACCAACAGGCAACGGGGCCTTTTCAGTTTTGATAACCTGCACATTGTTTCCCTCGCTTTTCTACGCTTGGATGCAGGTTACACGAATTAAATGTTTTCACACGCGCTACAAATATGAGTTGCATCGTGCACAACTTAATTCCACGTGGGTGATCTGTATGGAGAAAATTATAGCTTATTGTGGAATAACTTGCTCTGACTGCCCAACTTTCAAAGCGACAAATATGAATGACGATGCTGAAAGGAAGAAAGTGGCGGAATTGTGGACAAAAGAGTACGTTCACGCGTTCAAGGCGGAAGACATTAACTGTGACGGTTGTCTGACGAGAGGAACACGCATCTTCAATTATTGCACCATATGCGAGATAAGAAAATGCGGACAAGAGAAGAATGTGAAGAACTGTGCTTACTGTGACGACTACAAATGCGAAAAGCTCTCCAAACTCCATGAACAAGCGTCCAAGGCAAAAGAGACACTTGATGAGATGCGAAGAAGCGTGAGCAAGAACACGAAGCACTAGCTAGAGCGCACAATTCTCGCTATGAAGATACGTGCAGAGATACATATCGCTCTTCTGCGCATCATCTCTGCCAGCTACACTTTTGTCTGCAGCGATCGGGACATGTCTCCCGAAGACCCTACTTTTGGTAGGATTTCGGATTGACATATCATATCGCCAAAAAAACAATGTGAAGACAGACACTTAAAAAGAATATGTCGAAAGCGTAG
>JBGOYH010000166.1:0-4699 GCA_041479575.1 Bathyarchaeia archaeon
CGACGCACTGTCTACGCCGTGACTCAGAGAGGCATAACCGTCCTCAAGTACTTCAGAGAGCTGAAACAAGTTCTGCCCATAATCGAAGAAGCACGCGCGCTAAGCAACGGAATGCCCGTACCTTACTAGACAACCTCCCAACTTTTTTGGCAGCCACCACCACATTTTGTATTGTCTGCATTAGACTATGCTCTACCGTACAGCTTAAAACATGCTTCCAAGGTTCTTTTTTCGAGGATTCCACCGCGGAAATCACAACGAAGAAGCTTTTGTGGATGGTTTAACGGGTTTCACAGTTTGTCTTGTAAATCACGATGTATGTTTCGTAAGACTTAATAAATGCGTGTCCATTAGTCCTCTTGTACACTTGTAAAACACATAGAGGAAAGACACTTGGCGAAAGAAGAGGTTCTTGGGAAAAAACCCTTACAGGTCCTTGAAAAAATAAGAGAGAACCTTGAGAGATTGAACGAAAAGACAGAAATCATGATTGAACTTCAGAAACATGACAGAAAAGACGTTCAGCCAACGCTCAAAGATGCGCCCTTAGACGTAATGACGTTGCTTTCAATGCCCGACCATCTCCGAAAAACAGCCATGGCGGTTTGCAGACTGGGCCGCGCCACAGCAGATGAAATCGCTCAACAGACCAAGAGAGCAAGAGCCGTGGAAAGTGCTTACCTAAACCAGCTTGTAATAATGGGGCACCTGAAAAAGGAAAGACAAGGAAGAAAAGCCTACTTTTTCGTCGACAGGGGAAAACAGGAGTGATAGTGAATGGGTAAGATTGTTGCGGTTCACTCTTACAAAGGCGGAACCGGAAAAACACTTCTGTCAGTCAACATGGCAGCGACTTTGGCCAAGCATGGAAAAAAGGTTTGCTTGTTTGATCTCGACTTTCGTGCTCCGAGTCTTGCTACGCTTCTAAAGATTGACAAAGCGGAATATTGGCTCAACGACTATTTGAACGGAGTGTGCGAAATCAACAAAGTGCTAATAGATCTGAGCAGTAGAATCGATAACAGCGGGACGCTTTTTGTAGGTTTTGCCAATCCATCGACGGAAGCAATAAGGGACATGTCCGCTAAGGACAGAAAATGGGAGATGCGAGCCCTAGGAAGACTCTTGGCACTCAGGACTTCACTGTTAAACGAGAAAGGCTTCGACTATCTACTATTCGACACGAGCCCTGGACTTCAGTATTCATCTATAAATGCCATAGTTAGCGCAGATCTAGTGCTTGTTGTCACCACCTTCGACCGGTCAGACGTTGATGGAACGAGACGAATGCTAAGAGAGCTCTACGACCTGTTTGAGAAGAAAACAGAGCTTGTCCTTAACAAGGTGCTGGACGGTTCAGTGAAAAGCGGAAAAGAAGAGGTAAAGAACAGACTTAGGGACGTCTATCAAGTCCCACCTCTAGGAATAGTGCCATGTTTCTGTGATGTTCTAAAGGCAGAAGGAGGATTCATCTTCGCTCAAGACAAGCCTGATCATCCGTTCACGAAAATCGTCGAAGAAATGACGAACAAAATAGAGGGTATGAGCTGATCTTACCTCGAAAATAGCAATATTTCTGGCAAAAACTGCAATGTCAGCGGCCCCGGCGAAACGCTGGCTTTGCTTGAAATATTCCATGCAAAAACCTTATACAACCAGAAGGATACTCTAACCATTTCCCGACACTAACGGAGATAACCTACTATTGGAAAAATCCGCAATTGTCCTTGCAGGCGGAGTTTCTAGTAGACTGGGTCAGGATAAAGGAATTGTCCAGCTGGCCAACAAACCGCTTATTCGATACGTCTTAGACAAAATCAAGAACCTTGTTGATGAAACACTAGTGATCGTGAGCTCCAAGGCCCAAGCTGAAAAGTATATGAAAACCTTGGGTTCAGACGCAAACGTCATTATTGATGACGCAAGGGTCCATGGACCGCTGGCAGGAGCGTCAATGGGTTTTGAACAAGCATGTGGAAAATATTCTCTCCTCCTCGCCTGCGACACCCCATTCGCATCGAGGGACATTCTCCAGCTCTTGCTGGATTTGTGCATAAACAGAAATGCAGCTATCCCACGTTGGCCAAATTGCCATATTGAACCATTGCAGGCAGTGTATTGCACAAAGCCCGCGTTGGAAGTCGCTCGGAATGCATTATGCTCAGGAGAAGTGAAAATGCAAGCAATGGTAGACAGATTGCGGAACGTACGTTACGTGTCGACACTCGTGCTTGAGCAATTGGATCCTGGACTCAATACATTCTTCAACGTAAACACCGGAGTGGACCTGAAGAAAGCAGAAGCTATGCTCAAATGCCTGTAGAGCGAAGGGCGGTCATCCTCGTTCTCGATAGTGGCTCAATACGAAATCCATGGCCTCATTCAGGTTGTATACAAAAGCATCAACGGCTCCTGTCTTGTTTATGCCTTCCCGGTCCAGTAGAATGGCGTTAATGCCCAATCGCTTGGGAAGCAGGACATCTAGCCTCATCTCATCTCCTATCATAACGGCTTCACAAGGTTCGACGTTCAGAATCTCCAAGACCTTCAAGTACATCTCCGGATTTGACTTGTCAACCCCTGCCTCATAACCAGTCATTACGAAGTCAATGTAGTTCCTGATTGGTTCAATTGCCTTTTCGAATTTGAAGTGTGCAATCGTTGTGACTATGGCGGTTTTGAACCTATGTTTCTTTGCTTTCACCACGGCTTCAGCAGCGTCTGGATATAGTCTGTAAGGCGTGCTCTCAAAGAGCTCGATGACCTGATCAAGTGTTTTGTCATCGACTTTGACGTTGAGTCGCCAGAAAATCCGCGACAAGTAAGAACGCCAGTCCTTGTATCCATACTTCGGGTAATCTATGAAGCTGACGAAAGACCATGCCGCCTCGAATTGCTGCGACGATATTTCGTAGTCTTTGCTGAACAGATATTTTGAAACCTCTTCAAATTCCACATTGTCCTTCTTGTAAACGAGCGTGTTATGCAGGTCGAACAGAATTGCCTTTATCCAAGTCAAGTAACTCACTCGTGAAACTAAATATTCCTGCGCCGCTAATTAAAGATACAAATAAAAACTAGCTTGCGCGTTTGTCAAGAGAAGGTGATGATTCGATGTCGCATGTAAACCGTGAGATTTCAGGTTTAGAATTCCATCCTTTGACTCTGGAGCGTTGGGCCGATCTTGAAAAGCTGTTTGGCCCACGGGGAGCGTGTGGAGGTTGTTGGTGCATGTGGTGGAGGGTGCCAAGAGCTCAATTCATTCAGAACAAAGGAGAGGCAAACCGAGAAGCTTTGAAGAGCATAATAAATTCAGGCAAAACCCCAGGCATTCTTGCTTATGCACGGAACGAACCAGTTGGGTGGTGCGCGGTTGCACCTAGAGAAGAATATCCTACGTTGGAGAGGTCACGATTACTGAAGAGAGTTGACGACAAACGAGTCTGGTCAATCGTCTGCTTCTTTGTCGCAAAGAAATTCAGGCATAAAGGAATTACAACCAAACTCCTGCACGCAGTCGTTGAATTCGTGAGAGTGCATGATGGAAAAACTATCGAAGGATACCCGGTAGACCCCGGAAGAAAGCTGACCCCTGATCCATTTGCCTACACAGGCCTTATGTCATCATTTCGCAAAGCTGGCTTCATGGAAGTAACTCGTCGTTCATACAGTAGACCAATCATGAGGTTCGAGATTGAATGAACTCGCTGTCACACGCCCCCTTTCACTGCGGCAAAACTCGTCTTCTCGCCCAATTGACGAACTTGACCGCAAAGCTTTTAAACCTTCGATGAACGGACGCCATTCTTGCCGTCTTGATCTAAAACCCGGGGAGGTCTTCGGTTGAATGTTGAAACGGACATGTTAATTTCAATCCTCAAGTTGACCAAAGATGGACCTGTTTCACATGAAACCATCAATAAGGACGTCAGGTTTCCTGCAGGAGTCGTCAGGGAATTGCTGCGAAAATTGCAAAATGATGGTCTGGTTAATGTTCAAGACAACATGGTTGAAACTAGTGACGTGCAACGCCTGGAGCTGGCCGTTCGCGCACTTAGAGCAGGGGCTGACATTGAAAGGGTAAGCGATCTTCTTCGGTGGAAGGAGTTCGAGGCGATGGCGGCTGTTGCTTTTGAACATAATAGTTATTCGGTACTGAAGAATCTGCACTTCAAGCACAGCGGAAGGAAGTATGAAATAGACATTGTAGGCTGTAGAAAACCGTTAGTTGTGTGTGTAGATTGCAAGCATTGGCACCATGGACTGCATAAGTCAACATTGGAGAAAGTTGTCAAAGAGCAGGTAGAAAGGGTTCGTGCCTTAACTGAGTCCCTTCCTAATCCAAGAATCAAGATTGAATGTGTATCATGGAGCTCGCCAAAGTTCGTTCCCGTCATTCTATCACTGATAACAGATGAGTCGAAATTCTATGGAGGCGTCCCCGTTGTTCCCATAGTTGGGTTGCAGGACTTTCTGAATCAACTGCCAGCGTACGCAGATTCACTACTTTCCATCAAATTAGGAGATGTTAAGAAATCATCTTCCAGCCAAAAGAGCCTTCTCTAGCGAAACTTCTTCCCCAGTTAGGAAACAGAACAGGCACTAACCTGGCCTCATCATCTCTAACAATGGCTTGTTTGCGAACCTCATCGCAGGGTATAGGCTAGAAACAAAGGTAACTGCCAAAGCAATGGTCAAC
>JBGOYH010000167.1:0-4651 GCA_041479575.1 Bathyarchaeia archaeon
CTGCAGTTTATCCATTTTCTTCCTTTCACGTTGAAAGTCAAGTCTGTGTCTTCACCTACTACGCGGATTTCGCTTGCTTGATTCAGAAAATCGCAGGTTTTCTGTTGCTGTTGGTGTACTTTTTTCCATTCTGCGATGGGGTCTTCTCTGTCGACTAGGCAGCTGCCGTACACAAAGTCTTCGTATTCTTGGAGTGACATGGAGGCTTCTTGTGCTTCAGCGTTGATGGGGTAGGGTAAGCCTGTCCATCTGAGTTTGCCTTCTGCGACTCGTTTGTGGAAGATTTCCATCAGCTCTTTTCTCGATGCTGCGCGCATTCTGAATTTCGCTGGGTCTACGTTTGACAGTCCTTTTGGGCTTGGTTCGCAGAATATGCTTATGTTCACGTCTGTGTTTTCGGTTATGAACTTCATGAATGGGGGAGCAAACGTGAGTTGGTGTTCTTTTGCGTATTTGAAGAATGTGTATTGAAGGTCGAGATTTGCTAGAACAAACGGGTGTGTACCGCTTAGTAGGCATTCCTTGTAGATTTCGTTAATGAGTGGGAAAGCTTTTTCGGTTCCCTGTATGATCACTTGTTCGTTGGGTTTAACGTTGACGCTGTAGTGTACGCAGAGTTGTGCGAGTTTTTCGATTCTCGAATCGACCATTTATTTCACCGTTTGGAAGAATCAAGGTATAATGATCCGACTTAAAACCTTGCTGTCCTGAAATGCATGGCTGTGCAGGGATTTTGCGTTTGGTCGACTCAGGTTTTCTGTGAAGACAAGTTGAGAATCCTTGGAAGAAGCCGGAGTATGATGTTGTTTTTT
The DNA here is from genome assembly GCA_041479575.1 of Bathyarchaeia archaeon. Classification (GTDB taxonomy): domain Archaea; phylum Thermoproteota; class Bathyarchaeia; order Bathyarchaeales; family Bathycorpusculaceae; genus DASPPK01. The sequence continues at coordinate 813 of JBGOYH010000167.1, forward strand.
TTTGATGACAAGTTTTATAAGTTACGTTACCATGATTTGTGCCTCGTGCAAGAAGCAGTTTCTGCACAAATCGATCAAAGGAGTTGAAATAGTAAAATGGCAGAGAAAGAAATGCATAAGGCAGTTTGTGCTGATTGTGGAAAGGAATGTGAAGTACCCTTCAAACCTGACCCAAGCAGACCTGTTTACTGCCGAGATTGCTGGTCTAAGAAAAGAACCACAAGAAGAAGATTCTAGTCTAAGCTAATCTCCTTCATAGCAACCTAATTATTCTAATTTTTTTGTTACATTAGTCCTTGAATATTTTCTAGAATCATCCGAATTCTCAAAAACAGAGATGAAGATGGACCGAAAGCTCTAAATTCCATACCGCTGGTTGTTTTCTGAAAGAATCACCGTGGGCCGGTAGTTCAGTTGGTATGAACGCCTGACTTGCACTCAGGAGGTCTGGGGTTCAAATCCCCACCGGTCCACTCCTCTTTTCCTCAAAGCGTTTCAAATCGAGCTTTTTCAAGCGTTATAGAATTCCGTAACGGCGTTATGAATTCCTGTTACGCCGAGCCACATCCGCCGAACGGCACGATACGCATCGATTGGGCGGAGTTCAAGAAATCGCTGGACAACAAGTAATCCAAACGCTCAGAACAGTTCTCTCAATTGGGCTATTATCCCTCTCTTCGCCATATGCAAGAAGATCCTTCTTTTCAGTTCATTAGAAGAAAAGACTCCTTGAAATCTGCGTTTCCAGGAACCGTAAAAGCTTCTGTAACACTTGTACAGTTCTTCTTGTACTTGTTTGACTGAAAGTGTTTCTGTGGGCATTGTGGCGTGAATCATGTCGTAGTGTGACCAGTTGTCGTCTTCGATCCAACCGTTGCGCTGAGCTTCTTCGAACACCTGCGTGCCTGGAAAAGGTGTCAGGACTGCGAACAACGCGAAGTCTGGGTCCAGCTGGTTTGCGAATTCGCGCAAGCGAGCGATCGATTGGGCGGTGTCTTTTCTTTCGCCGATTATGAACATGGCATGCGCGAAAATGTCGTTCTCTTTCAACAGTTTAACCGCCTCTTGTGCGTCTTGAGGTCTTATGCCTTTTTTGAAGGTCTGAAGTGTTGAAGGCTCCGAGTTTTCTACACCGAGAAGAACCCAGTTTAACCCTGATTTTCGCAGTTTAGGTAGGGCTTCCTTGTTGCGGACGATGTCGTCGCATCTTGACTGGACAAACCACGTCACATCTTCTGTGATTCCGCGTTTAATGATTTCCTCCGCTAGATCGTTAGCTCGGGAGCCCGCGCCGAAATTGTCATCGGTAAGCCAGACAAACCTGCTTCCGAAATTGTGGTAGCAGAACTCGATTTCATCAGCGATGCGTTTGGGTGATTTCAATCTCCATTTGCCCTGCCAATGCCGCCACTGTGTGCAGAAAGTACATTCGCATGGGCATCCACGTGATCCTTCAACAAGCGCGTAAGGTGCGTCACGCCCAGCCATTGCTGCAAAATGGTATTTGTGAACTATGTCTTTCACCAAATGGTAGCCTGGAAATGGGAGATTTTCAAGATTTTCAATAAGCGGTCTCTGCGGGTTGTGGACTACTTTTCCTTGATGTCTGAATGATATGCCCTTGATCTGTGAAAAAGTTGCTTTCTTGTCTCTGTTTGCCACGAGTTCAGCTAGTGTTTCTTCGCCTTCTCCTCGGACTATGACGTCTATTTCAGGATATGCACGTAGGCTGTCTTCTGCAGTTGCTGTGAAATGTTGTCCTCCTGTAACTGTGAGGATGTCTGGGTTCACTTTTTTGGCGGTTTCAAGCGTTCTAACGACTGCATAAGTGTTGCACGTGGACAATGAACTTGATGCTACAATATCGGGGTTGGAAGATGCAATGTGCTTTTCGAGACCTTGCCAGTCCACTTGCTGGGCGTTGCAGTCGAGAACTTCAATCTCAACTTCTTTGTTTCTGTTCTCAAGGAAAGCTGCAAGCTGGATAATTCCGTAAGGCGGCGGCAGATACTCTCCCATCACAAACCAAAAATCTTTTGGCGGTTCAACAAAGAGGATTTTCATTTGTCCTTCGCGCTCTGTTCATTATCAGTCTATCTTTTGCTTTGCTTAAAGCTACCGCGAAATTCAACAAAAACACAGGGTTTTTCGAGCATACCCAAAACCTGAAATTGCGCAAATCACATATTTCAGCTCTGACCCAAAGACATCATCATGGAGTTTGATCGAAAACATGCCTTATTGTAGGAAATGTGGAGCAGAATTACCCGCGGATGCTAATTTCTGTGCAAAATGTGGGACTCCTGTTGCGGAAGGAGAAGCCGTGCCTGCGCGGCAACACCAGACCTTGAAGGTTGCAGGAAAACCGAAAGTCGTCATAGTGAATCGTGCTCCCGGGCATGTTGATGTTAAGGCGGCTGGTGAAGGCGAAGTGACTGTTGATTTGGATCTTAAAGAACCTGAGGATTTGGACTGGAATGTCTCACAAGAGGGCAACACGGTATCAATTAAGTGTCGTGCTCTGGTTCATCCTTTCAGGTGGCCACACTACTTCGTTTCAGGCGGCCCAAGAGCTGACATTACCGTTTCAGTGCCCAAAGAGACCGACTTGGAACTTGACGCGAGTCTCGACCAAGTCACAGTAAATGGAATAAAAGGCACAGCTACGGTTGAATCGTCCGTCGCGAAAGTCTTCATAGAAAATTGTGAAGGCACAATCAAAGCCAACGGCAAGACAGGGGCCATCGACCTGCAAAACATCACCGGTGCAGTCACGGTCGACAGCACTACTGGCCCTGTTACCTTGGAAAATGTTAATGGAACAGTTTCAGTCCACAATACTACGGGCCCGATACGATTCGTTGGTGCTCTCTCAAGCGGCGAGAACTGGTTTAGAACAAGCACTGGATCCATAGAACTCAAGTTAACAGGCAAATCAGACCTTACGGTTGAAGCCTACTCGCATCTTGGACGGGTTACTTGCATTCCCGAGTTGGCTGATGCCCGTTGTGAACGAGGACAATACATGGGCCGAATCGGCGCAGGAACCGGAAAATTGATCGCGGAAACACAAACAGGGTCCATAACTATCCGCCAGTAGTGGAGTCTGCCACCGATGTCGGTTCTCTGTCTGACCGAGGATTAGCCTTGACTTCAAAAGTTGCTGCAATACGTTTTGGCGCTCGCTGAAAAACAGAAGCCTGAGAGACACCTGTTGTGCAGTTATCTTGTCATGTTTAAGACGCGGAACCCGGTCAGATGTATTTGGCTTTCACATCTGCTGCATTGAAGCATTATGCCCTCTAATTGGTTTTCTTTCATCAATGCTTCGAGGATCTTGTAGGTTTTCTCTGTCTTTTCATCTGGAGATATCTTTATTCCACATTTGGGGCAGTTGAAATCGCCTTTTCCTCTGATCTCGGTAAGGTCGATTGTGAAGAATTTGGTTGTTTGCATTTCTGACCCTCCAATTCTCTACTCGCCGTTACGCGTGTAAAAAACTTGTGGAACAATGTTTCAACTGCCTGTGAAATCGATTTCTTAACGCTTCTTCTGTTGGCGTTTGTACACTTTTGCTACGGCTTGTTCAAATGTGTCTCCATGCCAAGTGTAGGCTTTTATCTCATCGTCAAGAAGTTGCGGTCCGGTTGGGATCCCCCAGTGGTCTATGTATTTGTCCAAGAGCTGGTCATAGAGTACGTCGGCCTGTTCCATTTCTCCAGCTTCCGCTGACACTGGCGCTTCTTCTTCAGTTTCCGCCTCGGCTTCTTCCTCGCCAGCTTCAGCTGGTCTTTGGTTAACGCCATACACAATTTCGCTTACGCCTAAGATTAGGATGA